>NZ_JACHXA010000008.1 GCF_014191775.1 Limibacillus halophilus | reverse complement strand
TTGGCGGGCGGTGTTGCGGTGATCCGTGTCGGCGGCGCGACCGAGGTTGAGGTCAAGGAGCGCAAGGACCGTGTCGAGGACGCCATGAACGCGACCCGTGCAGCGGTTGAAGAGGGCATCGTCGCGGGCGGCGGTGCGGCTCTGCTCTACGCGACCAAGGCCCTGTCGAACTTGAAGGTTGACAACGACGACCAGCGCGTCGGCATCGACATCGTGCGTCGTGCGATCCAGGCGCCGATCCGCCAGATCGTCATCAACGCAGGCGCCGAGGGTTCGATTGTCGTCGGCAAGCTTCTCGAGCAGAAGAGCGAGACCTTCGGCTACAACGCCCAGACGGGCGAGTACGGCGACTTGGTGAAGTGGGGCATCATCGACCCGACCAAGGTCGTGCGTACGGCCCTGCAGGACGCGGCCTCGATCGCCGGTCTCCTGATCACCACCGAAGCGATGGTGGCGGAGAAGCCGGAGAAGAAGGAAGCCGGCGGCGGCATGCCCGACATGGGCGGAATGGGTGGCATGGGTGGCATGGGCTTCTAAAGCCTGTTACCCAAGTCTCGATAAATGGCGAGGGGCTGCGGTGTATCACCGCGGCCCCTTTTGCTTTAACCGAACCGCCAGAGCAATGAGCCCTCGCGCTTTAGCCAGCGGCGTTGCGTCTGATGGTCCGGCACCAACTCCGAGACCAACCGCCAAAAGCTGGGTGAATGATCGTGATGGCGCAGATGGGCCACCTCGTGAGCGATAACATAATCCAGCACCGCTTCCGGGGCCATGATCAACCGCCAGGAGAAGGACAGCGCGCCGCTGGTTGAGCAGGACCCCCAGCGACTACGCGTATCGCGGACCGTGACCCGCGTCACCTTTTCACCGATTTTGCCCGCCAGTGCTTCCGACCTTGTACGGCATACCTTTCTTGCCTCCCCCTTGAGATAGTCGGTCAGGCGACGTTGCAGATGCTCCGGCTTTCCGGTGACGAACACCACCTGCTCCTCACGCCATACCCCGCCGCGTGCGTCAGGACGATGCTCTATTCTATGCAGGTCTCCCAGAATGGGGATCGCCGCGCCGTGCGTGAAGGGAGTGAGAGGCGGAAGCTTATGCAGGCGCTCGGCGATCCAGCCTTCGTGCCGTTCCAGGAAATCAATTGCTGTTCGGTTGCTGGTTCCTTTGGGAATCGTAAGGGCAACGCCACCGTCGGCGGGATCGACCCGCAAGATCAAGCGCCGCGCCCGGATATCCCGGCGCACTTTGAGCGTCAAACGACGGCCGTCGATCTCAAGCGACTCGGGCAGGCTGGATTTCCACAACATGGCTTAATTTGAAAACCCGTGCCGGACTTGGCAAGCCCCTAAGCTTTGGCGGTCAGGCGCTTCTCCAAATCCAGCAGCGCCTCTTTTCGCGGCAGGCCCCAACGGTAGCCTCCAAGACCGCCGTCGGTGCGCAAGGCGCGATGACAGGGGATCAACAGGGATACCGGGTTCGTCGCGCAAGCGCGGCCAACGGCACGTTGCCCCTGGGGCAGGCCCAGGCGCTCGGCAATCTCCCGGTAAGTTCTGGTTTCGCCCGCGGGAATTGCCAGCAATTCCTGCCAGACCCGGCGCTGAAATGCCGTTGCCCGCAAGTCCAATGGCAGGTCCACATGCGGTAGGGAGCCCGCGAGGTATTCCAGGATGTCGTTAACTGCGGGTGCCAGCAAGGCGTCGTCCCGCTCGATCCTCGCAGCCGCCGGAAACTCGGCATGCAGTTCGCTTTCCAAGGTCCGGTCCTCACCAAAGGCCAGGAAGCAGACGCCCTTGGCCGTGGCCGCAACCAGCAGCCGTCCAAAGGGGCAGTCGGCCAGCGTATAAACGATTTCGGCGCCCTTGCCGCCCTGTGCGTAGGATGCGGGCGTCATGCCGAGGTGCTGTGCCGCGCGCTCATAGACGCGGCTGGAGGAGCCATAGCCGGCCCCATAAGTTGCTCCGGCCACGCCCGCACCCTGGCGCAGCTCGTTGCGCAGGCGCTCGCCTCGCTTGGCGTCCTGATATTCCCGTGGGCTGATCCCCATGTGTTTCTTGAAAAGCCGTTGCAGGTGCCAAGGCGACAGGGCCACGGCTTCGGCCAACTCCGCCAAGCTGACGCCCTCTTCAGTGCGCTCATCGATCAGCATCGCCGCTGCCCGTACCGCTGCCAGCCCGCGATTCTCATTCTTCATTCGCTGCTGTCCCGACATTGCCAAGGTTTCCTCGTATGATTGAAGCACAAAATCCGTACTCCATCCCATAGCGGCTTTGGCATTGAGACTTCTATCCGAAGCTTGTTCTTACACGGCTTCATTCGAAGTGCCGGAATCAGTTCTTCACGACCTCCGCCAGGGCATCGGCCATTTCCTGCGCGCTGGTGCCATGGGTGAATAGTCGAATGAAGCGGCCTTGAGGGTCGAGAAAAACGAAGGCGCTGGTATGGTCCATCAGATAGTCGCTCGCCCCTTCCTCGGTTACCTTCTTGGCATAGATGCGGTAGTCGGCGGTTACACCTGCGATCTCCTCCGGACTGCCGGTTAGGCCGACAAGGCGTGGGTGAAAGAAATCAACGTAGGTGTTCAGCACCTCGACCGTGTCGCGCTCGGGGTCAACCGTGATGAACAGGGGCTGAATGGCGGCTGCCTTCTTTGGCGCTTCCGAATCCAGGCGATCCAAAGCCTGCGTCATGACCGATAGACTGGTCGGGCAGACGTCGGGGCAGAAGGTGTAACCGAAGTAGATAAGCAGATAGCGCCCAGCATAGGTATCGTTTGTCACCCTGGCGCCATCATCGTTGGTCAAGGTGAAGGGGCCGCCGTAGCTGCCTTGCGCACCGGTTGCGTTAGAATCGAACTGCGCCTGATTGATCGCGGGCTTAGGCTGCAGGTAGAGATACGACGCGATGCCGAGCGCCAGGATCGCCAACCCTGCTCCAAAGATGATTGCGGCCCGTGCCAAAGGATTCTGCGGCATTTTGTATGCTCCTTCCTGAGTTATCTCAGAACTGCTTGACGCCGTTTGCGTATCCGCGAGGGTCGTGATTGGTGGTAACGACGCGCCAGGACTCGGGTCCAGTCTCCCCTTCGGCCCAGTGCTCGATTCGTGTAAGCGAACAGTTTTCGATGGTGAAACCCAAAGCCCGCTCCGGGTCTAGTCCCAAAGCCAAGGCGAGGGCGGCGCGGATCGTGCCGCCATGGGCAAACACCACGATATGTCTGCCGCTATGTTGGCGTGAAAGGTCGGTAATCGCAGTCGATACACGGTTCATGAGATCGACGAAGGATTCGCCGCCCGGCGGGCAAGTGGCGGCTGGAGCCAGCCAGAAGCGGTGGGCTTCACGCTCAGGACGGGTACGCAGCTCATCATGGCGCAATCCCTGCCAGTCACCAAAATGCTGTTCCGCGAAGGATGCCACGACCTCAGCGACGGGCAGCGGCGAGCTGCGGTATGGAGCAACGGCTTCCATGGTGTCGCGCGTGCGCCGAAGGTTGCTCGTGATCCAGAGCGCGTCTTGCGGCAGCAACTGGGCCAGTCCTTTGAAGGGCGCAGTTTCGCTGCAGTCAGCGGGGTGATCGGTTTGTCCGTAAATACGCCCGTCGTTGCAGGTAACCGGTGCATGGCGAATCCACCACCAATGTGTCGCGTTGCTCATTTCGTCTTTTTCCGTGTCTTCGTCATTGCAGCCTCACGACATAAGGACTGTCAGGCCAAGGAGCAAGGTGATCTCGCCGACTTGTTGCGTTGCGCCAAGGACGTCGCCGGTATAGCCGCCGATCTGCCGCAGGGCGAGGGTGCGCATCGCTGCCGCCCCAGTGGCCGCAAGCGCCAGCAATATCAAAGCATTCCCAAGCCCAGCCAAGACGAGTGTCACGAGTGCGCCCAGGATCAATGCGGCAACGACAACCCGCCTTTCGGGTTCCAGGTGGTAGGCGCCGAGGCCACTGCTGCGCGCCTGGGGTGTAACCGCCATGATACCCGGAATCAGGGCGCGCGAAGCAGCATGTGCCAGAGGCAGGGCGGCCCAAGCAATGCCCGCCGGTATCAGCACGGAAAGAGCGGCAGCACGTAGGCCGATGGATAGGAACAGGGCCGCGGCGCCATAGGTGCCGGTACGGCTGTCCTTCATGATCTCCAGCTTGCGGTCCCTTTGGAAGGCGCCTCCGAAGCCATCGGCTACGTCGGTCAAGCCGTCTTCGTGGAGGCAGCCGGTGAGCAGCATGCTCGCGCCAACCGCAAGAAGGCCGCAAACGAGAGGCGGAAGGCCCAGGGTCCAACCAAGAACGCCAGCGCCGGCGGCGATCAAACCGACGAGGCCACCGACCAGCGGGGCGGCGCGCAAGGCGCGGGTCAAAGCTTTCGGCGTGATCTCACCAGGCTGCGCTAAGGGGATCCGGGTGAAGAAAATGATGGAGAGCTTCAGGTCGCAAAGCCAGTCGGATAAAAAGGCGCGTAAGGCCGCTTCGTTTTGCCGCATTTGTCCAACTTGCTCCCTACCCGTCATCCTTGAAGGGTGCCTCCTAAACATGACTGCGGGGAGGGCACCCACGTCGGAAAGGCTTGTCCTTGCGCTCTAGTGGCGAGTATCACTGGCCAGCGCCTGCGGCAAGTCATCTTCTGTCGCAGAACTTGGAGGAGACCCTATGAGTCCGAATCAACCACCCGTCAGCTTCGATGAGATACGGGCTTTGCTCAAAGAGCTGCCGGGACCCGACGAGGCGGCGGCCGATCTGGCGCTCGCCCGGCAGGAACAGTTGACGAAACCGAGTGGTTCGCTGGGGCGACTGGAGGAAATTGCCGTCTGGTTGGCGCGTTGGCAGGGGCGTGCAAGCCCGGGTATGGAGCGGCCCCGCACCGCGGTGTTTGTCGCCAATCACGGAATAGCGGCGAAGGGCGTTTCAGCCTATCCCCAGGAAGTAACGCAGCAGATGGTCCAGAATTTCGTGCACGGTGGCGCGGCTGTGAACCAGCTCTGTAGTGTCGCCGATGCCGATCTGCGGGTCTACGAGATGGCTTTGGAAAAGCCGACCGGTGATATCAGCGAAGGCCCAGCGATGCTCGAAGACGACTGCGCGCGGGCGATTGCCTATGGTTTGATGGCAGTTGAAGAGGGGTTCGATGCTATGGCGCTTGGCGAGATGGGCATCGGCAACACCACCGCGGCCTCGGCGGTTTGCCTTGCGCTGTTTGGCGGCGCGGCAGACGACTGGGTCGGGCGCGGGACCGGCCTGGACGATGCGGGTCTAAAGCGGAAAACAGCGTTGGTGGAACAGGCTGTAGCGGTCAATCGCGACCGGTTGAGCGACCCATTGAGCATTCTTTGCGCGCTTGGCGGGCAAGAGTTGGCTGCCATCGTCGGGGCTATCCTGGCGGCACGCTTGGCGCGCACGCCGATCCTGCTTGATGGCTTCGTCAGCACGGCGGCCGCTGCGATCGTCCATAAACTGGTACCGGGCGGCCTCGATCACTGTCTGGTCGCGCATCGCTCGGCAGAACATGCCCATGGGCGTCTAGTGGAGGAACTGGGGAAAGTCCCCCTTCTCGACCTCGACATGCGCTTGGGCGAAGGCTCTGGCGCGACGCTGGCATTCCTGCTGCTGAAAGCTGCTGTCGCCTGCCACAACGGCATGGCGACTTTCGATCAAGCCGCGGTAAGCCGTCGTAGCCGTGACAACTGAGATTTGCGATGGCTGAGGATGGCATCAGGCTCGGAGAGAAGAAGCGGCAAGGCATTGTCTTGTTCGAACCCGGCGGCCCAGGCTCCAGCCGGGTGAGGCTGCGAACCCTGGTGACGATACGCTGGATCGCCGTCGCCGGGCAGGCTGTCGCCTTGGCTGCCGCGCATTGGGGCCTGGGGCTACCGCTTCCGTTGGTTCCGTCGTTACTGGTCGTTGCGGTCTCCGTCGCGCTCAACCTTCTGATCCTTGAATATCGGCCCCGCGGCCTGTGGTTGGGGGACCGGGAAGCCGCAGTCTACCTGGGATACGACCTCTTACAGCTTGCAGTTCTCCTGGCCCTGACGGGCGGCCTTACCAATCCGTTCTCGATCCTTATCATGGCGCCGATCACAGTGTCGGCCTCCTTGCTTTCGCGGGTTAGCACACTGGCTTTGGCAGGTTTGGGACTGGTCTGTGTCACCCTGCTTGCCGTTTTTTATATTCCCCTGTCATGGGACAGGTTGGGCTTGACCTTCGGACCGCTTTACTTGTGGGGCCTGTGGGCATCGCTGGTCATCACGATCCTGTTCATCGCCGCCTATGTCTATTCCATGGCATCGGAGGCCAGTCGTATGTCGGCCGCTTTGCGCGCTTCTGATCTCGCGTTGGCCAGGGAGCAGCAACTTTCAGCCGTCGGCGCGTTGGCCGCCGCCGCCGCCCATGAGCTGGGCACGCCGCTGGGCACCATCGCGGTGGTAGCCAAGGAACTGCAGAACGAGGTTGGGAAGGACAGCGCCTGGGCCGACGACCTCCGTTTGCTAAAGGAAGAAAGCGATCGTTGCCGCGACATATTAGCGCAGTTGGTCGCCCGTCCGGACTCCGACGGAGGTTCTCCTTTTCACCGACTGCCGCTTGAAGGGCTGATCGAAGCGGCTGCAACACCCTACCGGTCGGAAGGAAAAAAGTTACTCGTGGCTTGTAATCCGCCGACCGGGCAAACGGACCTCGATCAGCCCGAGGTGCCACGCACGGCGGTCCTGCTTCAAGGCCTCGGCTTGCTCCTTCAGAATGGCCTGCAATTCGCAGAAAGCCTTGTCGAAGTGGAAATCAGCTGGGATTCCGAGACGGTCGTGCTGATCATCCATGACGATGGACCGGGCTTCAATCCGGCGGTGCTGGAACGGCTCGGCCAGCCGTATGTCGGCGAGGGTCGGAAACGTCGAAACACAGCCTCCCAGCCCATGGGGTTGGGTATTTTTATCACGCATGCCTTGTTGGCCAGAACAGGTGCTCGTCTGCTTTTCGGCAATCATCCCGAGGGGGGAGGGATAGTTGAGATTCGCTGGGATCGTGCCACATTAGAACAGTCGGACCAGATGGCTACGGGGAATCATGATTGATGAACGAAGATAGTTCCGCCCTTCACATTGAGGCTTCCACTTCCTTCGAAACAGCGCAGGCCGGTGTCGAACGGAGTCTGTTGATCTGCGACGATGATGAACGGTTCGCGCAGCGCCTTGCCAGGGCCATGGAGCGCCGCGGCTTTATCGTGAGCATTGCGACCAGCGTGTCGGAAGGTGTGCGCATTGCAAGGTATCATCCCCCCGCTTTCGCAGTTGTTGATTTGCGGCTGCAGGACGGTAGCGGGCTCGATGTGGTCCAGGCCCTTCACGACGCGCGGGAGAATGCCCGCGTTGTGGTGCTGACAGGTTACGGCAACATCGCGACCGCCGTGGCGGCCGTGAAGGTCGGTGCTGTCGATTATCTCCCGAAGCCAGCGGATGCCGATCAAGTTGAAGCAACGCTGCTGGCGGGCGAGGAGGGACTGCCGCCGCCGCCCGAGAACCCCATGAGCGCGGACCGTGTTCGTTGGGAACATATCCAGCGGGTCTACGAACTTTGCGGCCGTAACGTTTCGGAAACCGCACGCCGCTTGCGCATGCACCGACGCACGTTGCAGCGGATCCTGGCGAAGTACGCGCCGCGCGACTGAGTTCGGACTACCGAAAAAGTGGTCACCACAGCACCGTCGTTTTATCGTCATAATGCCGTTTTAATCTTGCGCTAGGGTGCATCCCGTCATCAACGGGAGGGACAAGTGACGCAAGCTGGCAGACCAAATCTTGCGACCGGCCTTGCGGCCGCACCGAGCGGTCGCTTGGTCTATGCCATCGGTGACTGCCATGGCTGCCTGGACCTGCTTCTATCTCTTGAGAGCAAGATCGTTGCCGACGCCTCCGGCAAGGCCAGCACGTCGAAAATCATTGTTTACCTGGGTGACTACATAGATCGCGGCCCTGATTCCGCATCGGTTCTGGATCACCTGGTCGCAGGCCCACCACCCGGGTTTGAGGCGGCCTATCTGCTCGGCAACCACGAAGAGATGCTGTTGCAGTTCCTGAACGGCAGCGAGGAGCGCGCGCTTCTTTGGCTACTTAACGGCGGCAAGCAAACCCTGATCAGCTATGGTTTGGACTTAACGGGGCTGGAGGCAGAGGGTGCGCTGGAAACACTGCGTTCGGAGCTAAGAGCCAGGATACCGGGCAGCCATCTGGTGTTCCTGGAGAATCTCAAACTCACCCATGAAGAAGGTGATTTTCTTTTTGTTCATGCCGGACTGCGGCCTGGAGTCAGCCTGCCGGCACAACGCCGCGAAGACATGCTTTGGGTACGGGATGCATTCCTCAAGTCTTCACAGAATTTTGGCAGCATCGTCGTCCATGGGCATACACCGGACAACGAGCCTGTCGAGCGCCCAAACCGCATTGGGATCGATACCGGTGCGGTCTATAGCGGAACGCTGACGGCCCTGGCGCTGGAGGGGACTGCCCGGCATTACATCCAGGTTCATTCTTCCGAGATGCCGGGCACAAAGCACGATTACCCGAAGGCGTAGGCATCCAGGGCCAGAATGGCCCGGTCATAGGAACGATGCAGGACTTCTCCGTGCGTTTTTCCCGTTGGGCCTTCTCCGGCGCCCAAAGCGACATGAAGCGGCAGAAGGTGCTCTTCGGTCGGGTGATTGCGAGCGGCATGCGGAGCTTTCTCGCGGTAGTCCTCGATTGCATCGTTGTCGCCTGATGTTACCCGTTCGGCCATCCAGTCGGCGAAATCGGAAACCCAAGCGGGTACCGGTGCATCGGGGGCTTGGCCGCGAAAGCTGCGGAGGTCGTGGGTCAGACTACCTGAACCGAGAATCAGAATGCCTTCGTCGCGCAGCGGCGCCAGGAGACGGCCCAATGCACGGTGGTGGGCGGGGCCCTTGTGGGTTTGAACCGATAGCTGAGTTACCGGGATATTGGCTTCCGGATAGGCCAGAAGCAGTGGTACCCAGGCGCCGTGGTCGAGCCCGCGGCTTTCGTCCGGCGTTGTCGGAAGACCGCCCGCCTTGAGCAAGTCTGCGGTTCGCTGGGCCAAGGAAGGGGAACCTGCAGCCGGATAAGTCAATTCGTAAAGCTGCCGCGGAAAGCCATAAAAATCGTGAATCGTGTCGGGTGCCGTCGCCAGGCTGACGGCGGCTTTGTCGGTTTCCCAGTGGGCTGAGATGACAAGAATACCCTCGGGCCGGGGCAGCGATGCAGCAAGACCCTCCAGGAAGCGGTGGCCGGGGGCGTCTTTCTCCACGGCCAGCATTGGTGAGCCATGCGAGACAAAGAGAGCAGGCATCGGGGTGGGTTTTAGGGGCATTTAAACGATCCTCATCGGGCTTTACTAGCTCCCCTCATGTGGGGGTGGGTAGGCATTCAAGACAAGCCCCTTGAACACATCAGCCCGATCAAATCCCGCCGCGCGGATCGAGGGCCTGCAACAGACGTTGCCCGGCAGTGCGCGCAAAACGCAAAGTGAGCGCTTTGCGGCGAGCGGGCGCCAGGGAAGTTTCCGGCGCCTCGCGAATGACGGCTGCTGTGTAGCGGTCGGCGATGATTAGACCCGGTTCATCGGGCAGGACATCGCGGGGGAAATCCTCGGGTACCGCGAAAAAGAACAGGTCGCAAAACTCAAGATATTCCTGCCATTTTCCGTCGCTTCGGAAGTCTGCGAGCGAGGATTTGATTTCGACAACGGCAATGCGGCCTTTTTCGTCCAGGGCCATGATATCCACCCGGCGTCCGGTTTTTAAAACGACTTCGAACAAGCAGGACCACCCCAGGTCAGTGAGCGCTCGTCCGACACCGCGCGCCAGGCGATGTCCAGGGGCCATTGCGGCAAGCTTGTTATCAACATCGTTCTCGTTCATTTCTGGTCCTGGATCACGTGGTTCGTCGCCGACTTTGAACGAAATGCTAGCACGAAGGGCGGCAGGGTTGCGCCCCTTGGCAAGCGACTGCCATGCTATCGCCTCGACTGATCTGATATTCCGGAGGTAGGCATGGTTAGGCGCATCACAGTAGCTCTTTTGCTGTTCCTCGTAACTTTTCCATCCGTTGCGGGCGCGCAAGGCCAGGCCATCCTGTCCTATCTCGATCGTTTCCACCCGGTCCTGGCCGCCAACGGCATGGTGGCGACGCAAGAAGCCCTGGCCAGCGAGGTCGGGCGTCAGATATTGCGTGATGGCGGCAATGCCGTCGATGCTGCCGTCGCGGTCGGGTTCGCTTTGGCAGTGACGCTGCCACGGGCGGGAAACCTAGGCGGCGGCGGTTTTATGATGATCCATCATGCCGGAACGGGCGAAACCGTAGCGCTGGATTATCGAGAAATGGCGCCGGCGGCGGCCACGCGCGACCTGTTTCTGGATGCCGAAGGTGAAGTGGACGAGAAGCGCTCCCGGTTCAGCCATCAGTCGGCAGGTATCCCGGGTACGGTGGCTGGCATGGCGGCGGTACTGGAACGCTACGGCACGATGAGTCTTGCTCAAGTCATGACGCCCGCCATCCGCCTCGCTGCGGAAGGCATCCTGGTCAGCCAGGATTTATCGGATTCCTTGAAGCAGTCTGCCGAGCGGCTGCAGCAATTTCCAGCGGCCGCGAAGGTCTTCTTCAAGGCAGATGGCAGGCCCTACGAGCCCGGAGACCGCCTGATCCAGAGCGACCTTGCCCATAGTTTAAGCCTGATCGCCGAGCAGGGGCCTGAGGCCTTTTATGGCGGCGAAGTTGCCCGGCTGATCACGGCTGAAATGGAACGTCACGGCGGCCTGATCACGCCCGCGGATCTGCGCGCCTACAAGGCCGTTTTCCGTGACCCTGTGCGCGGTACCTATCGGGGCTACGAGATCGCCTCCATGCCACCGCCTTCGTCGGGCGGCGTTCATCTTGTGCAGATGCTGAACATTCTGGAAGGGTACCCGATTGGCGAACTGGGCAGCAATTCAGCGCTGACAATTCACCTTATGGCCGAAGCAATGCGGCTGGCCTACGCCGACCGCAGCAAGTACTTGGGGGATCCGGACTATAGCGATGTGCCGGTGGCTGGTCTTATCTCGAAAACCTATGCGGAGTCGCTGCGCGAGACCATCGACAGCTTTAGAGCGCGGCCTTCCGAGGAGGTGTTGCCTGGCAATCCCTTGCCATACGAAAGCAACGAGACAACCCATTACTCGGTAATGGACAGGGCGGGCAACCTTGTCTCCAACACCTACACGATCAATTTCAGTTACGGCAGCGGCATCATGGTTGAAGGCACCGGCATACTGCTCAACAACGAGATGGATGATTTTTCCGCCAAACCGGGCATACCCAACGCCTATGGGCTGCTTGGCGGTGAAGCCAACGCCATAGAACCCGGAAAACGACCGTTGTCTTCGATGACGCCGACTTTGGTCTTCAGGGATGGGCTGCCCTGGTTGGCGACGGGCAGTCCGGGGGGCAGCCGTATCATCACCACAACCCTGCAAGTCCTGCTCAATGTGATCGATCACGAGATGAACATCGCCGAGGCGACGGCCGCACCGCGCGTACACCATCAGTGGTGGCCGGACGAACTGCGGGTGGAGCCAGGTCTGTCCCCCGACACCATGGCGCTTTTGCGCGCGCGCGGCCATGATGTGGTCGTCAAGCCGACGATGGGATCGACGCAGTCCATCATGGTTACCGAGGACGGTATCACCGGTGCGTCCGACCCACGCCGTCCGGGTGCGTTGACAATCGGGTATTGATCATTCCAACCCGCGGCCTTGCCGTCATCGAACCAAGTTGTTAGGAACAAGATCATGCAGCAGCCGGTCCGTATCGCCCCTTCGATCCTTTCCGCCGATTTCGCCAAGCTTGGCGAAGAGGTCCGCGCGATCGATGCTGCCGGTGCCGACTACGTTCATGTCGATGTGATGGACGGGCATTTCGTGCCGAACATAACCATCGGTCCTAGCGTCGTTGAAGCGTTGCGTGCCCATTCGACCAAGGTGTTTGACGTTCATCTGATGATCTCGCCGGTCGATCCTTACATCGAAGCCTTCGCCAAAGCAGGCGCCGACATCATCACCGTGCACCCAGAGGCCGGGCCGCATGTCCATCGGACGCTGCAACTTATCCGCTCGCTGGGTAAGAAAGCGGGACTGTCGCTCAATCCCGGAACGCCCGCGGCGGCCGTGGAGCCGCTGCTCGACCTCGTGGACTTGGTTTTGGTGATGAGCGTCAATCCGGGTTTCGGCGGGCAGAAGTTTATTCCCGGCGCACTGGATAAGCTGCGCACCTTGAGGGCTCTGATAGACGACAGCGGGCGGACGATAGACTTGCAGGTCGATGGCGGGATCAATCGGGAAACCGCCGCTCAAGCCATCGCTGCCGGCGCTGACGTGCTAGTGGCAGGCACGGCGACATTTCAGGGTGGACCCGAAGCCTATGCAGGCAACATCGCCGCTTTGCGGGGGGCCGTCACGGGCCGCCAGAGCTAGACTCGAGGCAAGCGGTGGCCTCCATCGATCCCACAGCGGGTACGCACGAAACCCCCGACAAGAAGCGCTCGATGATTGAGAGGCGGCGCTCTCTACCGTTGTCGCATCGTTTGATGCGTCTACGCTATGCGCTGGAGCGCCTTCGCTGCCGCTTACCTCTGCCTCAAATGCCCCTGCCGGCCTGTCGCGGTACCGCGTTGGTTTTACAGCCTGGCGATAGCTGGCCCGGTGAGGCGGCGCGCGGACGCGATCTGTTGCAAGGGCAGTTTCGTTTCGCGGGTCGCACGATCGATTTACCTGAACCCCTTTGGGAGCCTGCCGGCGCAAGCGACGCGTGGCTGGCCGCGCTGCATGGCTTTTCCTGGCTGCGCGACCTGCGATCAGCGGGTGGCGACGGGGCTCGACGGCTGGCGCGTGACCTGACCCGGGACTGGTTGGAGCGTTACGGCGAACTTTGGAGCGCGCCTGCTTGGGAACCTTCGGTTCTGGCCCGGCGCATTCTCGCCTGCCTGACGCAGTACGAATACTTTGCCGCAACTGCGGAACCGGCCTTGCAGAGTGCGCTGATCGAGTCTTTGGGCCGCCAAGCGCGCTGCCTGCAGCGGCAGCTACCCGCCGGACTGGTCGGCGTTGATCTGCTGGCGGCGATAAAAGCGCTATTGTTCGCGGCTTTTTGCCTACCGGGGGGCAAGGCTTTGCGGGTGCGGGGCGAAACTTTGCTGTTGCGTGAGCTGCGCCGGCAGATATCCGACGATGGCGGACAGATAGAGCGCTGCCCGTCCCGTTTAGCCGGGATGTTGCGTGATCTTATTGACCTCAGGGCGCTTTATTCCGCGGCGGAGGAGCCTGCGCCTGAGGAACTGGAGCAGGCGATGTTGCGTGTTGCGCCACTCCTGAAATCCCTGCGCCACGGTGATGGGACGCTGGCTCTTTTCAATGGCAGCCGCGAAGAGGAATCCTGGTACATCGATCTCCTGCTCCAGCGCTCGGCAATGCGGGGCAGGTCGGCCGCCTCGGCGGGTCGATCCAATGCCAGAGCCGCGCCACAGGCAGGATTCCATCGCTTGCAATCGGGCCGTAGTCTTCTGCTGGTTGATGGTGCCGCACCGCCGCCGCCGGGCTTCGACGAGCAAGCGCACGCCGGCACGCTTTCCTTCGAGATGAGCGTCGGGCGCGAGCATTTGATTGTGAATTGCGGCGGCCATGCCAACCATACCGATCTGAACCAACTGCTGCGCGGGACCGCCGCCCATTCGACCCTTTCGGTCAACGACATAAACTCCAGTGTTGTTCTGTCGGGTGGGGGCTTGGGTCACCGGCCCGGCGACGTGAGCTGCCGTCGCGAGGAGTCCGAAGGAAATGTCTGGCTCGAAATGAGTCATGACGGTTACGCCAAGCGCCTGGGTCTTTTGCACCAGCGGCGGCTTTTTCTTGCGTCTGGAGGCGATGACCTGCGCGGCGAAGATCGTGTGGCCGCGTTGCCCGGGCGGCAAAGCCGCCCGAACGCCGATACTGCCGTCTTGCGCTTTCATCTGCACCCCGACGTGGCCGCGACTCAGTTGCAGGGGGGTAACGTATTGCTCCGCCTGAAACGCGGTGGTGGTTGGCGGTTTCGGCAGACGGGCGGAGAGTTGACTTTGGAGCCGAGTCTTTACAGCGGTTCGGGTGAAGGCCCACCCCGGCAATGTGAGCAGATCGTGATCCGGGCGCCGATCTCTGGGAAGAAGAGCGTCGTCAAATGGAGCCTGAAGCGCGAGCAGAAACCTTCATAGCTGCCCCCGCCTTTGTCTTGAATGAGCCGATCAGAAACAACCGTCCGGCATGTTCATGGAGCGCCGCGCGCTCTTGGTTTCCATCAGATAGTAACGTCCGCCCGAAAAGCGTGGGCAGTCACGTCCCAACCCGCGCCTGACAAGTACGTCTGCAAGGTCGAGGCCGCCGCGCACGTAGCAGAAACCGCGAAGCGGCTCCGGGCGCTCCTCCTGAATTAGCAGGCACCAGACGTATTCACCTTGCGTCAAACTGTGCAGCAGGTCTTGCGCCTGCCCGTGCTCTGGCCGCCCGCGGGTTGGTGGCAGGACGCCGGCAAGCTGTACCCGCCGCTCGGCGAACTGGAGCGTGTTGGCGTCGACGACGCCGGTAACCTTGCCGCTGAGTATGGGGTCGTAGGCCTCGGCCGAGAGAGGGCTGCCCGGATCAACCAGGAGCAATAAGCAAGCCAGTCCAAAAGTCCGTAAGATCCGCATGGGCGCCGCGCCTCCGGTCTCCGGTTCCCTCTCGGTTGAATTATACCTTAAAAATTAGGCGCGGTCGGTAACGGCTTAGAGAGAGCCCGCCACCCGCAGCAAGACCGCGCCAACGGCTACCAGCAGGGCAGCCGCCATCCGCCGTGGGCCAAAGCCCTCGCCCAGCAGAAGCGCGCCGATCCCTGCGGCGATGACGACCGAGGTTTCCCGGAGCGCCACCACATGAGCCATGGGGGCCACGCTCATCGCCCAGATGACGATGCCGTAGGCCAAGCCAGAGATGATGCCGCCAAAAAGTCCGCGCTTCCAATAGGGGCGGAAGGCCGAGAGCTTCCACTTGCGTCGGTGCAGCGCATAGAGCGTCAAGGGAAAGTGCTCCAATGCGAAAAGCCAGGCAATATAGCTGATCGCGGTTTCCGCGCTGCGTCCGCCCATGCCGTCGACCAGGGAGTATCCGCCGATGGTGAGCCCCGTCAGCAAGGCCAGATAGACCGGCCGCCGATCCCCGGCCAGAGGATCGCCGAAACGCCAGGCCAGGGAAATGAGACCGATGGACAGGATGAACAGCCCCACCATCTCCAACGGGCTCAGACTCTCGCCGACCAGCAGGAAACCGCCGACCGCCACCAACAGCGGCGCGGAGCCGCGCGCGATGGGGTAGACCTGACTGAGGTCGCCCAGCTTGTAGGCGTTGATCAGCGCCCAGTAGTAAATGCTGTGGATCGCGGTCGATGCGGCGATGAAGCCGAAGGATTCCCACGGCGGGACTGGCAGGAACGGTAAAGCCAGGGCCACGAAGGGTGCATGGGAGAAGATGACCAGCGCCTGGACAACCAGTTTGTCGCCGCCGGATTTCACGATGGCGTTCCAGGTGGCGTGCATGACCGCCGCCAACAGCACCAAAAGGTAGATTGTCGTGAGATCGATGCTTGATTCACTCATCGCCAGGGCGCTCGCGCCGTTCAGGCGGGCAAGCCGAGGAGTGCGCGGGCAAAGGCGCGCGCCTCGAAGGGCCGCAGGTCTTCAGCGCTCTCACCAACACCCACGGCGTGGACCGGCAACGCGAATTTCTCGGCCAATGCGACCAGGACGCCGCCGCGGGCGCTGCCGTCCAGCTTGGTCACCACAAGGCCGCTGACCTCCACCAGTTCCTTGAAGGTCGCAACCTGCTGCAGCGCGTTTTGCCCTGTGGTGGCGTCCAACACCAGCAACACCTCGTGCGGCGCGCTCTCGTCGATCTTCCGCAGGACACGGATCACCTTCTGCAACTCGGCCATCAGGTCTGTCTTGTTGTGGAGCCGACCGGCCGTGTCGATCAGCAACAGGTCTGCGGCCTCTTCTCTCGCCTGTTTCAGGGCATCGAATGCCAAGCCTGCGGCGTCGGCGCCGGTCTGGCGCGCCACGACCGGACAGCCGGTCCGTTGACCCCAGATTTGCAGTTGCTCGACCGCCGCGGCGCGGAATGTGTCCCCCGCCGCCAGGATCACGCGCTTGCCGTCCTTGCGGTAGAGCGTTGCCAGCTTGCCGATGGTCGTGGTTTTGCCCGAGCCGTTGACGCCGACCACCAGCACGACGTGCGGCTTGTGGGTGGGGTCGGGAACCAGAGGGCGGGCGACCGGCTCCAGAATTCCGGCGATCTGCTCGGCCAGGGCGCTGCGTACCTCCTCCGGGCTCACTTCCTTGTCGAAGCGGGTGCGGGCCAACTCCGCCGTTACCTTGGCGGCGGTCGCCACGCCCAGATCGCCTTGGATCAACAGCTCTTCAAGCTGCTCCAGCGCGTCGTCATCGAGCTTGCGTTTGGTGAAAATGCCGGTGATGCCGTCGCCCAGCTTGCTGGAGGATCGCTTCAGTCCCGACGTCAGCCTTGAAAACCATCCGCCCTTCTTCTCGGCCCCCACTTCGCTCACGCGGCTTTCCCTTCAAGTTGCTGTCCATTGCGGGCGGTGATGCGGGCCGCAACGATGCCGCCGACCCTTTTGCCCAGAGGGCCGGTCATCGCAACCGGCGCGAAGTGTTCGCTGCGCCCCAGACCGTCCTTTTCGATCAGCACGCTGGCCTCGCTGCCGATGCGGCTGTCGAGGAAGCGCTTCACCTGACGCTCGCCCAGTTCGCGCAAGCGCATGGCCCGCTCCTTGCGCAGCGGCTTGGCCACCTGAGGCATGCGCGCGGCGGGTGTGCCGGGGCGCTCGGAATAGGGGAAGACGTGCAGCCAGGTCACGTCGCAGGCCTCCACGATGCGCAGCGAATTGGCGAACATCGCCTCGGTTTCAGTTGGGAAACCGGCGATGATGTCGGCGCCGAAAACCACGTCGGGCCGCGCCGCGCGCGCCTCGGCGCAGACCCGCTCCACGTCGCGCGCCAGATGGCGGCGCTTCATGCGCTTCAGGATCATGTCATCGCCCGCCTGCAGCGACAGGTGGAGATGCGGCATGAAGCGCGGCTCTTCCGCCAGAAGGCGCAGGATATCCGTGTCCAACTCGACCGGATCGACCGAGGAGAGCCGCAGGCGTTTAAGGTCCGGTACGTTGGCCAACAGGCGACGGCAGAGCTGGCCGAGTGTCGGCTGGCCCGGCAGGTCCTGGCCGTAGCCGGTGATGTCGACGCCGGTGAAAACCACTTCGGCCACGCCGTTTTCCACCAGCAGCTGAATCTGCCGCACGATCTCGCCCATCGGCACCGAGCGGTTGTTGCCGCGCCCAAAGGGGATGATGCAGAAGGTGCAGCGGTGGTCGCAGCCCTGCTGCACCTGGATGAAGGCGCGGGTGTGGCCCTCGAAGCCCTCGATCAGGTGGCTCGCGGTTTCGCGCGCCTGCATGATGTCGCTGACCAGCAGCGGCTCGGTCGCTTGCGGGCCGAAGGCATCCGGCTCCAGCTTCTCCAGATTGCCCAGCACCCGGTCGACCTCCGGCATGGCGGCATAGCGCGCCGGGTCGATCTGGGCCGAGCAGCCGGTGACGATGATCTGCGCCTGCGGGTTCTCGCGGCGCGCGCGGCGGATCGCCTGCCGCGCCTGCCGTTCTGCCTCCAGCGTCACCGCGCAGGTATTGACGATGACCGCATCGCCCAGGCCCGAGGCCTCCGCATGGCCACGCATCACCTCAGACTCATAGGCGTTAAGGCGGCACCCGAAGGTCAGGATTTGCGTGGGATTTGCGCCCGAGGATTTTGCTGCGTTCGACGTCATGGGCCTATTCGGCTGCCCCCTTGATGGCTTTGTCGTCAGCCGCCAGAAGCGCCGGATCAAGGGTGCCTGCAAAGGCCGTGGCCGTCGGGCCGGTCATCAGCACATGGCCGTCGGCCTCGCGCCACTCCATCTCCAGCGTGCCGCCGTCCAGCAACAGGGTCGCGCGGCGGCCCGTCAGGCCGCGCCGCACGGCGGCGACCATGGCTGCGCAAGCGCCCGACCCGCAAGCCAGCGTCAGGCCCGCCCCGCGTTCCCAGACTCTCAGGCGCAGGCGATCCGGACCCACGGCTTGCATCACGCCGATGTTGGCGCGCTCGGGGAACAGCGGATGAATTTCCAGTTTCGGCCCGACCACGGTGATGGGCAGGGTCTCGATGCCGTCCTCGACGATGAAGACCGCGTGGGGGTTGCCCATGCTGACGCCGACCGGGTCGGACAGCGGCCCCTCGGCGATGCCCAGGTTCAGGGTGTCGCGTTCCTCGGCCAGCGGAATGTCGCGCCAGCCCAGCCGCGCCGGACCCATGTCCACGGTCACCCGCTCGGGCGAGGCGGCCTCGGCGCGCAGCAGGCCCGCATCGGTTTCGATAACGCTGTCGGGTCGCCCGGTCTCGCGGGCCAGCAGCAGGCCGACGCAGCGCGTGGCGTTGCCGCAGGCGCCCGAAGGCGAGGCGTCGGCGTTCAGGATGCGCATATAGAGGTCCGCCGCCCGGTCGCGCGGCGGCTCCAGCACGATCAGCTGGTCACAGCCCACGCCGCGATGGCGGTCGGCGATGGCGCGTGCCTGGGCGGGCGTCGGCTCGAAAGGCTCCTTGCGGGCATCGATGATGACGAAGTCATTGCCCAGGCCGTGCATTTTGATGAAAGGACGGCCTGTCATGGTCGCCTATATAGTGCCGAAGCCCCGACTGAGTAAATCCCCGTGTCTTCGACACCGTGGCTTGCGGGTGCATTCTGCGGACGACTATAACGATCCCATTTCCGGCCAGGGGGAAAGCGTTGCTCGGAAGTCTGTTTGGGAACGGGCTTGGTTATTCCTCCGCAATTCTACCCGAATAGCGGCGTTCAAAATTAGAGCGATCCTCCATCTCAAAGTTAGTCGAATCACAGACTCTTGCATGAGCAGCTACGCGACCCTCTTCGGTGCTGAGGTTCGGATAGTCGACCTCAAAGGTTTTGGGCCTCGGCAGGTCGAATGGGTCTCCATTGTGCTGTTCGAGGTCCAACTTGTGGCTTCTAATCCAGGCGAGAACCAACATATGGCAGTCCGCAAGCGCCGCAGCTTCCGTGGAGCGGCGATAGGACACAGAGTGCCGCAATACTGCCGGACAGCGAACCTTTACGACATATTCTCCGGGCGCCTCCCGAAACCGTTGGCGCGACATCTTGATTGGGCAGTCCAGCACTTCCCTATCTATACGTCGTCTGGCAACAACGTCATAGGAGACTAAAACTCGGTTGGGCTCATCGCCCGGGTCTAATCCATCGTCATAAATCTCATCTTCTGCCTTTGTCGTAATTCTGGGGTCTGCCCCGGCGGCGCGCGGCCATTCCATGCGGCGACCTTGTTCGTCAAGGAATATGGCGGCCTCGCCGCGATGCATGCTCTCTAGAAAGTCGCAGGCCTGTCGCAAGGCATCCGGCAAATCATGACAGGCCATTCCCATGCGGTATTTGAATTTGGGCAGGCAAAAGAGCTCGCAGGCGAACTGGTGAAAGTCGTCATCTTCTTGCTGATGGGGAAAGATATCGGATACCCAAAGATGAAAGGGTAGCTTCGTCCCGTCGGAGAGCACATAACTGCCTTTAGCCTCATGGGCTGCCTCGAGCGCCGGATTGGGGCCTTGCAATTTGTCCCTGATATCGACCAGTTTTTTCGGATCGCCTTGCTGTTCGGTCATTGCTTCGGCTCCGTTGCCGGGCGTTTGCCGCTCATCGCTTTTTGGGCGTCTTCGGTGTTTTTCTTTCGTGAGTCCCATAGGGCGTTGACTTCCCTGTCCACGAACTCACTGTGGCGGGCGCGGATTGCCGCTCGACCCTCCTCGGTGCCGCTATCGGGGTAGCCGGGGTGCTGGTAGGGGTAGGGCTCCGACATCCAGAAGTGAAACGGCGTTATCTCGCCGTTGAAGGCGACGTAGCTGCCCTTGGCCTCCAGGGCCGTGTCCAACTCCGGGTTCGGCCCGGTGATATGCTCACCCCGGGTGATATGCCGATGCAGCCTGTGCTCCTCTTCTGCCAAGGGTTGATCCTCCTATTCCGCTGCGCTTCATACAGTTCGAATAGGGTCACCTTTATATAGAGAACAAATAAAGAACAAATTTGTCTGAATTTGTCACCGACCGTGGTCGTGGCGCACGTTCGCCATTCTCGCTAACGGTCAGGCCAGTGATCCGCATGTGGGTCATTCCTCGGGCTTCTTTTTTCTCTGTGGGCGGGTCTCTTCCCACTCCCGGCCCAGGTCGTCGAAGAAGGTTTCTAGCTCCTGGTCGATTTCCGCCTGCTCTTCGGACGTCAAAGGCCACGCCCAAAGTCGTTCGTTTTCACGACCAGTTCGGCCACCTCCTCCTCGGAGGGCCAATCGGGTTCGAAGTCCTGTGGTTTTGGCAACGGGAAGCGTTCTCCCGCTTCATCAAAGAGCGTTTTGCCCCGCAAGACCTCACGCAGGAAGCAACAGGCCAGTGCTAGCCTGTGTGCGTTGCTCGTCCCAATAACGCGCATCGGGATTTCCCCCGTGTAAGGCTGACAGTCAATCAAACCATAAGCGCTGACTCCGTCCTCAGCGTCCGGCTGCCGCAATACAAAGCAAAAGCTATTGCGTTCGCCAGTCTCATCCAAGGTGAAGCCAGTAATTTTCATTCGTCCTCGATGACCTCGTCCAGACCGACCGGTTCTTCTCTTGGGAAAGTTGGGTCGAAGTCTCTGGGAGACGGGAGTTCAATCTGCTGCCCCAAAGCGTCAACAAAAGGCCGCCCAATGCCTTTGAGGAAGGATTGAGCACAGAGAACTGCTGCTGCCACAGCCTCCTCTGCACAGTCGCCTTCGACGAGATAGAGTTTTGTCATTAGAGGCGAGCAAAGAAGGTCACAGCCAAACCGTTCAGCATCGATCTCGAAAGGTTCACCCGTCGTGATGGTTAAGGGGGAACGGCCATTATCCCGCCCTACCAAATTGCCTTTGAACTCGAGTCTGGTTGTCATTATCCGGTTCCATTAACCCTTGGAGTTCCAGTATTGCGTCTTGCTATCAATCGACGAACTTCGGGAAAATGCTCTCAGGTGTGGGTAGGGTGATCGCCATGCCTTCGTCGTCCTCCAGCGTCATCCTCTCGTCTTCAAGGCGTTCCAGGACGATTTGGATGGCAACGGCAACAGTGTGGTCGGGCCACTCGCTGACAACATCGAAGTCTGGCGGCGTGAGCGTGCATTCCAGCGACGCACCCCAGAGCCCGGCGCGACGATCTTCTTCCGGATACGCCTGTGGTTCCCCAATGACCAGATGAAACGGCGCACGTTCGCCATTCTCGCTAACGGTGAAGCCAGTGATTTGCACGCGGGTCATTCCTCGGGCTTCTTTTCTCTCTGTGGGCGGGTCTCTTCCCACTCCCGGTCTAGGTCGTCGAAGAAGGTTTCTAGCTCCTGGTCGATTTCCGCCTGCTCTTCGGGCGGTAGGTCATCAAAGCAGATGTAGGTAGGGTCGTAGTCGCAGGGGTGCGGTGGCTCAATGCGCTGTCCCTCGGCGTCTTCCAGAGTGGAAGCGCGGGCGCGTAGGCAAGCGCGCAACCCCGCCGCGGCCAGGGCAAGTGCGCCCTCTGCTGTTTCATAATCACTAGGATAAATGAAGTTGCCAAAGAGTCGGTGGCAGCGGACTTTGCAACGATACATGCCATTTGGGAGCATTTCTGGCAGACTAGTTTCGTATTGGAATGAAAGGCGGCGCCCAGATCGGGTCCGAACAAAGCAATCCAGATTGATTTTGTTGGATCTTCTAGTGTTGTTACTCATCGAAGTAGCCTTCCATACTGGGAACATTTGGAAATCCACGCACACAGGCTCCTAATCGGTGCTCCACCCTTGCTAAGCACTCATCTCTGCGCTGCTGGGATTTATTTCTCCTACATCGGGCGTCGTACATTTCCTTTCGTCTTGCACACTCCTCGCTACGCTCCCCGGGCTCCATATTTCCAAACTCTTCCTGAAGTTCCTTTTCCTCCGCTTCATTCTGTTCCGCCCTTTCCTTCATACGTCGGCGGTGTTCCTCGGTTGAATCGCCGTCCGGTGCTTCTCCGTCCTCGGATTGGCTGGGCATCTGGGTGCCGGGAGCCTCTTCGGGGGTCGGGTTTGGCACAGGAATGGGCGGTCGGGCCGCGGGCTTTTGAGGGGTCGGTCGGGGACGACTGAATCCTCCGCCGCCGAAAAAGTTGGGCCCAAGTTCGGGCCAGATAATGCGATTGTCTCCAGGCTTTTCGCCCGGAGCGGCGTTTGCCTCCTGAACCGGCGCGGCTTCCGTCGTCTGGGGCGCCTCTTGGGTTAGGGGCGTGAGGCGGACCGGGTTGGAGGTTGGGCGCGGGCCGGTCGTGTTGCGGCCCTGGACGCGCGCGGGGTCAAAGGCCACGCTGACGCCAGCGTCGGCTTCCGGTTGGAAGGAGAAGCCGCTGTCTTCAAAGGCGCGCTGCATGGCCTGGCTGCCGCCCTGTTCGCCACGCACGGCGCGCTTGGCGCTATCGAGTGCGGCGCCGGTCATGCGGAAGCCGAGATCGGCCGGACTCATGGGTTCGAATTTGCTTTTGCCGCCCGCTTCCAGAAAGCCGATCTGGGAGGGACTGATGGGGGAGAGGCGTTGCTGCTCCTCGGCGAAGAGTCCGATCTGCTCTTCTGGCCGCAGGCGCGCAACCCGGGAGGGGTCGGTTAGACGCATGGTGATCCACTGTTCCTTTTCTTTTCAACAAGTAAGATAGGGAAATAGTCGATCAACCAGGAAAAATGGTGAACAATAGGGTATTATTTTGTAACCGCGTGGTGGGCCCTGTGCTATCGGCGCGGTGCGGCCCTTTCAGGCGCGCACCAGCCTCTCCAGCCGCCCTCTTGACCTGCCGGTCTCCCGCGCGTAAGTTCCGCGCCAATCACCGTCAGGACCATTCGTCTTTGCGGTTCCAAGGAGCCCCACCAGCCTGCGAGTTTCGCACACTGGTGCGAAACCGCTTTTGCGTTGGTCCCTGGGGAGTTTCGCACACTGGTGCGAAACCGCGTTTGCGTTGGTCCCTGGGGAGTTTCGCACACTGGTGCGAAACCGCGTTTGCGTTGGTCCCTGGGTTTAGATGAGGATTTGAAGCGGCCCGAGGGTCGCCCGGGAGTTGTGATGTTCGAGAGCCTGCAAGAACGCCTGAGCGGAGTCTTCGATCGCCTGACGCGCCGTGGCGCGCTGAGCGAGGAAGACGTCTCCGTCGCGCTGCGCGAAGTGCGTGTGGCGCTGCTGGAGGCCGACGTGGCGCTGCCGGTGGTCAAGGACTTCGTCGCCGCCGTCAAGGAAAAGGCGGTCGGCCAGGAAGTCTTGCGCTCGGTCACGCCGGGTCAGCAGGTCGTCAAGATCGTCCACGACGAACTGGTCGCCATGCTGGGCGGTGTGGCGGAGGATGAGGGCGCGCAGGCCGGACAGCCCTTCGAACTGCGCGGCCTGGGCCTCAACCTGAACGTGACGCCGCCAGCGCCGATCCTGATGGTGGGCCTCCAGGGTTCAGGTAAAACCACGACCACGGCCAAGATCGCCAAACGCCTTGCCGAGCGCGAGAAGAAGAAGGTCCTGATGGCCTCCCTCGACGTGCGCCGTCCGGCCGCCCAGGAACAGCTTGCGCTGCTGGGCATCCAGGCTGGCATCGCGACCTTGCCGATCGTGCCGGGCGAGACGCCGGTGAAGATCGCCAAGCGGGCGCTGCAGACCGGCGCGCTGGAAGGCTACGACGTGGTGATGCTGGACACCGCCGGGCGTCTGGCAATCGACGAGGCGCTGATGGCCGAGGTTGCGGCGGTGCGCGACGCGACCAAGCCATCGGAGACGCTGCTGGTCGCCGACGCGATGACCGGCCAGGACGCAGTCAACGTGGCCACGGCCTTCAAGGACAAGGTCGGGCTGTCGGGCATCGTGCTGACGCGGGTCGACGGCGATGCGCGCGGCGGCGCGGCGCTCTCGATGCGTGCGGTGACGGGCTGCCCGATCAAGCTGTTGGGTACCGGCGAGCAGATCGACAAGCTGGAGACCTTCCACGCCGACCGTATCGCGGGGCGTATCCTGGGCATGGGCGACGTGGTCTCGCTGGTCGAGAAGGCTGCCGAGACCATCGAACAGGACGAGGCCGAGAAGCTCGCCAAGAAGATGCAGTCGGGCAAGTTCGACTTGGACGATCTGGCCAGCCAGCTCAAGCAGTTGCTGAAGATGGGCGGGCTGTCCGGGCTGATGGGGATGTTGCCGGGCGTCGGCAAGATCAAGAACCAGATGAAGGACGCCAAGATCGACGATTCCATGATCAAGCGGCAGTTGGCGATCCTCTCCTCGATGACCAAGGAGGAGCGCCGCCGCCCCGAGATCATCAAGGCGAGCCGCAAGGTGCGCATTTCAAAGGGCGCGGGCGCCACGGTGCAGGAAGTCAACAAGCTGATGAAGCAGCACCAGGAAGCCGCGCGCATGATGAAACAGGTCAAGAAGATGGGCAAAAAGGGAATGATGCGCCACGGACTGCCGGGAATGATGCCGGGCAAGGGGCCGAAAGGCGGCGGCTTCCCGGGCTTTTAGCCCTGGGACCTGGTAAGCGCCCGAATGACGACAGCAGAAACACGCGACCAGAAGACAAGAACCACTTTTTTACAAACTGAAACGACTTAGAACGTCAACGAAAGGAACAACCATGTCTCTCAAGATTCGCCTCGCTCGCGGCGGCGCCAAGAAGCGCCCCTTCTACCACATCGTCGTGGCCGACTCGCGCTCTCCGCGCGATGGCCGCTTCATTGAGCGCGTCGGCAGCTACAACCCGATGCTGGCCAAGGATCACGCCGAGCGCGTGGTGATGAAGGAAGAGCGCATCACCTATTGGCTGGGCGTCGGTGCACAGCCGACCGACCGGGTGGCCCGCTTCCTTTCCACCAAGGGCATGTTCGAGCGTAAGATTCCACAGCAGACCTTGAAGAGCCAAGCCAGCGCCAAGACCCTGGAGCGCCTCGCCGAGCGCGAGGAGACCAAGAAGGCCGCCGAGGAAGCCAAGCAGGCTGCTGAAGAAGAGGCCAAGCAGGCCGCCGCCGCCGCTGCCGAAGCTCCCGCCGAGGAGGCCCCGGCTGAAGAAGCTGCTGCCGAAGCTCCCACCGAGGAGGCCCCGGCTGAAGAAGCTGCTGCCGAGGCGCCCGCCGAGGAAGAAACCAAGGCCTGAGGGTCGAGGACTCTTTAGCGGGTCGAGGTGCCGGGTATGGCTGCGCCGGAAAATAGCGCCGACAAGCGGGTCTGCCTGGGCGTCATCGTCGCCGTGCACGGGGTGCGCGGTTTGGTGAAGGTAAAACCCTTCACCGAGACGCCCGAGGCGCTGACCGCCTATGGACCTCTGGGCGATGCCGCCGGAGTGCGCTCCTGGCAGGCAACGCTCAAGGGACTCCAAAAGGGTAATGCGTTGTTGGCCTTGTCCGGCGTGGAGACTCGCGAGGCGGCTGAGGCGCTGAAGGGCTTGGAGCTCTACGTGCCCCGCAACAGTCTGCCAGAGCCCGCCGAAGAGGAGGTCTTCTATCACGACGACCTCTTGGGGCTGGCGGTGGAAGACGGCGAAGGACAGGTGCTGGGGCAGGTTCTGTCGGTGCAGAACTTTGGGGCAGGCGATCTGCTGGAGGTGGGAGAACCCGGTGAACGTAGCCGCTTCATCCCCTTCACGCAGGCCGTGGTGCCGACGGTGGATATCGCGTTGGGGCGTCTGGTGGTCGACCTGCCGGAGGAAACCTGAGATTTTGCACCGTCATGGGACGGGGCCGATAATTGGGCTGGACGAAGAGGGCGCGAAAAGGCATAACACCGGCCTTCCGAGGCCCGGTGGGCCCCCGGTGGTCCCGTAGGACGCTCCTTGAAGGGCGGTCTTGCGGGTAAAGGAGCGAGGCGGATATGAGCGCTGCGGAGGTGGAACCGACAGTTCCCTGGATGGCGACAGTCCTGACGCTTTTTCCGGAAAGCTTTCCGGGGCCGCTCGGGATCAGCCTTGCGGGCAAGGCTCTGGAAGAAGGGCGCTGGAATCTGGAAGTGCTGGACATTCGCGACTTCGCGCGCGATAAGCACCGCACCGTGGATGACACGCCCTATGGCGGGGGTGCAGGCATGGTCATGCGCTCCGATGTTGTGGACGATGCGATCGAGGCGAGTTCGGCCAGTCCGGGACCGCTATTGTATCTCAGTCCGCGCGGACGCCTCCTGACGCAGGAGCGTGTTCGCGAACTGGCCTCCGGGCCGGGAGCGCGGCTTCTCTGCGGCCGCTACGAGGGTGTCGATCAGCGCGTCTTGGATGCGCGCGGGGTCGAGGAGATAAGTGTCGGCGACTACATTCTCTCCGGCGGAGAGATGGCGGCGCTGGTTTTGATGGATGCCGTGGTGCGTCTCTTGCCCGGTGTGATGGGCAATGATGACAGCGCCGGCGAGGAATCCTTCGAGCGGGGACTTCTTGAGTACCCGCACTACACGAGGCCTCCGGAGTGGCGGGGGCAGACGGTGCCGGAAGTCTTACTTTCCGGGCACCATGAGAAAATCCGGCGTTGGCGTTTGGCCGAGGCGGAGGCGATTACCCGGAAACGGCGGCCCGATCTTTGGGTGGCCTACCGGGCGGAACGAAAGCAAGGGGCCGATTAGGCCAGGGTTGATAAAGATTGAGCGGTATGGTCGTCGGGGTAGGTCCGTCGGATGACCCGCTGCCGCCCAGAAAGGACTAAAGTCATGAACGTGATCCAGCAGCTTGAGCAGGAGCAGATTGCCAAGCTCAGCGACGGCAAGGCGATCCCCGAGTTCACGCCGGGCGACACCGTCCGCGTCAATGTGCGCGTGGTCGAAGGCAACCGCGAGCGTGTGCAGGCCTTCGAGGGTGTCTGCATCGCCCGCAAGAACCGCGGCATCAATTCTTCCTTCACCGTGCGCAAGATTTCCTACGGCGAGGGTGTTGAGCGTGTTTTCCCGCTCTACAGCCCGCGAATTGATTCGGTTGAGTTGGTGCGCCGCGGCGACGTGCGACGTGCCAAGCTTTACTACCTGCGTGGCCGCCGTGGTAAGTCCGCCCGTATCGCCGAAGCGACGACCGGTGTGGCCGCCAAGGCCGCTCAGGCCGATCGCGAAGTCGCACAGGCCAAGAAGGAAGCCCAGAAGCAGGCTTCCGCAGCCAAGGCCGCCGCGAAGAGCTAAAAGCCCTTCCATCGGCAGTCTAAGCACTACAAAAGCCGCCGGAGCGATCTCGCCCCGGCGGCTTTTTTGCATGGGCCAGCGATTTTTGCATGGGAGGGTCCGGGCGTTGGGGTAGCCCTTCCTCTTTGCCTTTTGGCCGCTTGGCGCTATGCTCCCGCCGCTTTCGCGCGATATCTCCGATCTCGGGAGATGTCGCGGCGTCATCATAGTTCGAGGAATCGCAACAGCCATGAGTCAGCCCAAGACCCTTTTCGACAAAATCTGGGACAGCCATCTCGTCCAGCGTGACGACGACGGAACCTGTCTCATTTACATCGATCGCCACCTGGTCCACGAAGTGACCAGCCCGCAGGCTTTCGAGGGGTTGCGGCTCGCCGGGCGCAAAGTTCGGCGGCCCGATGCCACGCTGGCGGTCGCCGATCACAATATTCCGACAAGCAATCGCGCCCAGGGCATCGAAGACGAGGAAAGTCGCATCCAGGTCGAAACGTTGGAGAAGAACTGCCGCGACTTCGGCGTCCCGTATTTCGAGGTAATGGACGTGCGCCAGGGCATCGTCCACATTATCGGGCCGGAACAGGGTTTCACGCTGCCGGGCATGACCATCGTCTGCGGTGATTCCCATACCTCGACCCACGGCGCATTCGGATCGTTGGCCTTCGGCATCGGCACCTCCGAGGTGGAGCATGTGCTTGCGACCCAGACCTTGATCCAAAAGCCCGCCAAGAATATGCGAATCACCGTGCGGGGCACCCCGCCCAAAGGCACCACGGCCAAGGACCTGATCCTGGCCATTATCGGCAAGATCGGTACTGCCGGCGGTACGGGCCACGTCGTCGAGTATGCGGGCGATGCCATCATGGACCTGTCGATGGAAGGTCGTATGACCATCTGCAACATGTCCATCGAGGCTGGTGCGCGCGCCGGTCTGATCGCTCCGGATGAGAAGACCTTCGAGTATATCAAGGGCCGCCCCATGGCGCCCAAGGGTGCGGCTTGGGAGCAAGCCGTCGCCTACTGGCGGACCCTGCCGTCGGACGCAGGCGCTGCTTATGACAAGGAAGTCGTGCTGAAGGCCGAGGATATCGTGCCGCAGGTCACCTGGGGCACCAGTCCCCAGGACGTGCTGCCGATTACCGCCAGGGTTCCCGATCCGATGGCCGAGAGCGACGAAAGCCGTCGCGGCTCGATTGAGCGCTCGCTGGAGTATATGGGCCTCAAACCGGGGCAGCCCTTGACCGACGTTACGGTCGACAAGGTCTTCATCGGATCCTGCACGAATGGTCGCATCGAAGATCTTCGCGCTGTCGCCGAAGTGGCCAAGGGCCGCAAGGTCGCTCAGGGCGTGTATGCCATGGTCGTGCCGGGTTCTGGACTGGTGAAGGATCAGGCGGAAGCCGAAGGGTTGGATACAATCCTGATCGAAGCCGGGTTCGACTGGCGCGAGCCGGGTTGCTCCATGTGTCTGGCCATGAACGCGGATAAGCTGCAGCCGGGTGAGCGTTGCGCCTCGACCTCGAACCGCAACTTCGAAGGCCGTCAAGGCCGCGGCGGGCGCACCCATCTGGTCAGCCCCGTCATGGCCGCCGCTGCCGCGATCACCGGGCATCTGGCCGACGTACGCGAGTTGCTAGATTGAACGGCGAGACCGAAAAGGAGAGATAAGAGCAATGCAAAAGTTCGATAAGGTCACCGCCACCGCTGCGCCGTTGCCCATCGTCAACGTCGACACGGACATGATCATCCCCAAGCAATTCCTGAAAACGATTCAGCGGACGGGCCTGAAGAAGGGCCTGTTCTATGAATTGCGGACAGATGAGAAGGGCAACCCCAAGGACTTCGTGCTGGATAAGGAGCCTTGGACCGATGCTGGCGTACTGGTCGCCGGCGCGAACTTCGGTTGCGGCTCCTCACGTGAGCATGCGCCCTGGGCCTTGCTGGACGCCGGTATCCGCGTGGTGATTGCCGCCTCTTTTGCCGACATTTTCTACAACAACTGCTTCAAGAACGGCATCCTGCCGATTACCCTGCCGCAAGCCCAGGTTAATCAGTTGATGGCCGACGCCAACCAGGGCGCCAGCTTGTCCATCGACCTTGAGGCGCAGTCGATCACGCGTCCCAACGGCGAGACTGTTGCTTTCGAGGTCGAGCCCTTCCGCAAGCATTGCCTGCTGAACGGCCTGGATGACATCGGTCTGACCCTGCAGAAGGAGGCGGCTGTCGATCGATTCGAGGAAACTCAGCGCCTGGGTGCACCCTGGCTTTATCGAGAGAGCGCCTGAACTGGATTTGGGGCGCAATCGCCCGCCGCGCGTTTTGCATACTGCACGAAAATGATTGGGAGACGAACCGAACATGGCCGCCAACAAGAAGCTATTGATCCTGCCGGGTGACGGCATCGGTCCCGAGGTGATGGGGCAGGTTCAACAGGTCATCAACTGGATGGATAAGCGTCGGGCGGTCACGTTCGATGTTGAGACGGGCCTCGTTGGTGGCGCGGCTATCGATGCCGAAGGTAGTCCCCTGGCGGATGCGACAATGGAGAAAGCATCCAATGCGGATGCCGTTCTGTTGGGCGCCGTGGGCGGCCCGAAGTGGGACGAGCTCCCCTTCGAGCAGAAGCCGGAACGGGGGCTGTTGCGGCTGCGCAAAGAAATGGAACTTTATGCCAATCTCCGCCCGGCGCTTGTGTTCGACGCCCTGGTCGAGGCATCGACCCTGAAACCCGAGGTCGTCAAGGGCCTGGATATCATGATCGTGCGCGAGTTGACCGGCGGTATTTACTTCGGCGAGCCGCGCGGCATCGAGGATCTGCCGGACGGGCAGCGCCGCGGCATCAACACCCAGGTTTACACGACCAACGAAATTCGCCGGGTGGCGGCCGTGGCCTTCGAGTTGGCGCGCAAGCGCGGCAAGCGGGTCACCTCCTGCGAGAAAGCCAACGTCATGGAGTCCGGCGTGCTCTGGCGCCAGGAAGTGCAGAAGCTGCATGACGAGTCCTTCCAGGATGTAGCACTGTCGCACATGTACGCGGACAACGCGGCCATGCAACTGGTGCGAAACCCAAAGCAGTTCGACGTGATCGTCACGGACAACCTCTTCGGCGACATTCTCTCCGACGAGGCGGCGATGCTGACCGGTTCGCTGGGTATGTTGCCCTCGGCTTCGCTGGGCGATCCCGACAAACATGGCCGTCGTCAGGCGCTCTATGAGCCGGTGCATGGCTCGGCTCCGGACATCGCGGGCCAGGATCTGGCCAATCCCATTGCCTCGCTCCTGTCCTTCGCCATGGCCCTGCGTTACACCTTTGATCTGGCGGAAGATGCCGATCTTATCGAGCAGGCGGTGCAGCGCGTGTTGGCCGGCGGCTTGCGTACGGCCGACATCATGAGCCCGGGCGCGGCCAAGGTCTCGACCGTCACGATGGGGCAGGCGATTTTGCGCCAGCTCGATCAGATGGCGGCCTAGGTAATGCAGTCAAAGGCTCGCAGGTCGAAAAAACGTTGACCGGCGAGCCTCGCGGCCTTAGTTATTCGCATCTGTTGAAGCTAAATTCGAGGGTAGAACGGTGCTTGTCGGGGTTTGTTGGAGCGTGAAGGGTCAGGAGGGTGCTTATGCGCCTTGCCGTGGCGCCGTCATGCCGAAAACGACGACCGCGAAAAGCAAAACCACCACCGGAAAGGCGGTGGCCTGACCGTTCTTGTGACGCCCGCGAATAGCAGCAGCACGATGAAGAACGTAGGGGCCACCGGAAACGGGAGGCCCCTTAGCTTTTTGGTGACTCAAGACCCGACGGTCTGTTTGTGTCGGTAATATCGTCAAGGTCTCTGGTCGATGCCCAGGCGCACATACTCCTGTTCCAGGCGCCCGGTCATCCAGAGGAAGAACATGCGGAAGTCGCTTAGGAGCGACCAGAACGGGTAGGTGAAGGTGGCAGGCTTGTTGCGCTCGACGAAAGCGTGACCGATCCAGGCAAAAGTGTAGCCGCTGACGAGGGCTGCAACCAGCAGCCACCAGGTCTGGGTCGCCAGGGCAAGAAAAACCAAGCAAAGCCCCAGGGCCGTGCCGATAAAATGCAGCCTGCGGGACCGGGCGCTTTGGTGTTCTGACAGATAGTAGGGCCAGAACGCCGCATAGTTTTGAAGTTTCTCCGCCAAAGGCCATTTCCTTGTGCTGGGCGGTGGCAAGCCATTAATCAGGCGTCGAACCGTAAGGTAGGCGCAGTAATTGAAGTTTAAACCCTAGGACGAGGTGAATAGAAGACCATGGGTTACAGAGTAGCAGTCGTCGGTGCGACGGGTAACGTTGGCCGTGAAATCATTCAAACGCTGGCCGACCGTGAGTTCCCGGTCGACGAGCTCATCGCCTTGGCAAGCGAGCGGTCCGTTGGCCGCGAGGTTTCTTTCGGCGAAGACGAGGTGGTGAAGGTCCAGGATCTCGCCAAGTTCGACTTTCAGGGCGTGGATTTGGTTCTGTCCTCACCCGGTGCGAAAGTCTCCGCGGTCTATTCCCCCAAAGCCGCGGCAGCCGGCGCGGTGGTCATCGACAACACATCACATTTCCGGGTTGATCCGGACGTGCCGTTGATTGTGCCCGAGGTGAATCGGGAAGCCATCGCGGGCTATACCGCAAAAGGCATCATCGCCAACCCGAACTGTTCGACCATTCAGATGGTCGTGGCGCTGAAGCCTCTGCACGACCTCCAGCGCATTCGCCGCGTGGTGGTTTCCACTTACCAGTCCACCTCTGGCGGCGGTAAGGAATCGATGGACGAATTGTTCAATCAGACGCGCGGCATTTACATGAACGAGCCTATCCGGCCGAAGCGGTTCACCAAGCAGATAGCCTTCAATGTAATTCCGCATATCGACGTTTTCATGGACGACGGTTCGACCAAGGAAGAGTGGAAGATGACCGTCGAGACGAAGAAAATCCTCGACCCGGGCATCAAGGTGCATGCGACCTGTGTGCGCGTGCCGGTATTCGTTGGGCACGCCGAAGCCGTCAACGTCGAGTTCGAGGGGCCGGTTGACGAGGACGAAATTCGTGCAGCATTGCGTGCCGCGCCGGGCATCTCGCTGGTCGACCACAGGCAGGACGAGGGCTACGTGACACCGGTAGAATCCGCCGGATCGGACCCGGTCTACGTGAGTCGCGTGCGGATGGATCCGACAGTCGACAACGCGGTCTCCTTGTGGGTGGTTTCCGACAATCTGCGCAAGGGCGCCGCACTCAACACGGTGCAGATCGCCGAGTGCCTGGTAGAAGATTATCTGAGCTGAGGACACGGTGGCTTGTCGGACGCAGTGATCATCCGTGACGGGCGCCCCGGCGATGCCGGGGCGCTCGCGCGTTTGGCCAATGCCTTGAGTGTGCACGAGGGCCTGGGCGCTGCGGTTTTTACCGAGGCCGGCGTACGGCGTGATTTCTTTGCGGCAGACGGGCGGCTTTCCTGCATTGTGGCCGAAACGCCATCCGGCGAAGTCGTCGGGTACCTCCTGTATCAGGACCTGTACAACACCGACCGTGCCGGTTGGGGTCTCTTCATGCTGGACCTCTATGTCGATGACGGATTACGCGGGAAAGGCGTTGGGCGAGCCCTGGTCGCACGTCTTGCGGCAAAGGCTGTGAAGCGCAAGGCCGTGTCCATCTGGTGGGGCGTGATGTCGGCGAACGGCGGCGCACGGGATTTTTATCGCATCCTGGGTGCAACCGACGACGACGCACGACTGCTGGGCATCGAGGGCGGGGATTTACAGCGTCTGGCCGCCGAGGATTCTTAACCTTCCTGCTCGACAAACTTGATGGCCTGAGTTGCCAGGCGCAGAACCTGCGGCCGGTGCGGCGGGTTGGCGAGGAAGCGTGCCAATGCTGCTAACAGGGTGTCGTGCCAGGGCGCTTGTGGAGCGGCGGTGAGCTCCTCTTTGATGGCGGTCGATAGCTTCACCACATGAGCCGTGACGATGGGCTCGGGATTGCCGTGGTCGAACAGCGTCTTGAAGGCGTCGTCCAGGAAGGCCTTTCCGTCCTTGGGTGCCCATTCCCGCTCCAGCGGCTCATTGCTAACCGCGCCGGCGTTGCGTCCGACGAAACAGGCGAGTTGCAAAAGGACAGCAGGCCAGAGATCGGGATTTCGTTCAGCGAGGTTCCGTCCGGCGTTGGCGAAGGTGATGGCATGCGTGAAGCTGAGCCAGGTTTTTGATTCCGAGGGCTTCAGATCAACCCGCCTTTCCAAGCTGAGATCAAAATGCAGGAAGTTGTAGGCCGCCGCGCCCAGTAACGCCTCGTACAGCGCGTGCGTCTTTCCCGATGATTCCAGGGTACGCCTCAGCGCTTGCTTAACGCCGAGGCCGCGAAAATCCTCTGAGGACACCGGAGTCCGACCCGCGCCGTCCCATGCCTCCAGCGCGGGCTTGTAGGCGCGAAACTCGGGGATCAAATCCTCGCGCCAAGCCTCGCATAGCGCGCGCGTCAAAAGCAGCGCCAGCGGTTCCAGGGCGTCGTGTCCCAGTCGCTCCAACAAGCGGCCGGTCTTGTAGGTATAAATCGCCGAGTGACCAAAATCGGCATAATGATGGAGCGCGGCACGGGCGAAGGCTGGTTCCATATCTGGCCAGCCAAGGCCTTGCGCCAAAGCGCCGTGGACTAAGCGACTCGCAGCCTCGTCGTCGCTGGCAAGGATTGCCTGTTCAAGGCTTGCGGCGTCGAACGGCTCGGCTTCTTGGGAAAAGGGCCGGGGTGCCTCGCTCAAGCTGTCGTCGATCAGGTGATCGACGATCTCCACCAACGGGACCAGACGTTCGGCGGGCGTGCGGGCGTAGTCGGCCCTCAAGGCCAGCCAGTCGTTGGCGGCGGCCTGGGCGTGAGACATGCCATAGGCAAAGCGCGGCGCGGTTTCGCAAATGGCACGGGTGACGGCTGAAAGCGGGTTGCCGCCAGCGTTCTCCAGTCGCGCAATCTCGCGGGCGATGCGACCGCGGTCACGTCGGCGAAGGGCATCCGTTAGCGCGGTTAGCGCCTCGGAGATTCGTTGCTCCGCTGGCGGATCGCTCAGGTCGAGGAGAATCTCACCGCTTTCGGTTTTGACGGGATAGACGCGCACGCGATCACCTTCCTCCGTACTCCCGTCGCGCAGGTTGAAGCGCCAGGAATGCCAGTTACAGGTCAAGCGGCAACCGGTGCCATCCGGACCGTCGTCCAGCGACCCTTCCATCAGCGGATAACCCTCGTGCGGGCAGCGGTTGCTACAGGCGAAAACTCCACTCGATGTGTGGAAGATCGCCACTTGCTTACCCTCATGGCGCAGCAGAAACCGGCCTTTTTCCTTCAGTGTTTCCAAGCTGGTTGCGCGAACCCAACTCCGTTCCATCACTCCACTCCCAACAGCGGTCCACTCGTTCATCGTCGCTAGTTTCAATCAGGCACTTGAATTATTCAAGAAAAATCTTTAGAAAATAAGAATGGCTGAAACCAACAACTATAAATCCCGCCGCCAGATCCTGGATATCCTGAAGCAGGAGGGCGAAAAGACCGCCGAGGAGCTTGGGGAGCGCTTGGGCGTGACAGCGATGGCGGTGCGCCAGCATCTCTATGACCTGGAAGCGGAAAGCCTGGTGCGGCACGAGGCCCGGCCGGCCGGCCGTGGGAGACCGCGCAAATGGTGGTGCCTCACCCCGGCGGCGGATCGCTTCTTTCCCGATGGTCATGCAGAGCTCACGACCGGTTTGCTGGGAGCCATGCGTGAAGCCTTCGGCGACGAGGGCCTGGAGCGCCTTCTGGCGGCTCGCCGCGCCGGGTTGATCGAGACCTATGCGAAGGTCGTCGCGCCACATGACGCTTTGGAGAACAGACTGGCTGCGCTCGCGGCGGAACGTTCGCGCGAGGGCTATATGGCTGAGGTCATGCCACATCCGCAGGGCGGTTGGCTGCTAGTTGAGAACCACTGCCCAATTTGCACGGCAGCAAGTGCTTGCAGCGGGCTTTGCCGTATCGAACTCGAGGCCTTTCGCGCGGTGTTGGGCCAGAGCACCCAGGTGGCGCGAGAGGATCACATCTTGGCGGGCGCCCGACGCTGCGCTTACCGGGTTGTCGGCGACGATTGATCGCTTTCCTTCGTCGGCGTCAACCGCTATCAAGTCGCTCCATGGAGAAACGGACATCATCGCCAGAAGGCCCACAGGCCCGCTATCAGCGCTGGCTTGCGGAAGGTGCTGTCAAACCGGACAGCGCGCAGGCCGCTGCCGCCGAGAAACTCCAGGCGTTGCACGAGGCTTTGCAGGGTTACCGTCCGTCTTCTTCGAACGGCAAGAGTTTGCTCGCACGCTTGGGTTTTGCAAGCCGGAAGTCATCCGGCGAAGTGCCCTTGGGGCTGTATCTCTTCGGCCCGGTAGGCCGTGGCAAGTCGATGCTGATGGACCTTTTTCATGAAACCGCGCCGGTAAGGCTGAAACGCCGGGTTCACTTTCATGCCTTCATGCAGGAGGTGCACGACGAACTCCACGCCTGGCGGCAAGAGACCAAGGGACAGGAAACCGATCCCCTGCCGCGACTAGCAGCGGCACTCGCCGAACGGGTCCATCTGCTGTGTTTCGATGAATTCCACGTCGTCAACATTGCCGACGCGATGATTCTCGGCCGTTTGTTCGAGGCGCTTTTCGACGCCGGTGTCGTGGTCGTGGCCACCTCCAACTGGCCCCCGGAGAGACTCTACGAAGGGGGCCTGCAGCGTGATCGCTTCCTGCCTTTCATCGAGCTGTTGCAGGAGCGCACCGATGCGTTCGATTTGGGTGAAGGGCTGGACTACCGGATTGCGCGCTTGCGCGATATGCCGACATACCACACGCCTCTGGGCGAGCGGTCGTCGGCGGCATTGAACCGCGCGTTCGAGCGCCTGACCGACGGCGCCCAGCCCCACGCCGGATCCGTCAAGGTGAAGGGACGGGAAATCCCGGTCTCAAGGTGCGCGCGCGGCGTCGCTCGCTTCACCTTCGAGGAGTTGTGCGCCAAACCGCTAGGTGCCGGGGATTATCTATCCCTAGCGCGGCATTTTCACTCCTTCATACTGTCGGACATCCCGGCGCTTGGCCCGGACAGGCGCAACGAGGCACGGCGCTTCATGACCCTCATCGATGCGCTTTACGAGCACCATTGCAATTTGATTGTTTCGGCGGCGGCCTTGCCGGAAAGTCTCTATCCCGAAGGTGATGGCACCTTCGAGTTCCAGCGCACCGTCAGCAGATTGCAGGAGATGCAATCCAAGGACTACATCGCCAAACCGCATCTGGCCGCGCGCGAGCGGCAACGGCCGAATACCGATGGCCCCGCTCCCATCGAGACCAAGCTCAATGGGGCCAAACCCACAGCCGCGACAGAGTGAAGCTCCAAACGAAGGTGATGCCGATCGCCACGATCTTGGCCAACCAGGCCGGCATGATGAGTGCCGCGAGCCAAATCGAAGCCGAAGCCAGCAAGAGCGCCGACCCGGCGGTCAAAAGATAGCGCAGGAACTGTCCTTTCATGTCGCTATCGCCAGCGACCCGGGCGAAAGTCCAGTTGCGGTTCAGTAGAAAACCGACCGAAAAGGCGGCAAGCCAAGCAAGCAGATTGGCCAGCAACAGGGCATACCCGAGTTCATAGAATAGTAAGTTGAAGAGAGCGAAGTCGACCGCGGTGTTGATGCAACCGACCGCGATGAAGCGTTTGGCGCGTTGCCCGTCGGCAAGCTTTTTGATCAGGGCCGTTGCGCCTTGCGTCATGGTTTGAACTTCCCTCAGACTGCTGTCCGTTCCTAAACAAGAAAATGCCCGGACGCCACAAAGGAATTGGCAAAGCGCGCGCGGTCGGGGAACGATTTGCTTTTCCGCGATCCGCACCGGGGGTATGATCCCGCCATGCTTTTGTCCGTTGTCGTTCCCGCTTTTAACGAAGAAGAAGTGCTGTCGGCGTTCCACGAACGGCTGATCGCGGTTCTGGGCGCCCTGCCGAGTGAATATGAAATTCTCTACGTCAATGACGGTAGCCGTGACGCGACCCTGGAAATCTTGGGGAAAATTCGCAAACAGACACCACAGGCAGCCATCATCGATCTGTCCCGAAACTTTGGTAAGGAGGCCGCGATGACGGCCGGCTTCGATCTGGCCAAGGGCGACGCAGTGGTGGTGATCGATGCCGACCTCCAGGATCCGCCGGAGTTGATCCAGGACTTCTTCAGAGCCTGGAACGACGAAGGTTTCGATGTGGTTTACGCTCGTCGTCGGACGCGTTCGGGCGAAAGCTGGTTGAAGCGCACGACAGCGACGGCGTTCTACTGGACGATGAGCAAACTTAGCCAGGTCGAGATTCCCCGCGACACCGGCGATTTCCGCCTTATGAGCAGGCGGGCGGTCGAGTCCCTGAAGCAATTGCGCGAACAGCATCGTTTCATGAAAGGACTGTTTGCCTGGGTCGGCTACCCGGCAAAGGAAATTCTCTACGACCGCGATCCGCGGTTCAAAGGTGTGACGAAGTGGAACTACCTGAAGCTCTGGAACTTCAGTCTCGAGGGTATCACCGGCTTCACCATCGCGCCGCTCAAGGTCGCGACCTATCTTGGTCTGGTGATATCAGTCGTGGCGGCCGTCTATGGCACCATCATCATCCTGCAAACCTTGATCCAAGGATCCGACGTCCCCGGCTATCCGTCCCTCATGTCGGTTATTTTGTTTCTTGGCGGCGTCCAGCTCTTCTTCCTGGGGCTGATCGGGGAATACCTGGGCCGCGTGTTCAATGAAAGCAAACGCCGACCTCTCTACATCGTGAAAGATTATCAAGCCGCCCGGTCCAGCGACTCCTGATCTGCGGTGCCGATCTTGCGTCACCGTTCCTCGGGGGAAGCGTGAGGTTTGCGGGTCGTGACGCTTTAAACCGGCCCATTCAAGGCATATTGCGCCTTGCTCTTGCAGTGCAGCATGATTCGCGCTACCAACGCCCCGTCATATCTAGCAAGGGCCTGCCGGGAGTGCGTAACCGCGGCGATCTGGCGACCCGCTTACTCAAGAGGGAATAGAAAGAATGGCTCGCACCAAGATTGCCTTGATCGGCTCAGGCCAGATCGGCGGTACATTGGCTCTTCTTGCCGGCTTGAAGGAATTGGGTGATGTCGTGCTTTTCGACATCGCGGAAGGCATTCCGGACGGCAAGGCACTTGATTTGGCGCAGGCTGCGCCGGTCGAGGGCTACGATGCCAAGCTCTCCGGGACCAGCGACTATGCGGGTATCGCCGGGGCGGATGTCGTTATCGTCACTGCGGGCGTGCCCCGTAAGCCCGGCATGAGCCGAGATGATCTCCTGGGTATCAACCTCAAGGTCATGGAATCCGTCGGCAAAGGGATTCGCGAAAACTGTCCCGATGCTTTCGTTATCTGCATAACGAACCCGCTGGACGCCATGGTTTGGGCGTTGCGGGAGGCTTCGGGTCTGCCGCACGCGAAGGTCGTCGGAATGGCCGGTGTGCTGGATTCCGCACGTTTCAGGCATTTCCTCGCAGACGAGATGAACGTTTCGGTCCAGGACGTATCCGCCTTCGTGCTGGGCGGTCATGGCGACACCATGGTGCCGACCGTGCGCTACACCACGGTGGCGGGCATTCCGCTGCCCGATCTGGTCAAGATGGGCTGGATCACGCAAGAGCGTGTGGACGCGATTGTCGATCGTACACGCAATGGCGGAGCGGAGATCGTCGGCCTGCTGAAGACCGGATCGGCTTTCTACGCGCCCGCTTCCTCGGCCATCGCAATGGCGGAGAGCTATCTGCGGGACAAGAAGAGGGTTCTACCCTGCGCGGCCTACCTCTCCGGGCAATACGGCGTGGATGACCTTTACGTGGGCGTGCCGGTCGTGATCGGTGAGGGCGGTGTCGAGCGTATCGTTGAGCTTGAGTTGACGGCGGAGGAGCAGGAAATGTTCTCCAAGTCCGTCACGGCCGTTCAAGGATTGGTCGAGGCGTGTAAGAAACTCGGTTTCAAGGGCGGCGCCTAAGGCGCCGTTTCCTTGTCGTCAGCGTGTCCGGCCGGGTTCGGTTGCGCTATGGCAAGGGCTTGTTAAAGTGAGCCGTCACGGGTACGCGCGGCTGACCGGAACGCATGGCGTGCCAACAAACCTTTCGATTAACGGGAAGAGACAGGCAGCATCCCGATGAACATACATGAATATCAGGCCAAGAGCCTTTTGAAGAAGTATGGAGTGGCGGTACCGCGTGGCGGTGTGGCCTTTACCCCTGAAGAGGCCGCGAAGACAGCGACCGAGCTGGGGGGGCCGATTTGGGTCGTGAAGTCGCAGATTCATGCCGGCGGTCGTGGCGCTGGTCGCTTCAAGAACGATCCGGACGGGAAAGGCGGCGTCCGTGTCGTTAAGTCCATCGACGAGGTGCGCGACAACGCTGGCAAGATGCTGGGCGAGGTTTTGGTCACCAAGCAGACCGGGCCGGCGGGCAAGGAGGTCAAGCGCCTCTACATCGAGGAAGGTTGCGACATCGCGCGCGAGCTTTACCTCAGCCTGTTGATTGACCGCGCCACCAGCCGCATCACCATCATGGCCTCCACCGAGGGCGGCATGGAGATCGAAGAGGTTGCTGCGGAAAATCCCGAGAAAATCCTGAAGGAAGCCATCGACCCGGCAACCGGTCTGATGCCATTCCATGCCCGTAAGATCGCATTCGGCCTGGGACTGAAGGGCAAGCAAGTGAATTCGGCGGTCAAGTTCCTGATGGCCATGTACAAGGCTTTCACCGATCTGGATGCCTCAATCGTGGAAGTCAATCCGCTGGTCATCACCGGTGACGATCAGGTGCTGGCGCTGGATGCTAAGATGAACTTCGACGACAACGCGCTGTTCCGGCACGCCGATGTGGCGGAAATGCGCGACGAGGACGAAGAAGACCCGATGGAACTCGAGGCCCAGCGTCACGAACTCAACTACATCAAGCTCGATGGCAGCATCGGTTGCATGGTCAACGGTGCGGGTCTGGCGATGGCCACGATGGACATCATCAAGCTCTACGGCGGCTCACCCGCAAACTTCCTGGATGTCGGTGGCGGTGCGACCAAGGAGCGTGTCACGGCGGCCTTCAAGATCATCCTGTCGGACGAGAACGTCGAGGGCATCCTGGTGAACATCTTCGGCGGCATCATGCGCTGTGATGTGATTGCAGAAGGTGTCGTGGCGGCGGCCCGTGAGGTCAGCTTGCATGTGCCCCTGGTTGTTCGTCTGGAGGGCACCAATGTCGAACTCGGTAAGAAAATTCTGGAAGAATCCGGCCTGCCGATCGTGTCCGCCAATGATCTTGGGGACGCGGCAGATAAGGTGGTCAAGGCCGTGAAGGAGGCAGCATAATGGCGGTTCTCGTCGATAAGAACACGAAGGTTATCTGCCAGGGCTTCACCGGCGCCCAGGGGACCTTCCATTCGGAGCAAGCCATAGCCTATGGCACCAAGATGGTGGGCGGTGTGACCCCCGGCAAAGGCGGCAGCAAGCATCTTGACCTGCCGGTCTTCGACACCGTGGCGGAAGCTGTCGCCGTCACCGGCGCCAATGCCAGTGTGATCTACGTGCCGCCGCCCTTTGCAGCGGACGCCATTCTGGAAGCAGTAGATGCCGGTGTCGATTTGGCGGTCTGCATCACCGAGGGTATCCCGGTCACGGATATGGTGCGCGTTAAGCGCGCGCTGGTCGGTTCCGGAACGCGGTTAGTTGGTCCGAACTGCCCCGGCGTCATCACGCCGGACGAATGCAAGATCGGCATCATGCCGGGCCACATTCATAAGCGTGGCAAGATCGGCATCGTTTCCAGGTCCGGCACGCTGACCTACGAGGCCGTTGCTCAGACGACGGCTGCCGGATTGGGACAGTCGACCTGCATCGGCATCGGCGGCGATCCGGTCAACGGCACGAACTTCATTGACTGTCTGGAATTGTTCCTGGCGGACGAGGAAACCCAAGGCATCATCATGATCGGTGAAATCGGCGGTACGGCGGAAGAAGATGCCGCGGATTTCGTGCGCCAGTCGAAGGTCAAGAAGCCTATCGTCGGCTTCATTGCCGGTGTTACGGCGCCTCCCGGGCGACGGATGGGCCACGCGGGCGCCATCATTTCCGGCGGCAAGGGCGGCGCGGATGACAAGATTGCGGCGATGCAATCGGCCGGGTTCCTCGTTGCGGACTCGCCCGCGGCGCTTGGTCGCACTATGGTTGAGGCAATGAAGGGCTGAGTTTTCTTGCTTTGGAAGCTCTGAACGGAAGCCGGAACGCAACAGCAGGAGGCGGTGCGGTCACGTCTCTACAAATGGTCTGACGCCGCTCTCGCTCTCTACACGGGCGAAGAGCGGCGCCGGTCCCTTGGCGGGCCGCGGCGAAGTTGAAGATGGGACAAACGAACCACGACCAGACCTATTACGGACCGAATGCGCGGGAGCTGGCGGCGCTTTTCACGCAGTTCCAGCGCGACCCTTCTTCGGTCGAGCCTTCGTGGCGGGAGATCTTTTCCGAACTGACGGACGATGCGGCCGGACTGCTGAGCAGCCTATCCGGCCAGAGTGGCAATGGTGCCGCAGCGGTTGATGCGACCGGCGAGCCCGGGCCGGAGACATTCAAGACGTCGTGCGACGGTAGCGGAAATGCATCGGTTCAGGCGGTCGCCGCCGGAATTTCGCAAGGCCGGGAACTGACCGCCGATCACGTTCGCTCGGCAACACTCGATTCCATTCGCGCCTTGATGCTAATCCGTGCCTATCGGGTTCGCGGGCACCTTGAGGCTGATCTTGATCCATTAGGGCTTGTGGAGCGCAGCAGCCATCCTGAACTGGACCCGGCGTCCTATGGATTTACCGAGAGTGACTGGGACCGTCCGATCTTCCTGAACAATGTCCTTGGGATGGAAACCGGCACGCTTCGACAGCTTATCAAGGCCGTCCGTGCCACTTACTGCGGTAAGATCGGTGTCGAGTTCATGCATATCCAGGACCCGGACCAGAAAGCCTGGATTCAACAGCGCATCGAACAGGCCCGGAACCAGACCGACTTTACCGACAAGGGCAAGATCGCAATCCTGGAGCGGTTGGTGGCCGCCGAGATTTTCGAGCAGTTCCTGAACAAGAAATATACCGGCACGAAACGCTTTGGACTGGATGGTGGCGAGGCCATGATTCCCTGTCTTGAGCAAATTCTGAAGCGTGGCGGGCAGCTTGGCCTGAAGGAAGTGGTGCTTGGCATGCCGCACCGCGGACGGCTCAACATGCTCGCCAACTTTATGGGCAAGCCCTTCCAGGCGATCTTTTCCGAGTTTCAGGGCGGCGCGAGCCACCCCGAGCAAGTCGGTGGCTCGGGCGACGTCAAGTACCATCTCGGCACCTCGTCGGATCGCGAGTTCGACGGCAATCAGGTGCACCTGTCGCTCACCGCTAATCCATCTCATCTTGAAGCCGTGAACCCGGTTGTGGTTGGTAAAGTGCGGGCGAAGCAGGAGCAGTTGGGCGATAAAGACCGCACCCAGGTCATGGCTTTGCTGTTGCACGGCGACGCGGCCTTCGCGGGTCAGGGGCTGGTGCCGGAAACGCTGGATCTGTCAGAGCTGAAGGGCTACCGGATCGGCGGCACCATTCATTTTGTGGTCAATAACCAGATTGGCTTCACGACCAACCCGGTCAATGCGCGTTCGGGGCCTTATTGCTCCGAGGTCGCGAAGATCATTCAGGCACCCATATTCCATGTGAATGGCGACGACCCGGAAGCGGTCGTCCACGTCGCCCGTATAGCCACCGAATTCCGCCAGCAGTTCAAAAAGGATGTCGTCATCGACATGTTCTGCTACCGGCGTTTCGGGCACAACGAAGGTGACGAGCCCGCTTTCACGCAGCCGTTGATGTATCGCGCGATCAACAAGCACATGACCGTGCGGCAGATCTATGCGAAGCAGCTTATGGATGAAGGGCTGCTGAACCAAGCAGCCGCCGATAAGATGGTCACGGACTTCGAGGCTGTGCTCGAAAAGGAATTCGAGGTTGCCAACAGCTACAAGCCGAACAAGGCCGATTGGTTGGAAGGCGCCTGGGCGGGCATGAAGTCGCTCCAAGGGTTCTCGGCTCATCGCGGCCAAACGGCGGTTGAACTCGAAACCTTGCGTGAGATCGGCAAGGCGCTGACCACGGTGCCGGACGATTTCAACATCAACCGCAAGATCGCGCGCCAGCTCGATGCCAAGTGGAAGGCTATCAGCAGCGGCAAGGGCATTGACTGGGCGACGGCCGAGGCCTTGGCCTTCGGGAGTCTGCTGCTGGAGGGCGCGCCGGTTCGGCTATCCGGCCAGGATTGCAATCGCGGCACTTTCTCGCAGCGTCATGCGTCCCTGATCGATCAGGAAACAGAATTCCGCTATGTGATGATGAACCACATACGCGAGAAACAGGCCAAGGCCGAGATCGTGGACAGCCCCTTGTCCGAAGCGGCGGTGCTGGGTTTCGAATACGGCTTCTCGCTCGCCGAACCGCGGGCCCTGGTGCTCTGGGAAGCGCAGTTCGGCGACTTCGTCAACGGCGCGCAGATCATCATCGATCAGTTCATAACCTCGGGCGAAAGCAAGTGGCTGCGCATGTCCGGTATCGTCATGCTGTTGCCGCATGGCTACGAAGGACAAGGGCCGGAGCATTCCTCCGCCCGCATGGAGCGGTTCCTACAGCTTTGCGCGGAAGACAACATTCAGGTCGCCAACTGCACGACGCCGGCGAACTACTTCCACATCCTACGCCGCCAGATTCAGCGCGATTTCCGCAAGCCGCTCGTCATCATGACGCCCAAGTCGCTATTGCGGCACAAGAAGTGCGTGTCGGATTTGGATATGTTTGGGCCCGGAAGTTCGTTCCACCGGGTTCTGCATGAGGACACGCCCCCGTCCAAACCTAAGGACGTCAAGCAGGTTGTGCTTTGCTCCGGTAAGGTCTTCTACGATCTGCTGGAGGCTAGGGACGCCCAGAAGATCAAGGATGTCCACATCCTGCGTCTGGAGCAGATCTACCCCTTCCCGGTGGACGCCTTGGCGGAAGAGCTGGAGCCCTACAAGCACTGCGAGTTGGTCTGGTGCCAGGAGGAGCCCCGCAATATGGGCGGCTGGAACTTCGTGGCCGAGTTCATCGAAGAAGTCGCGGAGCTCGTGGGCTTCAAGAATTCGCGGCCGCGCTACGCGGGGCGTCGTTCGGCGGCTTCTCCCGCGACCGGTTCGGCGAAGCGCCACGCAGCCGAGCAAGAATCCCTGGTCAACGATGCTTTGACTATTGGCAAGGTTCGTGAGGGCCGGATTGGCACACGACGGCGCATTGACGACGAAAAAGACAAAGGCAACGCTGCAAAGTGAAAAAAGGGGTGCACCGCTGCGACCCCCTCGAACTGAAAAGAGAGACGAGACATAGGCATGGCCAGTGAGATCAAGGTGCCCACATTGGGCGAGTCCGTGAGTGAGGCGACAATTGCACAATGGCTGAAGAAGCCAGGCGATGCGGTCGCCGCCGACGAGCCGATCGTGGAGCTGGAGACCGACAAGGTAACACTTGAGGTCAACGCACCAGCAGCGGGTGTCCTGGCCGAAATTCTCGCCGAGGAGGGCGCGAACGTCGAAGTGGGGGCACTTCTGGGCAGGATCGACGAAAATGCAAGCGCCGCGACGCCGAAGAAGGCCGCTGCGCAGGACAAGGCCCCCGCACCTGCAAAGACGGAGGCCGCCCCGGCCAAGGAAGAGTCTGCCTCCGTCCCGGCTGCCGCGGCGCCGGCCGTGTCTGGCGAGACCGTGGAGGTTACGGTCCCAACCTTGGGTGAGTCTGTTACCGAAGCGACCATTGCCAAGTGGCTGAAAGCCGAAGGCGAGGCAGTTGCCGCGGACGAGGCCCTGGTCGAACTGGAAACCGATAAGGTGACCCTGGAGGTCAACGCTCCCCAGGCCGGTGTCCTGAGCGCCATAAAGGCAAAGGAAGGCGATACGGTTGAGGTCGGCGCTTTGTTGGCCTCCATCTCCGCCGGTGCCGCGCCGGGTAAAAGCGAAGCGCCGGCGGCTGCGAAAGCGGCGCAGGCCGAGCCCAAGGCGGACTCCAAGGCCGACTCCAAGGCCGACTCCTCTGGGACCGCAGCGCCCGCAAAGTCCAAATCGCTTGACCCCGCCGCGTTGGCGGGTGGTGGCAAGATCACCAAGGAAGACCTTATCCGCTACTTTGAAGAAACCACGCCACCCAGTGCGATGACGCTGTCACCGGCAGTTGCCAACCTGATCGCGGAAAAGGGGCTGGATCCCAACCGCATTCAGGGTACAGGGCCGCAGGGCCGGATCACCAAGGAAGACGTGCAGGATTTCCTGGATGGCAAGCAGTCGGCGCAAGTCCCCGTTCAGACGGTGCCCGAGGCTCCGGCGGCGGCTGCAGCCGCTGCATCCGCGCCGGCTCCGGCCGCCAAAGCGGCAGAGTCCAGGCAGGAGCGGGTGCGCATGCCCAAGTTGCGCCAGACCATCGCCCGGCGCTTGAAGGAAGCACAGAACACAGCGGCGATTCTGACAACTTTCAACGAAGCGGACATGGGCGCGATCATGGCCCTTCGCGCGCAGCACAAGGAAGCCTTCGAGAAAAAGCACGGCGTGAAGCTCGGATTCATGTCGTTCTTCGTGAAGGCGGTTGTCGCGGCGCTCAAGGAAATTCCCTCGGTCAATGCGCAGATCGACGGTGAAGAGATGGTCTACAACAACTACTACGATATCGGCGTTGCGGTCTCGACCCCGAACGGCCTGATGGTTCCGGTACTGCGTGATGCCGACAGTCTGTCCTTCGCGGGCGTGGAAGCGGGTATTGCCGATCTCGGCAAGCGGGCGCGCGACGGTAAGCTCAGCATGGACGAAATGCAGGGCGGCACCTTCACCATCACCAACGGCGGCACTTTCGGGTCGCTTTTGTCGACGCCGATCCTGAACCGCCCGCAATCGGGTATTCTCGGCATGCACAAAATTCAAGAGCGGCCGATGGCGATCAACGGCGAGGTGGTGGTGCGGCCGATGATGTACCTCGCCCATTCCTACGATCACCGGATGATCGACGGCCGCGAGGCCGTGACCTTCCTGGTCAAGGTCAAGGAAGCCCTGGAAGATCCCCAGCGCCTGTTGCTGGACCTGTAGGGGGTCACGACCGGCGAGAAGTTGATGGGCTGTCGAAGTCGACTGATATAGCCGACCGAGCGTTTGCTTTTTTTGGCTCAACGTAATTGAATGAAAATCGATACGTAAAACGGATGTGCGGCAACGTCCGGACGTTTGGGAGGGTGGAAATGTCAGAAGGCAGCAATGACCGTAGGGTCAATAAGAATTCACGCATCGTTCGGCTGAAGGTCAGCGACGGTTCGGTCATAAAGGGCCGCATTTTCCTCGATGCAGACGAGCGGGTTATCGACATGTTGAACGATGAACGTGACTTTATTCCCTTTGAGGATGAAGCCAGCGCCATTTTCTGTGTCAACAAAAACCAGATCATCGGAATTTTCGACGATCTGGACCAGACAACAGGCTCCAAGGTAAGGCAGCCGCAGCGATCCGAGCAGGCATCTGTGCCGCCGACCACGCCGCCCAGTTCCCGGTTCCGCTAATCAAATCGCCCTTCGATCAGGGGCGGATGAACGGCATAGCAACGTCGTGTTTGGCGACTTGAGAGCCGGCTGCACCGGGTCCCAAGACCCGATCCATGCGTCTTTTCGCTTGCTTTCTGCGACAATTCGCTTATGTTTCGGGCCGTCATAGGACTTTGAACTGCCGACTTGTTATGCCCGCTTGGGCCGAGAGATCGCTGCAATTCCTAGACATGTTAATGCTCAAGCATATGGGATGCATGAGCGAATCACCATTAGGAGGACAGCGATGCCAACGGGCACGGTCAAATGGTTCAACAGCACCAAGGGTTTTGGTTTCATTCAGCCTGACGCAGGCGGCGCGGACGTTTTCGTCCACATTTCCGCCGTCGAGCGCGCCGGTCTGAGCGGCCTGAACGAAGGTCAGCAGATTTCTTACGAGGAGAAGACGGACCCGCGCCGCGGTAAGTCCTCCGCGGAGAACCTGAAGGCCGTCTGAGGCTTTTTGGATCGAAAAGTTAAAGGGCGTCGCTTGCGGCGCCCTTTTTCTTTGCCTGTCGCCCTGCCGCCCTTACGTCAGAGATAAATCACATAATGCTTGCGCGTTCGCGTGACGACTTCCCAGGTGCCCTTGAACCCGGGTGGAATGAAGATTGCGCTGCCTGGTCTGAGTTCCAGCACAGCGCCGTGCTCATCGGTCAGGCGTGACTGACCTTCCAGAATGATACAATACTCAGCCTCGTCGTAGTTGATCCGCCAGGTTCCCGGCTCGGCCTCCCAGATTCCGGAATAGAGCTTTCCATCGCTGCTTTCATAGTAGTTCCAGGTGCGTTGCAGCGGATCGCCGGCGATTATCTTGGTCGCGTCCGGGCGGCTTTCTTCGACGGCGGGCAGTTTTTGTCCATAGACCATGATGTTGGCGATCGACATGACGATTTTCCTTTTCAATCGCGTATTGCGCGCTGGCTTCACCTTGTCTCCTTCCGGGCTTTGCGGCAAGGTGCGGGGCAACTGGCCTCCAAGGATTGCCGCCCTTTATGCCATGAGGCGTCCGAAGGGGTTTCCGATTTAGGCACCTTTGACTGAGGCACAGCGCCAAGGAGCTTTCTGGGATGAGCGATAAGAGTTACGACCTTGTGGTGATCGGTGGTGGGCCCGGCGGATATGTGGCTGCGATCCGCGCTGCGCAACTGGGTTTGAAGGTGGCTTGCGTGGAAAAGCGCGCGACGCTGGGCGGCACCTGTCTCAACATCGGATGTATCCCTTCCAAGGCCTTGCTGCAGGCGTCCGAGAAGTACGAGGAGGCGGCGCATGCCCTGGCATCCTTCGGCGTCAAGACGGGCAAGGTTTCGCTCGATCTGAACGGTATGATGACTCACAAGGACAAGGTCGTTGAGGCCAACGTCAAGGGTGTCGAGTTCCTGTTCAAGAAGAACAAGATCGATTGGCTGAAGGGCAGCGGCCAGGTCACCGGCAAGAACGAGGTCACCATCGACGGCAAGGAGAAGATTCAGGCGAAGAATATCGTCATTGCGACGGGTTCGACCCATGTCGATCTGCCGGGCGTGAAGGTCGATGAAAAGCAGATCGTCTCTTCGACCGGTGCCTTGGAGCTGGGGTCCGTTCCCAAAACCATGGTTGTGATCGGTGGCGGATACATTGGCCTGGAGATGGGATCGGTTTGGCAGCGCCTCGGGACCCAGGTTACCGTGGTGGAATACTTGGACAGATTGGTCCCAGGTATGGATGCCGAGGTTGCCAAGACCTTCCAGCAAGTGCTCAAGAAGCAAGGCATGGCTTTCAAGCTTGGCACAAAGGTCACGGCCGCCAAGCAGGCGAAATCCGGCGTGACCCTGACGGTCGAACCGGCGAAGGGCGGCGCCGCGGAGCAAATCAAGGCGGAGATCGTTCTGGTCGCGATCGGGCGCAGGCCCTATGTCGATGGGTTGGGCCTGGATTCAGTTGGTGTCGAACTCGATGACCGGGGCCGCATCAAGACCGATGCGCATTGGCGTACTAACGTCGAGAGTATCTATGCCATTGGTGATGTGATCGCCGGCCCGATGCTGGCGCACAAGGCCGAGGAAGAGGGCGTGGCCTTGGCGGAAATGCTGGCAGGCGGGCCTGGGCACGTGAACTACGAAACGGTTCCGGGCATCGTCTACACTTGGCCCGAAGTTGCCTCGGTCGGTAAGACTGAGGAGCAATTGAAGGAAGCTGGCGTCAAGTATCGGTCCGGCAAGTTCCCCTTTGCCGCCAATGGACGCGCGCGGGCCATGAACGCAACCGATGGCTTCGTGAAGATTCTAGCCGATGAACGGACGGACCGTGTCCTGGGAGCCCATATCATCGGGCCGGATGCCGGTAGTCTGATCCACGAACTGGTTATGGCCATGGAATTCGGCGGATCCGCCGAGGACGTGGCGCGGGCTTTCCACGGCCATCCGACCTTGAACGAGGCGGTCAAGGAGGCGGCCCTGGCGGTCCACAAGCGACCTCTCCATATGTGATCCGCCTTCGGCGGCGAAGGTTATGGTTGGATCAAGAGGTTTCCCGCTCGTTCGCTCGTCCCTTGCACTAACGTTTGTCCTGACCATGGCCGAGGTGCTCAACCTGATCGGCAGCGCAAGCTTTCCGGCGCTCTTGCCCGAGTTCAGGTCACTCTGGAGTCTGACCAACAGCGAGGCCGGTTGGATCAGCGGCATTTACCACGTGGGCTATATTTCAGCCGTTCCGTTGCTGGTGAGCCTGACCGATCGATTGGACGCTCGCCGCATCTATCTTTTCGCCTCCGCGGTCGGCGCACTCAGTCACTTCGGTTTTGGCTTCCTGGCCGAAGGATTTTGGAGCGCGCTCGGACTGCGGGCCCTCGGGGGAATCGGGCTGGCCGGCACCTACATGGTCGGCCTGCGTTTGTTGAGCGATCGGGTAACCGGACCCAAGGCGTCCCGGTCGATCTCGATCTACACAGCGCACTTCGCAATCGGGACGGCGCTTTCGGTCCTGTTGGCTGGAGAAGCCGCTCGCTTCGGGGGGTGGCCGAGCGCTTTCTATCTGGCGGGCGCGGCCTGCCTGTCGGCTTGCCTGATGGTCGGTTTGCTGATCAGGCCGATCAAGCGGGAAAAACTAGCTGCGATCGTGCCCTTGACCAAGCTTCTGGATCCCAGACCGTTGGTCGGGAACCGTCCGGCCTTCGGATACATCCTGGGGTATGGCGGGCATGTTTGGGAGCTGTTTGGTGTGCGCAGCTGGCTGGTCGCTTTTCTGGTCGCAGCCGTGGCCTTTCAGGACCTCGCTGGCGAGGGTTGGTCGGCGACGCGACTGGCGACCTTGCTCTTCATGCTGGGTCTGCCGGCCTCTTTCTTAGGGAACGAACTGGCTCTGCGCTTTGGCCGTCGGCGCGTCATCATCGGCGCCATGGGTGCGGCGGCGGCGTTGTCCCTGTTGGTTGGATACCTGGTGGGCAGCAGTCCAATGCTTCTACTGCCGATTCTCGGGCTTTACGTATTCCTCCTGAATGTCGATTCCGGCGCCTTGACGGCCGGTGTCGTCGAATGCGCGGACCCTGGTCGGAAAGGCGCGACCATGGCATTCCACAGCTTGATGGGATTCGCCGCAGGCTCGGTCAGCCCATTGGTGTTTGGATTGATGCTGGACTGGGGCGCCCTTTGGGATGAGCCCACCTGGGCTTGGGGCCTTGCCTTTAGCAGTCTGGCATTGGGACCCCTGCTTGGAATCCTGGCGCTGGTCTTGACGGCCCACTCGCTTCGTTTGGCGCCGCGTTAACGCAGAATTTCCTCAACGACATCAACAATGACTTGGGTGCTGCGGTCTATCAGGACGATATCGCTCCCGATGGCCACATACTCTTGGTTTTGTCGCCGTGGAAGGCGCGATAGCGCCGAGTCGGGCAACCGGGTCATGGCAATTCCTGGCGGAATCGCGCCGCCTCGCGCGATCTTCTTGCGAATGCCGGGCGGAATCGGCTTTGGCTTCTTGAAACCTTTCACCTCACGGCCGCCGCCGAAGATGTCATAGAGAATGCTGCGTTCCTGGGTGCTAAGCAGGATACCGGCGGCAGTTCCAACCGCATCGGTGGTCCCGCCGTTGTTCCCGCTGCCGCCCCGGGTCGCAGGGGTGGCGATGTCTGGATCCTGCTCCAGCGGCCGGCTCTTTGGCGCTATTTCGGGTTCTTGCTCCAGCGGGCGACTCTTCGGCGCTATTTCGGGTTCTTGCTCCAGCGGACGGCTTTTCGGAGCCGAGGATTCAGTCTTCTCGATCACGCGGTCACCTTTTCGGTTGTTTTGAGCACAAGCCGGTGCCGCAAGCAGTACCATGAAAACGGAAACCAGCAGTTTGCGAAGGATCATCACGCTCTCCCTTTGAGTTTTCCCGCAGGCGCGTCACACGCGACCCGCTCGGGGATGGCTTTTCCTATATACGTCCAACAGGCGCTCCGTATCTACAGAGGTATAGCGCTGTGTGGTCGAAAGCGAACTGTGGCCCAACAGCTCCTGTATCGTCCGAAGATCGCCACCGCCCGCCAGCAGATGGGTGGCAAAAGAGTGGCGCAGGGCATGCGGCGTCGCATCCGGCGGCAGTCCCAGGAATCCGCGTAGCCGCTCCAAGGTCTCCTGAACACGGCGCGCGCCCAGGGCATTGCCCCGCTTGCCGACGAACAAGGGCTCATTCGGTGACGGTTGGAAGGGGCAGCTCTCCAGATAATCACTTACGGCCGATCCGATAACGGGCAACAAGGGAACGATGCGTTCTTTCCCGCCTTTCCCACGTATCCTAAGGGCGCTTTGACCGGCAGCGGGGGCTTCGCGCCGGGTCAAGGCAAGAGCCTCGCCAATTCGCAAACCGCAGCCATAGAGTAGCAGGAATATCGCCAGATTTCTCTTGGCAACCCAAAGCTCATCCCCTAGTTCGAACAACCCCTTGAGGCAGTCTTGCATCTCTCTATGGGTGAGGGCCTTGGGCAGGCTCTGCTTTTGACGCGGATTCCGAAGCGCTGTCACGGCCGCGTTTTCAAACAGCCCATGCCGCTTACCCCAGTTAAAGAAGGAGCGCAGGCTGGAGAGTGCTCTCGCGGTCGAACTCTTGGCCAGGCCGCGTCGGCCTCTTGCGCTGAGCCAGGCCCTGAAATCAACGGTTTTCAAGGATTCAAGATGCGCCAAAGAGGGTGGGCCGCCCTCATGCAGGGTCACGAAACTAAGAAAGTCGCTTAGGTCGGACTGGTAGGCGGCGAGGCTGTGCGGCGACAATCGCCGCTCGTCCGACAACCACCGCTGCCAAGCGGCAAAGGCTTTGGCCAGGTCCGGTGCCAAGCTGAGGGCGGTGGTGTCCATGGTCAGTCCGGCAGGTCAAGCCAGGCACGAACCGTGATCTCCAGGCTGCGCGCCAGGAACTCCAGCAATTCCGAACCCTGCTGTGGATGGAAAGCGCCGACCTGACGCGCGCCGAGTGCCAGTAAAGCAGGCGGCGTGACGGGTGAAATACTAAGTCGAATCAACGCGTCGGAGCGCACCAAGCCGGCCATCGGGCCGAAGACATCGATATCTCCCGCAATCTCTTCGCGCAGCAGCAAGCGCCGCTTTGGCCCGAGCAGTCGCGTCACGGTTCCCACGTCCACCCGGTGCAGACCGCGCACTTTGATCTCGCCGCCTTCGAACTCACTGGCGTCGATATCCTCGGCCCGCCGCTCGACGCAGAGCGTTGCGACATCGATATCGAGCAGGATCGCCAAATCGTCGGTAACCGTTTCGATCAAACGCTCGAAGGTCGGGGCCGAAAGAATAGCGAGAACGGCCTCATGAATCCGCGCCTGGGCGCTCATGTTGCTGCGGCCGGTGGTGACCAGGAAATCATGGCTGTCGCGCAGGCCGCGCATCTCGCCGCGCAGCCGCTCCAACATGAAGCGATGCAGATCGAGGACAACGCCCCCTGCGGCCCCGTCGAGGCGCCGCTCGGGCGGAACCAGCGTTTCGATCAATTCCGGATGGCGGACCAGGAAATCCGGGTGTTCACGCAGATAATCCGCAACGGTCGTATCGTTCAGGTGCTTGTTGGGAGAGTCGTCCGCAGATGCAGAATCCAGCCGCTCCTCCGGCTGTTCCCCGGACGCGTCTCCCGGGCCGATCTTTCCATTGCAGCCCCGCGGGGGCGGGGTTGCGTCGTCTGCGTTATGCGGCATCGGCTCCCTTACCCTTGCCGGCGCGATCCAGAATCGATTGGCCGGTCTTTTCCCAGTCCTTTAGGAAGGCATCCAAACCTTTGTCGGTCAGGGGATGCTTGAACATCGCCTTGAGAACCGCAGGCGGTAGCGTGGCTACGTGTGCGCCCATCTTCGCGGCTTCCACCACGTGCAGGGGATGCCGCACGGAGGCGACCAACACCTCCGTTTCGATTTGCGGATAGGCGGCATAGATCTGTACGATATCGGCGATCAGCCCAAGACCGTCCTGCGAAAGGTCATCCAACCGACCGATGAAGGGAGAAATGAAGGTCGCACCGGCCTTCGCGGCCAAGAGCGCCTGGGCCGCGGAGAAACAGAGCGTCACATTGACCATGGTTCCTTCGGCGGTCAGCACCTTGCAGGCCTTCAAACCATCGACTGTCAGGGGAACCTTGACCGTAATATTTGTCGCCAACTTGGCTAGCGCACGGCCTTCGGCGATCATGGTTTGCGAGTCGGTGCCGGTGACTTCGGCGGAAACCGGTCCGGGGACCAGGGCGCAGATCTCTTCCAGAACCTCAAAGAAATCACGACCGGATTTGGCGACCAGCGATGGGTTGGTGGTGACTCCGTCCAGCAGGCCCGTTTCCGCCAATTCGCGAATCTCGCCTACGTCCGCGGTGTCGATGAAAAACTTCATTGAGCGACCTTTCCTGGCTTGCTTTGCCCCCTGGCTTTGGCGCTTCATGCCGCCAACGCCGCAAGGGGTTGAATTCATGTGGCGCGGTGATAACCCTTCACGTAGCTCTCGGCAACCGCCTCGACTAGAGTGTAAACCATGGCCGGACCGCATGCCACTTTTCCCACGGACTCCGCCGGGAAATTCGACGATGAAGCGCTGACCTTGGCAGCGGGGTCGCAGCGTTGCCGTGTTTTGCTCCCCTTGCCGTTGGCGGGTCCTTACGACTATCTGGCGCCCGAAGGCACCGCTTTGGCGCCGGGTGACTTGGTCTGTGTGCCTTTGGGGCGGCGCGAAAGCGTCGGAGTCGTTTGGGACTCCAGCGATCAGGACGATGGCGAGGAACTGCCCGTTGAGCGTTTGAAGGTCGTCAAGTCGCGAATCGACTTGCCGCCGATGACGCCGGATCAGCGTCGTTTTGTCGACTGGGTTGCTGCCTACACGCTGACGGCGCCGGGTGCGGTTCTGAAAATGGCCTTGTCGAGTGCCCAGGCGTTAGAACCGCCACCGACACGCCCGGTTTACCGTCTGGTTCGGCCAGACATTGCCCAGCCGTCTGCGGGTGAGGTGAAGCTGACGCCCGCGCGCCGCCGTGTCATGGCCATCGCCGCCGACGGCATGGCCCGTTCCGCCGCCGAACTGGCCCGCGAAGCCGCTGTCGGGACCGGCGTGGTAAAGGGGTTGGCGGCGGCAGGATTGCTAGAGCGCCTCGAAATGCCGAGCAGAATCGAGATCAATGCGCCCGATTCGGCGCGGCAGGGTCCCGTTCTTTCACAAGCGCAAGGCCAAGCGGCGGCGGCGTTGCGGGCCATGGTCGACAGTAAGGACTTCTCGGTGTCGCTGCTCGATGGCGTTACCGGCTCGGGCAAGACCGAAGTCTACATGGAAGCCGTGGCGGCGGCACTCGCCGCCGGTCGGCAAGTGTTGGTCATGCTGCCGGAAATTGCGCTGTCGGTACAAGTTCTGGAGCGGTTCGAAGCGCGGTTCGGTGCGCCGCCCGCAACCTGGCATTCGGACATGACCCAGGCTCAGCGGCGCGATACCTGGCGCGCGGTGGCCTACGGCGAGGCGCGGGTCATCGTCGGCGCGCGCTCGGCGCTTTATCTACCCTTCAAGGAACTGGGATTGATCGTCGTCGACGAAGAACATGAGCAAGCCTTCAAGCAGGAAGATGGCGTTGCCTACCACGCCCGCGACATGGCGGTGGTTCGCGCCAGCATTGGACGATTCCCTGCGATCCTGGTGTCGGCGACACCGTCGCTGGAAAGCGTTTTCAACGTCCAGCAAGGTCGCTACGCGGAACTGCGCCTTCCTGCGCGGCATGGTGGAGCGTCCCTGCCGGATGTGGAAGCTGTGGATTTGCGCCGCGATAAGCCGGAACGAATTCCCGAACTGGGCGCGGGATGGCTGTCGCCGTCGCTGCGCCAAGCTTTGGCCGAGACACTTGGCCGCGGCGAGCAGGCGTTGCTTTTCCTGAACCGTCGCGGCTATGCGCCGCTCACCCTTTGTCGCGCCTGCAATCACAGGCTGGAATGTCCGAACTGCACGGCTCTGCTCGTTGAGCATCGCCTTAGTGACCGGCTTGTCTGTCATCACTGCGGCTTTACGCTGCGCAGACCGACAAATTGCCCGGCCTGTGGTGAGGCCGATTCCCTGATCGCCTGGGGACCGGGTGTCGAACGCGTGGCCGAGGAGGCGGCCTATCTTTTCCCGGAGGCGCGGCGTTCGGTTCTGTCCAGCGATACGATCTATGGACCCAAGGCGGCGGCGGAGTTCGTGCGCCGGGTTCAGGAGCATGAAATCGACCTGCTGATCGGCACCCAGATCGTCGCCAAAGGCCATCATTTTCCTCAATTGACATTGGTCGGAGTCGTGGACGCCGATCTGGGCTTGTCCGGCGGCGACCTGCGGGGCGTGGAGCGGACCTATCAACTTTTGCATCAAGTGTCCGGCCGCGCCGGGCGGGAAAGCAAGCCTGGGCGCGTGTTGATTCAGACACATGAGCCGGACCACCCGGTGATCGAAGCATTGGTATCGGGAGATCGGGATCGCTTTTTCGCGGCTGAGGCCGAATCCAGGCGTGATCTCATGATGCCGCCCTTCGGACGTCTGGCGGCTGTGATTTTGTCCAGCGGCGACCTCCAAGCTGTGGAAGAGGTTGCCAGGGCTTTAGCGCGCGCGGCGCCGAAGGCGGAGGGTATCCAGATCCTGGGCCCCAGCACGCCCCCTCTGGCTGCACTGCGCGGCCGCCACCGGCGCCGCTTCCTGGTTAAAACCCCGCGCGATCAAAGGCCTCAAAGTTACTTGCGGGACTGGCTTGGGCGCATCAAGCTGCCGAACCGGGTTCGCTTGCAAGTCGACATCGATCCCTATTCCTTCCTTTAGCGGCCGGTTCCGAGCGACAGGATGTGACAAAAGGTGCGAACAAGACGTGGGAGTCGTCTTGCAAGGGTTGGCTCGCTATGATACCTAACGCGCGCCCTGACCAGGGAAGTACGGGTTTCAGGGCATAGTCGTTTATGGGTTTCACGGCTCTTTAGGGGGACCTTCCGTTTTCCGCGGAATTACTCCGGAGCCAGTTTCTGTTTGGGGACGTCAGTTTGGCAGCCGACAACACCAGCGAAAGCGGTCTTGCGGGGCGCTATGCCGCAGCCCTTTTAGACTTGGCCGAGGAAAAGAAGGCCCTGGATGCCGTCGCAGAGGATCTGCGGGGGTTGAAGGTGCTTCTGGACAGCAGCGATGACCTGCTCCGCCTCACACGCTCTCCGCTCTATGGTCGCGAGCAGAAGGCAGCGGCGATGGCCGCGCTTCTCGACAAGGCCAAGGCGCAGGAAATCACGAAAAATTTTGTGCAAGTTGTGGCGCGGAACCGCCGCCTCTTTGCGCTCAGGGAAATGATCGACGCCTATCTGGCAGAGTTGGCGCGCCGCCGCGGGGAGGTCACCGCGAAAGTGACCTCGGCCCAGGCGCTATCCGACGCCCAGAAGGATAAACTCGTTCAGTCTTTGAAGGATGCCATCGGTGGCAAGGTGCAGGTCGACGTTACAGTCGATCCCACATTGCTCGGTGGCCTTGTCGTTAAGGTCGGCTCTCGTATGATAGACGGGTCGCTGAAGACCAAACTCCAAAAACTTAAGGTTGCTATGAAAGGGGTTGGGTGATGGACATCCGCGCCGCTGAGATTTCTTCCATTCTGAAAGAGCAGATCGAGAACTTTGGAACCGAGGCCGATGTTGCCGAGGTCGGTGAGGTTCTTTCCGTCGGTGACGGTGTTGCTCGCGTCTACGGGCTCGATAATGTCCAGGCTGGTGAACTCGTCGAGTTCCCGGGCGGCATTAAGGGTATGGCCCTGAACCTCGAGACCGACAATGTCGGTATCGTCATCTTCGGCAGCGACCAAGCCATTAAAGAAGGCGATGTCGTCAAGCGGACCGGTACCATTGTCGACGTGCCTGTTGGCCGCGGATTGCTGGGGCGCGTCGTTGATGGACTTGGCAACCCGATTGACGGCAAGGGCGAGATCAAGACCGAAGAGCGCAGCCGCGTTGAGGTCAAGGCGCCCGGTATCATCCCGCGTAAGTCGGTGCACGAACCGGTGCAGACGGGCTTGAAGGCCATTGACGCTCTTATCCCCATCGGTCGCGGTCAGCGCGAACTGATCATCGGCGACCGCCAGACTGGCAAGACCGCCATCGCGATCGACACCTTCATCAACCAGAAGCCGCTTCACCAGGGCGATGACGAGAGCAAGAAGCTTTATTGCATCTACGTCGCGGTCGGTCAGAAGCGCTCCTCGGTCGCCAACTTGGTTAAGCAGCTCGAAGATTACGGCGCGATGGAGTATTCGATCATCGTTGCCGCAACCGCATCCGACCCGGCGCCGCTACAATTCCTGGCGCCTTATGCCGGTTGTGCGATGGGCGAGTACTTCCGCGACAACGGTATGCACGCGGTTATCGTTTATGACGATCTATCCAAGCAAGCCGTCGCCTATCGTCAGATGTCCCTGTTGCTGCGCCGCCCGCCGGGCCGCGAAGCGTTCCCCGGCGACGTCTTCTACTTGCACTCCCGTTTGCTGGAGCGCGCCGCGAAGATGAACGACGAGAACGGGGCGGGTTCCCTGACGGCTCTGCCGGTCATCGAAACCCAGGCCGGTGACGTGTCGGCCTACATTCCGACCAACGTGATTTCGATCACGGACGGGCAGATCTTCCTGGAGACGGATTTGTTCTACAAGGGCGTTCGCCCTGCGTTGAACGTCGGTCTCTCGGTTAGCCGCGTGGGTTCCTCGGCACAGATCAAGGCGATGAAGAAGGTCGCCGGTAAGATTAAGCTGGAATTGGCCCAGTACCGTGAGATGGAAGCCTTCTCGCAGTTTGCCTCCGATCTCGATGCCGCAACGCAGCGTCTGCTGGCCCGTGGCTCGCGCCTGACCGAACTGTTGAAGCAGCCGCAGTACCGACCGCTGGCGGTCGAAGAGCAGGTTGCCGTGATCTACGCAGGCGTCAACGGCTACTTGGATAAGTTGCCGCTTTCAAAGATCACCGATTTCGAGACACGGTTCCTGGCGGAGATTCGGGAAAAGGGTGCCGACATCCTTACGTCGATTCGCGATACCCGTGACCTGAATGACGAGACCGAGGGGAAGTTGAAGGACTTCCTTGCGGAATTCGTGAAGGTTTTCGCCTGAGGCGATGAATCGACCGATTTAGCGTCCAGGGATCCAATAGCCGAGAGAGGCGAAAGTGCCCAGTCTCAAGGAGTTCAGAAATAGGATCGCCAGCGTCAAGTCGACGCAGAAGATCACGTCGGCCATGAAGATGGTGGCGGCGGCTAAGCTGCGTAAGGCGCAGGAGCAGGCCGAAGCCTCCCGTCCCTATGCCGAACGGATGGCGCGTATGCTCGGGTCCTTGGCGGAAAGCGTCAAGGGAACCCCCGGCGCGCCGCCGATGCTGGCTGGCAACGGCAAGGACGATGTGCATCTCATCATCCTGGCGACGGCCGATCGGGGTCTGTGCGGTGGTTTCAACACCTCCATCGTGCGCGATGCCAGGCGACGGATCGAAAAGCTCAAGGCCGCTGGCAAGACAGTCAAGATCCTCTGTCTTGGGCGCAAGGGCCGCGACCAACTGCGCCGGGTTTATGGAGAATCGATCATCGAGACGATCGAAGACATGAACCGTCCCATGGTCAACTTCGACAAGGTCGCCGATGTCTCCGAACGCGTCACGCAGATGTTCGAGAATGGCGAGTTCGACGTTTGCTCGATCTTCTATGCACGCTTCAAGTCTGCGATGACGCAGATCGTTACCGAGCAGCAGCTCATTCCGTTCCAGGGTGATGAAGCTGATGAGGACGACAAGTCGGACGAACAAGGCGACGGCGCGGCAGCAGTCGGCGGCGCGGTCTATGAATACGAGCCGAACGAAGAGCAGATTCTCAAGGAGCTGTTGCCGCGCAACCTCGCGGTACAGATCTTCAAGGCCCTGCTTGAGAACAACGCCAGCGAGCATGGCGCTCGCATGACGGCGATGGATAGTGCGACCCGCAATGCGGGCGATATGATTGATAGCCTGACCTTGCGGTACAACCGTACCCGTCAGGCAGTCATCACCAAGGAGCTGATCGAAATCATCTCCGCGAAGGAAGCGCTCTAGGGCGCGCTTTCGGAGAGTCGTAGGAGCAGAGAAAGATGGCGAAAAAACTGGTTGGCAAGGTCACGCAGGTCATGGGTCCCGTGGTCGACGTTCAGTTCGCGGGCGATTTGCCGGCAATCATGAACGCGCTCGAGACCACCAACGATGGCAAGCGTCTGGTCTTGGAAGTGGCGGCCCACCTGGGTGGGGGCGCAGTGCGCACCATCGCCATGGACGCGACTGAGGGTCTGGTCCGTGGCTTGGAGGTCACCGATACCGGTGCGCCGATCACGGTGCCGGTCGGTCCGGAGACGCTTGGACGCATCATCAACGTAATCGGCGAGCCGATCGACCAGCGTGGTGAGTTGAAGACCAAGCAGACCTCGGCAATTCACCGTGAAGCGCCGAAATTCGAGGATCAGTCCACCGAAGCCGAGATGCTGGTGACGGGAATTAAGGTCATCGACCTGCTGGAGCCTTATGTGCGTGGCGGTAAGATTGGCCTGTTCGGCGGCGCCGGCGTGGGCAAGACCGTTCTCATCATGGAGTTGATCAACAACATCGCAAAGGCGCACGGCGGTTATTCCGTGTTCGCCGGTGTGGGCGAGCGTACTCGTGAAGGTAACGACCTGTACCACGAGATGATCGAATCCGGCGTTATCAAGCTGGACGAGGAAGGCTCCAAGGCCGCCTTGGTTTACGGTCAGATGAACGAGCCGCCGGGAGCGCGTGCGCGCGTCGGTTTGACGGGTCTCACCCTGGCCGAATACTTCCGCGACGAAGAAGGCCAGGACGTGCTGTTCTTCGTGGATAACATCTTCCGCTTCACGCAAGCGGGTTCCGAGGTTTCGGCACTGCTTGGCCGTATCCCCTCCGCCGTGGGTTATCAGCCCACGCTGGCTGGTGAGATGGGCAACCTGCAGGAACGCATCACCTCCACGAAGAAGGGTTCGATCACCTCGGTGCAGGCCATTTACGTGCCTGCTGACGACTTGACCGACCCGGCGCCGGCGACCTCCTTTGCTCACTTGGACGCAACGACGGTGTTGTCGCGGTCGATTGCCGAGTTGGGCATTTATCCCGCCGTGGATCCGCTGGATTCGACCAGCCGCATTCTTGACCCGCGCATCATCGGCGAGGAGCACTACAACGTCGCGCGCGAAGTGCAGCGGATACTGCAGCAGTACAAGGCCTTGCAGGACATCATCGCCATTCTCGGCATGGACGAGCTTTCCGAGGAAGACAAGCTGACCGTGGCGCGGGCGCGTAAGATCCAGCGCTTCTTGTCTCAGCCCTTCCATGTGGCTGAAATCTTTACCGGAACCCCGGGCGTGCTGGTGTCGCTGGAAGATTCGATCAAGGGCTTCAAGGGCATCGTCAACGGTGACTACGATCACCTGCCCGAAGCGGCCTTCTACATGGTCGGCACCATCGAGGAAGCGCAGGAGAAGGCCAAGAAACTGGCGCAGGAAGCCGCTTAAGGCGGTTTCCTTCCAGGAGCTTGATATTGGAACGGGTCTGATAGGGAAAGATGGGCGTCATGGCCGAACAGGTTGAATTCGAGCTGGTTTCTCCGGAACGGCTGCTCATTTCAGAGGCGGTCGACATGGTCGTCGTCCCCGGCGGAGACGGTAACTTCGGCGTGCTGCCACGGCACTCGCCGTTGGTGTCCACGGTGCGTCCGGGTGTCATCGACATCTATCAGAAGGGCCAGATCGAGAAGCGTATCTTCGTTGCCGGCGGCTTTGCCGAGGTAACGCCGGAGCGTTGTACGGTGCTGGCTGAAGAGGCGGTGGCGGTCGAGGAAATCGACCGCGCGGCCACTCAGCAGGCCCTTAAGGACGCGCAAGAGGACCTGGAGGACGCGAAGGATCAGGCAGCCCGCGATCATGCGGCGCTGCGCGTCAAGGTTTTGGAAGCCAAGGTCGCGGCCACTCAAAGCTAAAAGCCGGAATTATTTGTCACATCCTTGGCGGCGCAGAGCCTTGCTATGATGGTATAGTGAAAGGGCTGGGCCGTTCCGGTTCGTGGAATAATGCCACCGGAATTGGCGCGTCGATCAGGCAGGTAATGCCTTGAAGCTTTATAAGCGAATCACAAAATAGGTCGGTAAACCCGATCAGCCTTGAAGCGGAGCAGACCATGGGCCACTGGACTTTGGACGATATTTCTTGGCAATCCTTCGATCCTTCGAAGGTGGATCCGGAGATTCTGAAGGTTGCCAAGGCGGCGGCGCTGGTCGAGTACAACGGCGCCGATTATGCCGACTACCTCTGCAACGTTTTCGCAGACGACGACGCGTTTCAGGAGGCCGCGCGCACCTGGGCCGAGGAAGAGGTCCAGCACGGCCAGGCACTGGGCCGTTGGGCGCAGTTGGCCGATCCCAGCTTCAACTTCGAAGCGGCGTTCAAGCGCTTCGTCGACGGCTATCGGATTCCTGTCGATTCGACGGAGTCCGTGCGCGGATCGCGGTCGGGTGAGTTGGTGGCGCGCTGCATCGTCGAGGTCGGCACCTCGTCCTACTATTCGGCGCTGGGGACAGCCTGCCAGGAGCCGGTTCTGCGTGACATCTGCAAGCGGATCGCGGCGGATGAACTGCGCCACTACAAGCTCTTCTACCTGCACCTGAAGCGCTACCTAGAGCGTGAGGACATCGGCAAGGCCAAGCGCCTGATGATCGCCTTACAGCGGGCGGGCGAGTCAGAGGACGACGAGCTGGCCTATGCCTACTACGCGGCAAACATGGCGGAGAATCAGCCCTATGACCGCAAGAAGGCCAGCCGGGAATACATGCGCCGGGCATACAGCTACTACCGCCCGCAGCATCTGGAGCGGGCAGCCGCGATGATGTTCAAGGCCGCCGGCCTCGATCCCCAGAGCCGCATGGTCCGCCTCTGCTCGAAAGCGGTTTACAGCTTCATGCAGTTCCGCGCCAAGCGCATGGCCGCCGGCGCGGGCGTCCTGGAGACCCAGAAAGCCGCGTAAGGCGCAAAGCGGACAGCTAGACCGTTAAGAACAACCAACCCCGCCGAGTGAAAACCCAGGCGGGGTTTCTATTTTGAGCATGAATTCACTTGGGTGGCGGGTGCACGCCCTTCTCTCAACGTGGATTCGATTCAGAAAGACCACTTCAAGGACAAACTAGACGAGAGAAACCGGCTAATTACCGCCGGGTGAACTTTCGTCCTCCGAAGTTTGCGGTGCATGCTCACCTAACTGCAGCACTTCGTCGAGTGCGAAAGTGAGATTCCGGCGCAATCGGTATCTCGAGATATCAGACAGGTTGCCTGCCTCCTCGAATAGTTCGTTTCGAACCTTTGTTGCCCAAGACCGTTCCTCCGCTAAGGCACCGTCGAGCTTATTGTTCTCATACCGAGCTTTGAGGGACATTAGTATGGCACGCTGTTGGGATGGGTGATGTTCGAGAATCGCAGACACAAAGCGGTCTATATCAGCTGATGCTAAGATCGGGATGTTATAGAACTCGTTCTTACCTTCGTGGGTCAGGGCTATTCGACTAAAGAAGAGCTCTGGATCGGCTATCATATTATCTAACAGTTCTTCTGCGATTGCAGGGTAGCGGTCTACAGCAGCAGCTTGAATCTTATCGTTCAAGTGTTTGTATAGATATTTGTATTCAGGCGTATTGTGCTGGTGAATGCCTAGGCCAGCATAACCGCTATCCCGAATGCTCGAGATTTCTTGGACCTCAAGACGACCACTTTCGTAAAGGTCATCAATGTATTCTTTTCCCTCAGCAATCACGTCCTCAAGTGGTTTCTGGATTACATCGATTTTTGACAACCAAATCCTTAGGCCCAATACATGCAATATCTCGCCTGGAACTACGAACGCACGAGCTGCAAAGGCTTTCTCCATTCTTTCGAATGCCGAATAGAACTCATCGTCGGTCCTTTCGAAGGAATGCCAGACAGTCCGCCATGCTGGTTCATCTTCAACATTTACGAAGAACGAACTTGCATCCAGATCGTTGCAAATCTCGTCTGTAGAGACGATTCCCCTATCAAAAATGTTCACCAACGTTTCATCGGATAAAACCGAAGTGCCTAGATCAATCTCGGGATAACGATTCTGCGCATTAGATATTGGGAGTGAGGCAGCCTCATCGCGTTCAGAGCGCATCGCTGAAGCTATCAATGCGAAGTGGCGCCCGCGGAGGTCATTTGTCGTTAGGCGACCCGCCTTTAACTCAAATGAGAATGCAAACAGCAAACTCATTAGCACAATCATCGCTGTTTCGTTCAGTTTGTGCCTTTCGTGAAGAGCACAATACACCCGTTCAAAGTCCCACAAGCTCTGCTGTAAGATTCGAAGATTGTAGAGTTCAGATTGATTGTAAACTTCGAAGATCACATCTGCATTTGAGCTTAGAAACCTTTTTGCCCCAACGTTTTCGATTGCGCCAATAAACGCCTCTAGCGCTTGGTGGAAAGTTGATTGGATTTCTAGCGTCTTTCCGATCAATTTCTCACGAACGGATTGGTAACGCTCGCAGTCGTTAATCTCCCGCTCATTAGCAATGATGATCACCTTACGCTCTTCGTGTTCGACAAATTCGTTTATGTATCCAAGGATCCTTTCGATCCTCGGAATTGCGCAGCGCTCCAGATCATCAAAGATGAACAAGTCAGAGTTAGCTCGTTCGAGAAAATCTTTGGGTTGAATGCCTAGCTCAAATCGAAAGTATTTTCCGAGCGTTTTTGCTGCTCGTCCGGCAAATTTTACTCCTTTGTTCTCTAGTATTGGATACATGGCACGAAATATAGCGTCGTCTATTTCATCAAATGAGTTTAGCCCGTACAGACTGACGTAGACATGCCGTAGGTCCTCGTCCGCTACGGACTTCACAAACTCTTTTACAAAGAACGTTTTTCCGATGCCCCATGGACCATTTAGCATTACCGCAAAATGGGGAGCGCTCGGAGACCTAACGTAGTGTCTAAGGTAGTCTACGACGTGCTGATTGGGATCAAGTTTAACGCTCATGTGTACAATCCGCGCCTTGGGTGCAAATCGATTCCACAAGTTGATGAGGAACGATCGAAGAATGGGAAAGGGCAATAAACTGAATCTCATGCCTTTAGTCATTAGTTTGTCTCTAGTGCCAAACTCAAATAGAAACCTGAATCAATACTGGTGGAGGCTGGTAACTTGGGTCAATGATGCGCATTGTAGAAGCTTTTCTGCAACCGCTCTGGAGGGCGTAGAACGAGGTGAGCTTAGGGAGCAGGCAATTGGCCTTTATCCCTGTTCGCCCCACTCACCCGCGCCAATTCCCCTCGGATAAAATCGATGAAGCAGCGTATCTTGGGCGCCAGGTAACGCCTTTGCGCGAAGAGGGCGTAGAGCGCCTGTTCCTCGGGCTGCCAATCCTCCAGCAATCTGACAAGCCGCCCGTCCTCCAGTTCCGTGCCGATGACGAAAGCGGGTAGCAGGGCAATGCCCGCGCCTGCAAGTGCCGCCTCGCGCAGGGCGATGCTGTTGTTGACGCTGTAAGGCCCTTTGATGGCGATGCTCACGCTTTGCTCTGGTCCAATCAGGCGCCAGTTGCGGGGCGAGCTGGACAGGCTATAGACGAGGCAGGCATGGGCCTGCAGGTCCTGGGGCACAGCAGGCACACCTCTGGCGGCAAGATAGCGCGGTGACGCGCACAGCACGCGGCCCACCGGGATGATGCGCTGTGCGACCAGGCTCGAGTCCGCGAAGGTGCCGCCGCCGCGAATGGCGATGTCGTACCCCTCCTCAACCAGGTTGACCGCGCGGTCGTTCATGTCGAGATCGACCTCGATCTCGGGGTAGCGTTCAAGGAAACCGGCGATGATCGGCGCCAGGTGCAGCAGGCCGAAGGACATGGGTGCGCTGACCCGCAGCAACCCCTTGGGCACCCGGGATTGCTGGGCCGCCTCAAGATCGGCCTCTTCAATCTCCGCCAGGATGCGCAGACAGCGCTGGTAATAGGCCAGACCGGCCTCGGTCGTCCGCATGCGCCTTGTCGTGCGTTCGAGTAACCGCACGCCAAGGTGTGCCTCCAGCCCGGCAACGTTCTTGCTGACGGCCGCTTTGGACAGCCCCAGGTCGCGGGCGGCGCCGACGAAGCTCTCCAACTCCACCACCCGCCGGAAGACCCGCATAGCCGTGACGTGATCCATGATTGTTCACCAATGGTATATAAAGAAACCACAGTTTACCTACTTATTATAAAACAATCAGCTTGTTATCTCTTTGACATCGAAAAGGGGCATCTCCCTTTGACCCATCACCCGGCGTTCTGGCGCCGCAGCGAGGGAAAAACCGGTGTCATGAATAGAAATCTTGATCTAATGCTGACGGCCCTGGCGCCGGCGATCTGGGGCAGCAGCTATCTCGTCACCACTCAGTTCCTGCCCGATGGCTATCCGGTGACGGTGGCATTCCTGCGCGCGCTCCCCGCCGGATTGCTTCTGCTTCTGGTGGTTCGGCGTTTGCCGAGCGGGTGGTGGTGGCTGCGCGTGGCGATCCTGGGGGCATTGAACTTCTCAATTTTCTGGACCCTTCTTTTCGTCGCCGCCTACCGCCTGCCGGGCGGGGTTGCCGCAACCGTCGGCGCGATCCAGCCGCTGGTTGTGGTCTTTCTGGCGCGCGGCCTGCTGGGATCGCCCATCCGCGGGCTCTCGGTATTGGCGGCGCTGTTCGGTCTGGGCGGGGTTGCGCTTTTGCTGCTGACGCCGCAAGCCGCGCTCGATCCCCTGGGTGTCGCGGCGGGGCTCGGCGGCGCTGTTTCAATGGCGGCGGGTACCGTCCTCAGCCGCAAGTGGCAGCCGCCCGTCGGTCTCTTGACCTTCACGGCCTGGCAGTTGACGGCGGGCGGATTCATTCTGCTGCCGCTGGCATTTCTACTGGAACCGGCCTTGCCGCCGCTCACCGATCGCAATGTCATGGGGCTGGCCTATCTGGGCCTGATCGGCGCCGCCTTCACCTATGCCCTCTGGTTCAGGGGCATCGCCCGGCTGGAACCTGCGGCCGTCTCGGCCCTGGGTTTCCTCAGCCCGACCACGGCCGTCGTGCTTGGCTGGCTGATTTTGGGCGAGGCGCTGACGCCTTTGCAGGGCGCTGGAATCCTCATCGTTCTGGCAAGCGTCTGGCTCAGCCAGCAGGCCGGACGTCTGCGCGTGGCGTTCCCCATCGCCAGGTGTAATCCCGGAAACAAACCTTTGGAGATTGAAACATGAAAATCGCAATCCTTGGCGCCGCCGGTGATGTTGGCGGAAGAATGGTATCGGAAGCCCTGGCACGCGGTCACACGGTTACCGGTGTCGCACGCAGCGAGGCTCAGCTTGCAAAACTGGCCGACGGTGTGCTGGGTAAAAAAGCAGATGTCTGGGATAGCGAGGCCTTGGGCGAGACGCTCGCCGGGCAGGATGTTGTGGTCTCGGCCTTGCGTCCGCGCGAGGGCTTCGAGGAAGACCTCGGCCCGCTGACCGTCTCGGCGATGAGCGCGGCCAAGGAGGCGGGCATCCGTGCCTTGATCGTCGGCGGGGCAGCAAGCTTGCGGCTGCCGGACGGCAGCGGACATACCGTCTTGAGCGCGCCCGGATTTCTACCGCCCGCGGTCGAGCCGATCGCCAGGGCCTGCAACGCCCAGTATTTTCTCTGGATGGACCAGATGGGCCCTGACGATTCCTATCTCTGTCCACCGGCGATGCTGACCCCGGGCAAGCGCAGCGGCAGCTACCGGCTGGGTTCGGAGTTTCTGCTGGCCGATGCTGGCGGCGAATCCTGCATATCGATGGAGGATTTCGCCGTTGCCATGATCGACGAGGCCGAAAATGCGCGGCACAAGGGGCAGCGCTTCACGGTTGCTTACTAGTCCAAAAAGCAAGGGGCGGAGCCGCCAAGTCGCGCTCCACCCCTCTTTTACTTTGCTCAGACCCCAATCAGCCGCCGCTGCTGGCCTTCTGGTGCATGCCGTGGCCCTGATGATGCTCACAGGTCACAGCCGGGTTGAGCGGCGTGAAGACGCCATTCGGGTTCTCGCGGTAGATCCACACATGGCGGTCGTAGTGCGGCTCGAAGAAGTGGGCTTCATCCACCTCGGTGGCCGGGTCGTCCACCATCTTGTCGTAGGCGACGCCGTGGAAGCTGGGAATACTCTCCATTCCGCTCTGCTTCATGCCCTTCATGAAGACAAGGTTCTCCACCGCCACCAGTTCAAGCGATCCGTCGGCCTGCGGCTCATAGATCAGGACCGAAGGATTGAGAAAGTCCATGTGGGTGCCGGTCCCGTCGACCCGGGAATCCGGCCCGCTGTCGAGACCCAGCAGGTCCGGGCGGAAGAAGTGGATGCCCATGGCGCCAGCTTCCGCTGGCTCACCCAGCATCTCGGCGGTCTCGCAGATGTCGCCGGGATCGCGGATGTAGCCTTCGGAAAGCGCCACGTTCACGTCTTGGAAGCGCTCGTTCGCGATGCGCACTTCCTCCAGGGTCGGCTCACCGGGACCGGGGCCGGCCAGGACGCCGCCCGCCGTCAGGCCGGAAAGGCCGACGGCAAGGGCCGCCAAGGCAAAAAGTTTCAAGAAGCCCGTGGTGCGCCACGCGCCACGTGGGTAACGTTCGTTCATAATCTTATCCTCTTTCGTGAATGCCGTAGGGGGCTCTTGTTCCCCTGATTGGAAACCGATCGAAGAGGCGTGGTTCGCTTGTATCTCCCTTGAGGAGGGCTTGCAGTTCTCGGCCCGCCTGTCTCCCGCCGCGATCGATGGCGGATAAATAGAGGCTGACCCCTTTCGCCTCCATCAGCTTTTCTAGCGTTTTAAGATGCAAAAATGCATAATACCGCATGATCGATTGGAACGACCCAGGCTTTTTCCTCGCCGTCGCGCGGGCCGGAAGCACGGCAGGCGCAGCACGTTCCCTCGGCGTCAATCAATCCACTGTCGTCCGGCGTATCGCAGCGTTGGAGAAGGAACTGGCCCTTCGCCTCTTCTACAAGAAGCGGGACGGCTATCGCCTGACCCCCGAAGGCGAGGCCCTGCTGCCCGAGGCCGAGGCCGTCGAGGCGTCGGTGCAGGCGCTGGTTCGCCGCTCGGCGGCGCTGGAGAGCGACTTTACCGGATCCCTGCGTGTGACCACGGCCGAGGGCATGGCCATGGGCCTTGTGCCGCAGCTTCTCTACGCTTTCCACCGGGCGCACAAGGGTATCCAGGTCAACCTCTTGATCGAGGACCGTTACAGCGATCTGAGCGACGGCCATGCGGAGATCGCCCTGCGCGCCGGGCCGCCCGGCAACGGCTCCCTGATCGGCCGCAAGCTGTCGGACCAGTGCTGGGCCGTCTACGGCAGCCAGGGTTATGTGGAGACCTACGGCGCGCCTGCGACGCCCGAGGCCCTCAACGGCCACCGCCTGATCGGCTTCGAAGGGCCGATCGAGCACATCACACCGGCCCGCTGGCTGCGCGAGGTCGCCCCCGACTGCCAGATCGTCAGCCGCAGCAACAGCATCCTGGGCCTGCTGTTTTCCGCGCAGTCGGGTTTCGGCCTGTCGCTGCTGCCCTGTCAGATCGGCGACCCGGAACCGAGTCTGGTTCGCGTCATCGATCCGCAGCCGGGCCTGACCGCCGGGTTCTGGATGCTGACCCATCCGGACCTGCACAAGCAGCCCAAGGTTCGCATCTTCTTCGACTTCATGGCCAAGGAGATCGTCAAGTACCGGCCGCTGCTGCTGGGCCAGACCCGTCCGGCGCGCGAGACGGCTGCGCCGGAATTGACGCCGCCGCTCTCGGCAATCGAGGCCAACCCCTGCGAACCCGCCGACAACCCGGACCCCGACCAGCACGTTTAATCAGCGCGCCTGAGAGCACGCTGCTAGGTGAGGGGGCCGATCTTCTCCCGGACCGCCGCCAGCGCCTCGGCCTCCTGGGTCAGATGCGCCATGCCGAGCACGATCTCGCCTTGCGCCGGGGCCGTCACGTAGCGCAGCGAGGTGAGGTCGCTGTTCTTATGGAGCGGCAGCACATGGGCATGGACGTGCGCGATATCCCCGCCGGAAAACATGTAGGCGGCCTTTTCGACCGGATAGATTTCCTTCAGGCGCTTGGCCAGCCTCTGCGCCAGGGCGGTGATCTCGTTGACGACCGCCAGCGGCGCATCGTCGAAGTAGTCGTAGTGGGCCTTGGGGATGATCAGCGCATGCCCCTCGCGGATCGGGTTGCGGTCCAGGAACACCAACAGCCGCTCCGTCTCCGCCAGTACCACCGGCTCGATCTCCCGCCGCCCGATCTTGCAGAACAGACAATCCGCTTTCACCGCAGCCATCCATGCCTCCCACAGCCATTGGTCACGCGATCTGCCCCAGCCCGATTTGACCGCAAACGCGGACGATTTGGTAGTGGGTTGGGGGAGCAGGCGCGGGATATCTCACCTAATTAACTTTAGAGTACCAAGACGGAGATTGTTCTGACGCCTAAATTACCGCCTTCAGGGCGCCAGTGTTCTCGTATCAGGCACCATGCGGGACTGAATACATTTATAAATCAATCGCTTCAAACATATAGCCGATGCCTCAACGTCTTCTGTCGCTGTAGAATTAATCTTGGAACCATGAATTGCCTTTGAGCGGCTAACGTAAAGCTCTCTAATTTGAGAAAAAATCTTTTTCTTTTGTTCTTCATTATTTGGCTCAAGATAATTAGCTATAAATAAACTTAATCTAAAAGATATTTCATTCTGAACCCCAAATATTCCCTCTATGCCTGACCAAAGTATTGCCAACTGTGCTCTAGGATTAGAATGCCACCTATAAGTTGCCATACAATGGACCGCATTTCTAAATCTTTGGTCATCAAGTAAATCTTGTGCGTTATGGAAATTATCTTCCAACCATACGGCCTCATCTTCACTGATTTGATGTGATGCCTTTACCAAGCCACGAAGGTGATAATTTGTAATTGATAATTGCGAATGGCTTTTAATTTTTTCGTATGGAACAGAACTTTGAAAATTGCAAACCGCTTCGACATTATACAAAGCACTAAGTAAAACAGCATCCCATAGAGAATTCCATGCTAAGACAGCATGCTTTTTAGGGTCATTCTCACTTATCAAAATTTGGCTTTCAACACTAGCAAGAAATATGCACATAATACCAAACGAAAGCTGATCTTTCGCGATATCTGATATTATCTGGAAATCAATTTTTTTATTAGCCGGTAATAGTTTAACAGATTTACTCAGGCAAATAACTCGATGTGTTTTTATTCCATTGATTAATAAATATGATTCTTTATTATTTCCAAATGTTCTCATGGCTTACCCACACAAGTTTGATTTGAAATATTTAGTTGAGAATGCAGTATATCAAAATTCTATCTTTCATGATCTGCTAATGCAGTTGGGGGATGCAACCGCGGCTTTGCCCCTTTGCCAGGATGAAGTTGCGCTTAGCCCGCACAGGGGACGAAGCGGGTTAGAAAAAACTGCGGGACGGATTAGTCTGACTACACACATCTTGTTGGGCCCGATCAACAACCGCCCATCGAGAATCAGATCAAAAACCGCTAAATTCAGGGGAAATACTGGCGCGCCCGAGAGGATTCGAACCTCTGACCTCTTGCTCCGGAGGCAAGCGCTCTATCCAGCTGAGCTACGGGCGCGTCGCGGGGCGGACATTACTCGAAGCGGCGGGGCGGAACAAGCCTCAAAGCTCGTCCAGAAGGCGGGCTTTTCTTTTGCGCCGCAGGCGGGAAATACCGATGCCCGACAGGATCAGGGCGAGCGCGATCCAGGCCTCGACGTGCAGCCGCTCACCCAGGAAAACCCAGGCCCAGAAAACCCCGAACAGCGGCACCAGATAGGATACCTGGCTCATGAAAACGGCGCCGGTGTCGCGGATCAACTGGAAGCGCAGCAGGTGGGCAAAGCCCGAGGAGACGAGGCCCAGGAACAGGACCGCCGCGATGGCGGCGATACCGGGCCGCGAGGCCAGCGGCGCCTCGAAGATGAAGGCCGCCGGAAGCAGGTAGACCGCGCCCATCAACAGCGTCGCCGAGGCACCGCTGGCGGCGGGCAGGTGGCTGATCTTGCGGGTCATGACGCCCGAGGCCGCATAGCTGGCCGCCGCGCCAACGATGGCCAACTGCCCGAAGAAGGAAGCGGTGAGGCCGGTCAAGGCCTCGCCACCCACCAGGATCATGACGCCCAGCAGCCCCAGGATCATGCCCGCGACCTTGTATCCGGTGATGCGGTCGTCGTGGGTCAGGACGTGGTTGGCGAAGAGGGCGACGAAGGGACCCGCGCCCATCAGGATCGAGGCCAGCCCCGCGCCGATGAACTGTTGTCCCCAGGCGATCAGCAGGAAGGGCAGGGAGGTATTGACCGCGCCAATGACGGCGATCCAACCCCAGTCGCGGCGGCGGTACGGCAGTTTCGTGCCGGTCGCGGCCAGCAGTATCAACAGGACCACCACGCCCAGCAGGGTGCGGCTGACCGCCAGGGTGATGGGGGCAAAGCCCTCCAGCCCCAGTTTGATGCAGAGGAAGGCCGCGCCCCAGATAGCACCCAGCGTCAAGAGCTTGGCGAAGTCGAACGCGGTCGCCTGCCGAATGGCGTTCACGAGGCCTCCTTGCCGCGCTCTCGTGCGCTGTTATCGGTGACGGAAGGCAGCGGCTGATCGGGGTCGGCGATCCAGGCGGCGATATCGGCGTAAACCCGCGCGGCCTGCAGGTCGCGCAGCAGCCAGTGCCAGCCGTCGGGGTAATCGAGGCGACGTTGGCGTCCGGATGCTTCGGCGGGGAGGTTGGTCCAGAATCGGTCCAGCGAGTCGGCCGGGATGACCTGATCCTTATCACCGTAAAGCAGCAGCGTGCGCGCCGTCAGCTTGGGTGCGGCCAGCAGCGCTTCGTCCATCAGATCGACAAGGCCGCCCACGGCGTCGATCCGGGTCTTCTTGATGACCAGCGGGTCGGTCGAAAAGGCCTGGAGCAGGGGTAAGTTGTCGGTCGCCTGAATCTTGAGGTCGCTGCCGGTCGCCGTCATGCCGGGGACCAGACGCCGGGCAACCCAGAGGGAGACGCGGGGGACCAGACCCATCTCGTCATAACCCCAGACGGCGGGGGCGGACAGAATGATACCCGCGACCTGCGGCGCGCCGGGGCGCGTCGTGGCGGCGATCACGACTGCGCCTCCCATACTCTCCCCCAGCAGATAGAGCGGCAGGCCGGGATGGCGCGCGGCCAAAAGCGCCGTGGCATTGCGCAGATCGGCGACCAGACGGCCGGTTCCCGGCCACAGACCGCGATGAGGGGCTGCGCCAAAGCCGCGCTGATCGTAGGCATAGACCGCGATTCCCGCCGCCGCCAGGGCCGTGCCGGGCAGGGCGAAGGCTTCTGCATAGTCGTTCATGCCGTGCAGCGCCAGGACGACGGCTTGCGGCTCGCCGACCGGCAGCCAGGCGCGCCAGGGCAGAAGCAATCCGTCATCGGCGCGGAATGTGCCCTCGCTCGGCGTGGCGGTCGTCAAAAGTTCGGGGGGTGGCCCTTCGCCTGCGTTGTAAGGCCCCGGCGGTGCGAACTGCGTCGTGCAGCCCGCCAGTGCAAGGGCCAGCAGCAGTGTCATCAGGAAGAAGCGAAAGGCTCTTGCGTGATCAGCCTTGAGCGCCCGCATGCGCGCCCCGCGTGAGCTGCAGGAAGATATCCTCCAGGTCGGTTTCCTCGGTCGTAACATCGACCGGTGTCAGCCCGGCGCTGCCCGCAGCCGAGAGGATTCGCGGCAGCGGACTTTCGCTGGCCCGGTACTGAAAGCGCAGCGCATGTTCGCCGACCTTCTCGACGCTGAACTCCGCAAAAGGCTTGGGCACCGCCTCGAAGCTTTCGGCGAAGGTGATGGTCAGGGTCTTGTTGTCCAGCTTGCGCAGCAGGGCCTGCGTGGTGTCGCAGGCAATAACCTCGCCATGATTGATGATGGCGATGCGGTCGCAAAGCTCCTCGGCTTCTTCCAGGTAGTGAGTCGTCAGCAGGATCGTGACGCCGCGCCGATTAAGTTCCTTCACCTGCGCCCAAAGCTGCTGGCGCAGCTCGATATCGACGCCGGCGGTCGGCTCGTCCAGCACCAGTACGGGCGGGTTGTGAACCATCGCCTTGGCGACCATCAAGCGCCGGCGCATACCGCCGGAAAGCGTCCGGGCATAGGCCTTGGCCTTATCAGACAGACCCAGCATCGCGAGGATCTCCAGGGTCCGGCGCTCGCGCGGCGGAACGCCATAGAGACCGGCCTGCAACTCCAGCAGCTCGAAGGGCGTGAAGAAGGGGTCGATGTTAAGCTCCTGCGGCACCACGCCAATAGCGGCGCGCGCCTGCCGTGTTTGGCGGTCGATGTCGCAGTCCCAGATGCGGGCGGTGCCGCCGGATTTGTTGACCAGTCCGGCCAGGATGTTGATGAAGGTCGACTTGCCCGCGCCGTTGGGTCCGAGCAGCCCAAAGAGGCTGCCGCGCGGAATCGTGAGGTCCACGGTTTTCAAGGCATGCTTGGCGCCTTGCTTGCCGGCGGCGGCGTAGGTCTTGTCGAGGCCAACGGCCTCAACCGCGAAGTCCGGCAAGTGGGGATTTTTGTCGGCCGCGCCGACGGCGCTTGTCATCTGTTCGTCCTTTGGCATGATGGCAATGACTTAGGCCTTTCGTCCGCCCACGACAAGCGATTGATTGTTAGGCGTGACCAGTTATAGTCCCAGCCGAGTTTTCGGTTGAGTGAGGAAGCGATGGCAAATCAGATCGAGCCGCCCGAGGTTATCGAGGTAGAACGCGCGCAAGTCGCCTGTGACGGCGGCGATGATGCGATGGGTCATCCCAGGGTTTACCTGAACATGGGCGACAAGGGATTCGTGGAGTGTCCTTACTGCGATCGCCGCTTCGTGCTGAAGGAAGGGGCTGACGCCTCGGCTGGCCACTGACCGGCACTCGACTTGGGAGGCAGGCTTCAGGCATGCTGCTGACATCATGAGCGCCGATTCCTCCACACCGATCAAACACCTCTATCTCGTCGATGGTTACGGGTATCTCTTCCGGGCTTTCTTCGCCATGCCCTCGATCACCCGCAAGGACGGTACGCCGACCGGGGCCGCCTATGGCTTCTGCAACATGCTGGTCAAGCTGCTCCGCGAGAGCGACGCCGATGCCATGCTGGTCACCTTCGACGCCTCGGGGCCGACTTTCCGCAACGAGATCTACCCGAAATACAAGGCCAACCGCGACGAGACGCCGGAAGACCTGATTCCGCAGTTTCCGATGGTGCGCGAGGCGGCGGCGGCTTTTGGCCTGCAAAGTCTGGAGCTGACGGGCTACGAGGCCGACGACATCATCGCCACCGTCGCCCGTCAGGCGGTCGAGCGGGGTATCCAGGTCACGGTCGTTTCCTCCGACAAGGATCTGATGCAGCTCGTCCGGCCCGGTGTCTCCATGCTCGATCCGATGAAGAACCGTCCGATCGGTCCCGACGAGGTTTTGGAGAAGTTCGGCGTCTCGCCGGACAAGGTGGTGGACGTGCAGTCCCTGGCCGGAGACTCCACCGACAACGTGCCGGGCGTGCCGGGCATCGGCATCAAGACCGCCGCACAGTTGATCGGCGAATACGGCTCGCTGGAGGCGTTGCTGGAGCGCGCCGCCGAGATCAAGCAACCCAAGCGCCGCGAGAACTTGATCGCCTTTGCCGAGCAGGCGCGCATCAGCCGCCGTCTGGTGGAGCTGACCGACGCCGCGCCGGTCGAAGTCGAATGGGGTCGCCTGGCCCTGCATGAACCGGACCCGGAAACCTTGCGGGCCTTCCTGGACAAGTACGAGTTCCGCAGTCTAAAGGCCCGGCTTGCCGAGCAGTTGGAGGCGGGTGATCTGGTGCCGGACGAACGCGAGCCTGCCAAGGTGGGCGCCGTCGAGGCGTCCCGTGAGGATGGCGCTGTACCGTCGCCTGAAAGCAGCGGGCCCAGTTACGAACTTGTTTGCGACCTGGAGAGCCTGGATCGCTGGGTTGCGGAGGCGCGGGAAGCTGGGTTGGTGGCGGTCGATACCGAGACGACTGGCCTTGATCCCATGCGCGACCTGATGGTCGGCATCAGTCTCGCGATTCGGCCGGGCCGGGCCTGCTACATCCCCTTGCGGCATGGGCTGCTGCAACATGAAAGCGACCAACTGCAATTGGGTGAGGAGACGCAGCAGGCTGCACCCAAGCAGATCGCGGTCGCCGATGCCATCGCACGGTTGAAACCCCTGCTGGAGGCGCCTTCGGTGCTGAAGGTCGGGCAGAACATCAAGTTCGACATGCTGGTTTTCGCCCGCGAGGGTGTCTGGCTGCATCCCATCGATGACACGATGCTGCTGTCCTACGTGCTGGAGGGCGGTGCCCATGGGCACGGGATGGACGAGTTGGCGAACCTGCACCTGGGCCATACCACGATCAAATTCGACGAGGTCACCAAGCAAGGCCGCCAACGGATTACCTTCGATCAGGTGCCGCTGGACAAGGCGCTGGACTATGCCGCCGAGGATGCGGAGGTCACGCTGCGCCTGCATCAGGCGCTCAAGCCGCGGCTGCGCGTCGAGCGTCTGGCGACGGTCTATGAAACCCTGGATCGCCCGCTGGTGCCGGTCCTGGCGGAGATGGAACGCTGCGGCATCAAGGTGGACCGCGATATTCTGCGGCGCTTCTCCAATGACTTTGCGCAGCGGATCGAAGCGCTCGAAGAGCAAATCTATATCCTGGCCGGAAAGCGCTTCACCATCGGCTCGCCCAAGCAGCTTGGGGAAATTCTGTTCGACGAGATGGGGTTGGAGACCGGACGCAAGACCAAGGGCGGCGCGCCGGGTACCGGGGCCGAGATTCTTCAGGGTCTGGCCAACCAGGGGCATGACCTTCCCGCCCGGGTGCTGGATTGGCGGCAGCTGTCGAAACTGAAATCCACCTACACGGACGCGCTGCAGAATCAGATTCACCCGGAAACCGGCCGCGTCCACACGACTTTCAGTCAGGCGGTGGCCTCGACCGGGCGGTTGTCGTCGAACGACCCCAATCTGCAGAACATCCCGATCCGCACCGAAGAGGGGCGCAAGATTCGCACCGCCTTCATCGCGGAGAAGGGTTGCAAGCTGCTGTCGGTCGACTACAGCCAGATCGAATTGCGCCTGACCGCCCATATTGCCGAGGTCGAGAGCCTGCGGCAGGCCTTCGCCGAAGGACAGGATATTCACGCCATCACCGCCAGCCAGGTCTTTGGCGTTCCCCTGGCGGAGATGACACCGGAGGTCCGCCGTCAGGCCAAGGCCATCAATTTCGGCATCATCTACGGCATCTCGCCCTTTGGGCTGGCGCAGAACCTCGGGATCGCGCAAGCCGATGCCAAGGCTTATATCGAGGCCTACTTCGAGCGCTACCCAGGCATTCGCGATTATATGGAGAGCACCAAGGCCCTGGCTCGCGAACAGGGTTATGTCACCACTCTTTTTGGGCGGCGCATCCATGTGCCGGGCATCAAGGACGGCAATCCGGCGCGCCGTAATTTTTCCGAACGGGCCGCCATCAACGCGCCGATCCAGGGAACCGCAGCAGACATCATCAAGCGCGCCATGATCCGCTTGCCTGACGCCTTGAAGGAGGCAGGGTTGGGCGCGCGCATGCTGCTGCAGGTGCATGACGAACTGTTGTTCGAAGTGGCCGAGGCGGAGATGGAAGAAACCGCAGCCCTGGTCAAACAGGTGATGGAACAGGCGCCCCAACCGGCGGTCACGCTCGACGTTCCTCTGGTAGCCGATGTAGGGATCGGCGACGACTGGGCCGCAGCGCACTGACAACAAGGAACAGCCATGACGGCAAAGACCATCGAATACTTCTATTCCGTGGCCTCGGGATACAGCTACCTGGGTGCGGGCCGGTTTTACGACCTTGCTGCGCGTTCGGGCAGACAGGTGATTCATCGCCCGGTTTATCTGCGTATCGTGTTGGAGCGGACAGGGGCGACCCAGTTCCAGGATCGCCATCCGGCACGCATCCGGCAGATGGTCGAAGACTTGGGGACGACCGGGGCCTACCACGGCATCCCCATCAATTCCGACCCCTCGCACCACTATGACAATATCGAGGTGGCGGCGGGCATGGCGGCAACCTTGATCCTGCAGGGCCGTGACCCGGCCATGCTGTCATTTTTGATGCAGCAAGCCCTGTGGCGCGACGACCGCAGTTTGGCCGATACGACCGTTCTGGACGACTTGGCGTCCCAAGCGGGGCTCGACGGTCCGGCGCTCAGGGCCGAGGCAAGGGGCGAGGCCGCGCAGGACCTCTTGCAGAAGAACTCCCTGGAGGCCGCCGAACGCGGCATCATCGGCGCGCCAACTTATATCGTCGAGGGCCGCGCCCTCTTCGGTCAGGACCGCTTGCATCATCTGGAAGCCATCCTGGCAGAGAGACTCTAAGATAGGCTTGCTCGGCTGCTTGATGACATGACGATTTGCGGAAAATCGACTGCCGAGGCCACAAGACTGTCATGGTAGCCGTGCTAAGCAACCGGGTGTCGCGGAGCGAGTGCCGCCATTGGGCGATTGTGAGGGCGTAGGGTGCATCTGATAGCTGGACAGTTGATTGCCTTGTGTGGTCACATCCAAAACGATCGTGACAGTATTGTTACGGCAAAAAGTCACCGCACCCGCAGCCGCCTCCCCTCGTCGGGATCCCCCGAGGCCCTCGCGGTATAGAGTGACGTATTGGGAAACGCCGAATAGAAGGAGGCAAAGGATGTCTTTCAAGAAACGACTGATGACGGGTGCGCTTGCAACCCTGATGTCGGCCGCCGGTCTGGCCGGGGCCGCGAATGCCGCAACGGAGATTCAGTGGTGGCATGCTTTTACGGGCCGTCTGGGTGATCTGCTGGCCAAGCAGGTTGAGGACTACAATGCCTCGCAGTCGGACTACGTGGTCGTCGCCACCAACAAGGGCAACTATTCGGAAACGCTAAACGCCGGCATAGCCGCGTTCCGCGCAGGCGAGCAGCCGCATATCCTGCAGGTGTTCGAAGTAGGAACGGCAACGATGATGTCCGCGAAGGGCGCCATCAAACCCGTTTACGAGGTGATGGCCGAATCCGGTCTGCCCTTCGATCCCAATGCCTATCTGGCTGCGGTCGCGGGTTACTATACCACTACCGACGGTCAGATGCTGTCGCTGCCGTACAACAGTTCAACGCCGGTCCTCTACATCAACAAGGACGCCTTGAAGACCGCAGGGTTGGACCCTGAAACCAAACCCAAGACCTGGGGCGAAGTCGAGACCGTCCTGACGGCCCTGAAGGCATCGGGCAGCGCTTGTCCCTTGACCACGGCTTGGCAGAGCTGGGTGCATCTGGAAAATCTCAGCGCCTATCACAACGTGCCGTTTGCGACAAAGGACAACGGCTTTGCCGGTGTTGACACGGAATTGGCCTTCAACAGTCCCGTGCAAGTCAAGCACATCGATACCTTGGGCCGCTGGGCCAAGGACGGACTGTTCATCTATAGCGGTCGCCGGAACGAGGGCGGCGCGCGCTTCCGTTCGGGCGAATGCGCGCTCTTCACCGAGTCTTCGGCGGGTTATGCCGGCGTGAAGGCCGAGGCGCAGTTCCCCTTTGCGGTCGTGAATCTGCCCTATTGGGATGATGTGGCGGGCGCACCGCAGAACACCATCATCGGCGGCGCGTCGCTTTGGGTAATGGCCGGACATGAGGGCGAGGAGTACAAGGGCGTTGCGGATTTCTTCAACTTCCTTTCCTCTGCGGAAGTTCAGGCGGATTGGCATCAGAATACAGGCTATCTGCCGATTACCACGGCGGCCTATGAGCTGACCAAATCGCAAGGCTTCTACGAGACCAGCCCCGGTACCGACATCGCCATCCTGCAGATGACCGGTAAGGCGCCGACCGGCAACTCGAAGGGCCTGCGTCTGGGCAGCTTCGACCAGATTCGCGGCATTATCGACGAGGAGCTGGAAGGTGTTTGGTCCGGCAGCAAGTCGGCCCAAGAAGCCCTCGATGCTGCCGTCGAGCGCGGCAACCAGCTTCTACGCCGCTTCGAGCAGGCCAACCGCTAACGGACAGGCGGGCATAACGGCGCGGGATAGCCACTCCGGTTCATCTCGCGCCGTCGCCCTTTCCTGTTCCACTGGTCACGGGCTGGGGACGCAAGAACCGTGCAAAAGCGAGTCATTTTTCAGAACAAGGGGCTGCCTTACCTGCTGCTCTTGCCCCAACTCGTCATAACGGCGCTGTTTTTTCTCTGGCCGGCCGGACAAGCGATTTACCAGTCAGCCTTCATCCCGGACCCCTTCGGCTTGAAATCCCAGTTTGTCGGTCTGGGGAACTTCGAGTTTCTGCTGGGCGACCGCTACTATCTGGAATCCTTTCGCACGACGGCGGTTTTCAGCCTGCTGGTCGCGGCCGTCTCCATGGGGTTGGCGCTGCTGATGGCCGTCCTGGCGGACCGTGTGATCAAAGCCGCCATGGTTTACCGCACCCTTTTGATTTGGCCTTACGCTGTGGCACCGGCGATCGCGGGCGTCCTCTGGCTTTTCCTCTTCAATCCCTCCATTGGACTAGTTGCCTACTATCTCAAGCAGATGGGGTACGACTGGAACCACGTGCTCAACGGCGACGAGGCCATGGCGCTGGTGGTGGTGGCCGCTTCCTGGAAGCAGATCAGCTATAACTTTCTATTCTTCCTGGCGGGCCTGCAGGCCATACCGCGCAGCCTGCTGGAAGCCGCCGCGATTGACGGCGCGGGTGCCTGGCGGCGCTTCTGGACCATCGTCTTTCCGCTGCTGTCGCCGACCACTTTCTTTCTGCTGGTGGTTAACTTGGTGTACGCCTTCTTCGACACTTTCGGCATCATCCATACGGTGACGGCAGGCGGGCCCGAGCGCAGCACGATGATCCTCGTTTACAAGGTTTTCGCGGACGGTTTCGTCGGCCAGGACCTGGGGTCGTCGGCGGCCCAGTCGGTCATCCTGCTGTTGGTCGTGGGCCTTCTCACCGTCGTGCAGTTCCGCTTCATCGAGCGGCGCGTCCATTATTGAGGAGCGCGAGAACATGAACGGTGCGGGCATGGTGGAAAAACGGGGATGGGGACTCTGGCTGACCCACGTCCTGCTTTTGCTTGGCGTTGCGCTGGTCTGCTTTCCGATCTACGTCACCCTGGTGGCCTCGACGGTCACGCAACAGGATATCGTTCAGCCGCCGCTGCCTCTGATCCCCGGCAGCCATGCCATAGAGAACTACTCCAAGGCCTTATGGTCCGGTGTGAACACGCCGGTCTGGCGCATGCTGATGAACTCGACCGTCATGGCGCTTGGCATAACCGTTGGCAAGATCATCATTTCGCTGCTGTCGGCCTATGCCATCGTCTATTTCCGCTTTCCGGGACGCAGCTTCTGTTTTTGGACGATTTTCCTGACGCTCATGCTGCCGGTCGAGGTACGCATCGTGCCGACTTATGAGGTGGTCGCAGGCTTTGGACTTCTGAACAGTTATGCGGGTCTGACTCTACCCCTCATTGCCTCAGCGACCGCGACCTTCCTGTTTCGCCAGTTCTTCATGACGGTACCCGATGAACTGGTCGAGGCCGCAAGGATCGACGGGGCAGGGCCCGTGCGTTTTTTCTTCGATGTGCTTCTGCCGCTTAGTCGTACAAACATTGCGGCCCTCTTCGTGATCCTCTTCATCTACGGCTGGAACCAATATCTCTGGCCGTTGCTCGTCACGACCGACCCGGCCATGAACACCATCGTCATGGGCATCAAGCAAATGATCTCCTCGGGCGATGACTGGACCGAATGGCCGGTCGTGATGGCAACTGCGATCCTTGCCATGCTGCCGCCGGTAGCCGTGGTGGTTTTCATGCAACGGCTCTTCGTCAAGGGCCTTGTCGAGACGGAGAAATAAGAGGCGCCCATGGCAGAAATCAGCCTGAGAAACGTCCGCAAGAGCTATGGCTCCACCGAAGTCATTCATGGCATCGATATGGAAATTGCCGATGGTGAGCTGATCGTCATCGTCGGGCCTTCAGGCTGCGGCAAGTCCACACTGCTGCGCATGGTTGCTGGTCTGGAGCAGATCACTGGCGGAGAGATCGCCATCGGCGGACGGGTCGTCAACGCCCTGGAGCCCAAGGACCGCGATATCGCCATGGTGTTCCAGAACTACGCGCTCTATCCACACATGACGGTCTTTGCCAACATGGCCTATGGCCTGAAGATCGCGGGTAAGTCCAAGGCCGATATCCAGGAGCGCGTCACCAAGGCGGCACGGCTGTTGAAGCTGGAGGAGTTGCTCGACCGCAAGCCGCGTCAATTATCCGGTGGTCAGCGCCAGCGCGTCGCCATGGGCCGCGCCATTGTGCGCGATCCGTCAGCTTTCCTTTTCGACGAGCCGCTTTCCAATCTGGACGCCAAGTTGCGGGTGCAGATGCGTCTGGAGATCAAGCAATTGCAGCGCCGTCTGGAAACCACGTCACTCTATGTGACCCACGATCAGGTGGAAGCCATGACGCTGGCTGACCGGCTGATCGTCATGAACGCCGGTATCGCCGAGCAGATTGGCCGTCCTCTGGATGTCTACGCGCGGCCCGAGAGCGTTTTTGTCGGCGGTTTCATCGGCTCGCCCGCCATGAATTTCCTGACCGCGCAGGTGACCGGCGACGGCCGTGGGTTGGCGTTAAGCGACGGGCCTCAACTGAACGTCCCTGAATTGGCCTTGGGCGATCACGCAGGACGTGCCGTTACCGTGGGGATCAGGCCGGAAGATCTAGAGCCTGTCGGGGCGGGCACGGACGGAGCGTTCTCACTCAAGGTTGCCTTGATAGAGGAATTGGGAGCGGACAGCCTTGTCCATGGACTGCTTTCCGGCGGCGGCCCGGAAGCAACCCTGACCGCCCGCTTGCCGGGTGGCCATGGATTGACCGAGGGAGACAGTCTGACGGTCGCGCCGCGCCCGCAGGCGCTGCACCTCTTCGACCATGACAGCGGGCGGCGTCTACCGAACCTCTAGCCTTTCCAGCAGCAACACTGTCGACCCGCTCTCCCTGCCCTGCTTTTGGGCAGGTGGTTGTTGATGTGACAAGTTAATACACTTTTCTTGTGGTTTTGTTGTCGTTGTTTCTTGTAGTTTGTCGGCCGTAATACCATGCGGGCTGCTGAGACTGCGGCCTTTCCCCGACAAGCGACAAGGATCGTATGACTATGAAAGAGTTTCTGGCCGCCTTCATGGCGGAGGAGGAGACGCGCCGGCAGCGGGCTGAGAAGACCCTGGGCCAGGCGCTGGCGCAGCCCAAGCGGGCGGATGGCACGCGGGGCCGCGCGCCCGAGGTCATGCAGGCGCTCGAGCGCGGCGACGCTCTGGGTGCGGAACAGGGTAGCCCTGCCGATCTGTCCCTCAAGATGAACCGCCAGTTGCTGGACAAGGCCCGCGCGCCCCAGGACCGCATCGGCGAAGAGCAGCGCCGGGCGCTGGCCCGTGACGGCTTTGCCTTTGGGCCCCGCGGGGCTTTGCTTTTCGATCCGGCCTCTCCTCAGGGTGAGGGTCAGGAGCGCTCCAGCAACCCGCTTAACCTGACGCCGGGCCGGGGCCTGCGGGAGGGCGGCGCGCAGCGGGGTATCCTCTCGGGCCTGGCCAAGGACGCCGGCGCGCGCTTTACCCCGAACAGCCGCGAACGCCTGGCCCGCAAGACCGCCTTCCGGCAAGGGCTGAGCCAGACCGACGAGGCGGAGTTCGCGGCCACCGGCAAGCTCCTGGACGAAGGCATGACGGCCTTGCGCAGCCGCAGGGCGGCCTCCAACGACGGACTGGAGCGCAAGGGTCTGGCCATCATGGAGGAAGACCTGGGCGAGATGGAAACCGACTTCGCCCGCGAGAAGCAAATCCGTGAAACCTCCGTGCCGTCGCGGTCATCGTCCCCTGACTTTGATGCCACACGCAACGAGGCACCAGCCCAGGCCGATGCGCAAGATCAGGAGAATAGGCGCAAGCCGGACCCGGAAACGGCGCTATCGACCCTGGAGGCCCTTGAGCAGGAGCGCCAGAAGGAATTGAACCGCATCCAATCTTCCGGTGCAGCCGATCCCAAGGCCTTTGGAGATGCGCGGCGACGCTTCGATGAGGCGCAGCAAGCTGTCGTAGACGATTTGGAGGAGCGCGGTCTGCGGTTGCCAGGCGATGATAACCTTCGCTCCAGCGACAAGGGACCAGACTATGCGGCGGCGGTTCTAGCGCCGCACCTGGAGCGGGCCAGCCAGAAGGAGGCAGAGGCGGCCCAGTTGGACAGCACCACGGCCTTTTTGAAGGAGGGTACCTCGGCCGACCCCAGCGCGCAGGACCGCGAGGCGCGGGGCACGCAACGCGCTGCGGCCGATGCAGCTTCGACAGCGGAAAGGATAACGAAGCTCAACGAAAATGCTCTTAAAGTCGCTGAAACTCATGAGGACCTTGGCAACTCTTCCACCGCGGCCCGCCGGGCGCGACAAAAGGCACGCGCGGTGCGCGCGGCGCTAGAGGCCGATGAGGCCAAGGGGGTTTCCGGTGATGCGTTGGAGCGTCATCGCGAAGCTTTGGGCCAGGCCGAGGCCGAGGTCAAGAGCCGTGAAGCGGCCGAAGCGGCGGCTAAGCGGCGGCATGAGGAGGCTTTGCGGCCCATCGAGAATCTGGAACTGGCGCAGAACCTGGGCGAACGCATCGAAAAGGAGGGCCTTGGCGCGGTGGTCAAGGTCTGGGAGCGGGCCGCTGAAGCAACTGTCGCCGGGGCCGCCACCAGTGCGGCCCTGGCTGCAGGCACGGGCACGGGCGTCGCGGGTGGCGCGGCGCTCGGCGGCGTGACAGCCGGTGGTGTCGAACTGATTACCGCGGCCGTGCAGCGGCATCGCTTGGCGGACCTGCCAAAGCTGTTAGAGGAGGATCCTCTGGAAGCCGCCGCCCGGATCGACGAGCTTCGCAATATCGGGCTGGGCGGGTCGCTGGCCGACATCGCCTTGGGCGGGGTCAAGTTCAAACGCAAACCCCAAGGCGGTTTCAAGATCGAAATCGACTCCGGCGGTATCGCTGAGGGCGCGGCGGGAGTCACCGCCGAGGCGGCGCTGGAGAAAAAGCAGGCCGATGATCTTCCCTGATGCGCTAACACGCTGGTGTTCCTCATCCTTCGAGACGCGCCGTTGGCGCTCCTCAGGATGAGGGCGAGCGGGAGAACTGCGACGGGTCGAAGACGCCAGCGCCAGGAGTCTTAACCTTGGCGGACGATCAGGGATCGATGAGGTCGTGATCCAGGAGGGTCTGGACGAAGCTTTCCTCGTCCATGCCCGCCTGGACGGCCGGGTGGTAGAGCAGTTTCAAGGCCGCCAGGGCGCGGGCCTGCTGCGCCGGGCTCAAGGGCGCGGCGGTCAGATAGAAATCCGGCGTCATATGCAGCCCCAAGCCGACCAGCAGCCCCCGAAAGAGACAGTGCTCCGTCCCCGGTTCGTTCCAGAAATGCTTGGTTCTGATCTCTGTTGATTTCAGGCGGTAATCCTGAGGCACCCGGTCATCAGGAGCCTTCCTGGACCCCTTCAAACGCACCAAACTAAAGCATCCTGTTTCAAGAACCGTACTGTATTGGGATCTCCTACTGTAGAATTCGATACCGGTAGTACTCTCCTTCCAGCCGACGTAGCTGTAGATATCGCTCTCGACCGTCTTGTCCTTGATGTCCTCCAGAAAGGTGATCTCCCGGAAGGGCGGCAGGTCGGGCACCGCCCGCCAGACCAGGGCGCGCAGCGGCGTCATGGAATCGATCCTTTGCGGGCGTACCTTGCCGAGAGCGGTAAAGACGATCTCGTCCTGCTCATAGCGTTGGATGCGGTCGCCGCCGGAGCGTTCGTCGACGATGCCGGTAAAGAAAAAGGACTTTAGGTCGGCCCGAGAGAGGCGCGGCAGGCGCTCCGGGGGGCGGATCGGCGGATAGTCCTCGGCCCGTCCCGGCGCCGGCTCGATCTCATCCTTTGGCCGCAGTCCCCAGGTCGGGCCAAAGGCCTCGTCGAGCGCCGCCAGACTGCGCGCCTCCTCGGCAGAGTGCCCCGCCGCCACATAGTCGGCGATGCGCGTGCGCAGGCGTCCCTCCAACCCGTAGGCTGTGGTCAGCCACAACATCAGCGGCGGAAAGCCAACCACGAAGAGTACGGCAAAGGTTCCGGCCCGGAATCCCGCCGCAAAGGGCCGGGTGAATGATAGGGAAAGCTCTCGCCCGTACCACCAGAGGTCAAAGACCATGTAGAGCAGCAACAGGCCATAGAGGACCGGCCACCAAGCCTGCAAAAAGGATATCACCGGTGCGATCATAAGGTGATTCTATTGCAACCTTATAGATCGCGCCAGACATAAGCGCACCGATTGCGCGTGCCGGGAGCATCGACGAATGGACCTTCGTCCAGACACTCCTCAATAACGACCTCATCGATCCTTGAAATGATACCTGTAGGGCTTCAAGCGGCGGCGTAGATTCCGGCGGCCTTCACATCCTCGTCCACGTGTGATTCGAACTGCTTGAAGTTCTCCTCGAAACGGCGCGACAGATCGCGGGCGCTCTGGTCGTAGGCGTCCTTGTTCGACCAGGTGGCGCGGGGGTCCAGCACCTCGGCCGGTACGTCCGGGCAGCTTGTCGGGACCTGCAGGCCGAACTGCGGGTGGATGGTGGTCGCCACATCGGCAAGCCGGCCGTCGAGTGCGGCCCGCACCATGGCGCGGGTGTAGCTTATCTTCATGCGCTCGCCAACACCGTAAGCGCCGCCGGTCCAACCGGTGTTGACCAGCCAGCATTTGGCGCCGGTCTTGGCCATCTTCTCGCCCAGCATCTTGGCATAAACGCTGGGGTGGCGCGGCATGAAGGGGGCACCGAAACAGGTGGAGAAGGTCGCCTGCGGCTCGTTGCCGAGGCCGCGCTCGGTTCCGGCCACGCGGGCCGTATAGCCCGATAGGAAGTGATACATGGCCTGTTCGGGCGTCAAACGGGAGATAGGCGGCAGCACGCCGAAGGCGTCGGCCGTCAGCATGATGATGTTGTCGGGTTGATTGCCCTGGCCCGAAAGCGTGACGTTGGGAATGAAGTCGATGGGATAGCTGGCCCGGGTGTTCTCGGTGTAGCGGTTGTCATCCAGATCGAGCTGTCCGGTCAGCGGGTCCATCACCACGTTTTCCAGGATGGTGCCGAAGCGGCTGGTGGTGGCGTGGATCTCCGGCTCGGCTTCCGCCGAAAGACGAATCACCTTGGCATAGCAGCCGCCTTCGAAATTGAAAACGCCGCGATCGGACCAACCGTGCTCATCATCGCCGATCAGGGTGCGATCCGGGTCCGCCGAAAGCGTCGTCTTGCCGGTCCCGGAAAGGCCGAAGAAGATCGCCGTGTCGCCGCCGCGCCCAATGTTAGCGGAGCAGTGCATGGGGAGAACATTCTTCTCGGGGAGCAGGAAGTTGAGGATCGAGAAGATGGATTTCTTGATCTCGCCCGCGTAGCGGGTGCCGCCGATCAGGATTACCCGGTCAGTGAAATTGACGACGATGAAGGTCGAGGACGTCGTGCCGTCCGTTTCCGGATCGGCTTGCAGGTGCGGAGCGTGCAGCACCGTGAAATCGGGCGTGAAGTCCTTGAGCTGATCGTGGCCTGGGCGAATGAACATGTTGCGGGCGAAAAGCGCGTGCCAGGCATTCTCCGACACCACGCGGACCTTCAGGCGATACTCCGGATCGGCTCCTGCAAAGAGGTCCTGGACGAAGAGATCGCGGGCTTGTAGGTAGGCGGCAACCTTGCCGTATAGACGACGATAGACGTTCTCGTCGGTTGCCACGTTTACCTTGCCCCACCAGATGGAACTGCGCGATTTGGCGTCCTCGACAATGAACTTGTCGTTGGGTGAGCGTCCGGTCTGATCGCCGGTCAAGGCGACGAAAGATCCGCCCTGAGCCAGATTGCCTTCGCCGCGACACAGCGCGTGTTGGACCAAGGCGGCGGCTGGAAGGTTCCAGTGCGCCGTCCGATAGTGGCCGATTCCATGAAGGTGCAGGCCATTCTGGCTGACGACGGGTCCGATATCCTTGCTGCTCACTGTCGTGGTCTCCTGAGTTACGCTTTGCCGGCTCGCGCCTATTCGCTACTGGTGCCTTTGCTCAACGGGCCAACCGGAGTTTGATCGGAGGGTGGCATCAAATTCACCCTTGGGGATTGATCCTTGGGTTATGCCCTCTGGAACTTTACCAGGCAACCATACTTATCGCTCACAGCCTCCGGTTTTCCGGAATTCTTGCCGAAAGAATACCCGCGCTTTCGAGTTCGTGCGCTCCCAACCAGTGGATACGGCCAAAGCCCGCTATCAGGTGGGCTTGTTCGATCGCCATGTTGTACAGGTGGAAATCCTTGAAATCCGCATAGGCGGCAGCGCCGCCATGACGCGCCAGGAAGACGTCGCGGGCGTCTTCCGCCAGCGCTTCGGGCACCGGCCAGAAACGGCCTAAAAGTGTTACCCGTGACGCTGAAAGCGGATCGCCCGTCGGATTGTTTTGTGTCACCAGCAGGGCGGCACGTTGGTCGGCCTGGAGATTCCTGGTGTGATCCGCAAGATCGGATAAAAGCAAAAGCGGTCCCAAGGCCTTGTGTGCCGCCAGCAATACCAGTGACGCATAGGGCCAACCGCTGCCGTCGCGGGCCAGGCCTGTCGCCAGGCTGGCGGTGCGGGCCTGCGCGAGCAGACGGGCTACTTCCTCTGCGGGACGAAACTTTGCCTTGCCTTTGTCCGTCGGGTTCATGATCTGTCGATCTCAACGCCGCGTTATGGTCGTGGGTGTGCCTAATTGGCGCCGTAATCCCATCACACTGTGGAGAATAGGAAAAGCGGGTTTATTTTTGTGGGTGAGATCATGACTATGGCGTTGGAAAGAACCAATCCCCATCTTTGGGGCAATCAAGGGGACATGACGCTCATGCAGGCAACCATCGCGCTGGTCGATGACGACCGCAACATACTGGCCTCCGTGTCCATCGCGCTGGAGGCGGAGGGCTACAAGGTCCGCACTTACAACGACGGTGCCGAGGCGCTGCGCGGAATCACCGCCAACCCGGTCGATCTGGCGATTTTGGATATCAAGATGCCTCGTATGGACGGTATGGAGCTTTTGGGCCGCTTGCGACAGGATTCCAGCCTGCCAGTCATCTTCCTGACCTCCAAGGACGAGGAGGTGGATGAGGTGTTGGGCCTGCGTATGGGGGCCGACGACTACATAAAGAAGCCCTTTTCCCAACGCTTGTTGATCGAGCGCATTCGCACCCTTCTGCGGCGCGAGAGAGCGCTGCGCGAAGGCGGGGAGGCCGTTACCGAAAAGCCGATCGCCAGGGGCGATCTGGTGCTTGATCCGAGCCGCCATCTTTGCACGTGGAAGGGCGAGGCGGTGAACCTTACCGTGACGGAATTCCTGATCCTGAAAGTGCTGGCACAGCGCCCGGGGCACGTGAAGAACCGCGATCAATTGATGGACGCGGCTTATGGAGAGTCCATCTATGTGGATGACCGCACGATCGACAGTCACATCAAACGCTTGCGAAAGAAGTTCAAGGCGGCTGATGACGATTTCTCGCAGATTGAAACCCTCTATGGGGTAGGCTACCGCTATAAGGACGCCTGATTCGCGGGAGGGGCGCGGCGCTGACCCTTTCGCTAACGGCACAGCAACAAAGACCGCGTGGTAGCGAAGGGGAAATGCTTTTAGGTCGCCATGAATTTTGTCCCGCCCGCACAGGATAAAGACCCGGTGGAGGCGTCGCGCGACGTGAAAGGCCGGCGACCCGGCAAGCGGCGCTTCAGGCCGCGCTGGCGCTCACCTCTGACGCGCCGGATTTTGGCGTTGAATTTGCTTGTGTTGGTCATCCCGGTGTTGGGATTGATGCACCTGGACGATTATCGCAAAGGTCTGATCGCGGCCGAACTTCAGGCACTGACGACGCAAGCCCGGGCCTACTCTTTTTCACTGGCAGGCGGCGCCGTCGTGGTGGCGGCCAACGGCGAACAGCGCCTCGTGGCTGAACAGGCAGCCCGGATCACCCGGCTATTGCTGGGCGATTCAACCATTCGCGCCCGCATCTTCCATCGTGAAGGCGAACTCATCGCCGATTCCTTCCGTATCGCCGGTCTGAGCAGCGGTATAGAGGTGACGGAGCTCCCGCCGCCGCGCCCGCGCAGTGGCGTCGCCGGATGGCTCAGCCGCCAGTTCGATCGCTTCATGGACCTGTTTGCCGGCCGGAGCGATCTGCCGCTGTACCGGGAGAACCGGCGCCAGACCGCCCAGGACTACGAAGAGATCGAGCGGGCCTTGCTGGGCGAGAGTACCGGTGTTGCCCGGCGCGACGGCAAGGGTGGCCTGGTTCTGTCGGTTGCCGTACCCCTGCAGCGTTACCGCCAGGTCCTGGCTGCCCTGATGCTGTCCAGCGACGGCGCCAGCATCGAGGCCGCGGTGCGCGACCGGCGAGCGGATATCCTCTGGGTCTTCGCCGTGGCAATGGCTGCAACCGTTCTGGTTTCCTTTTACCTGTCAGGCACGATCGCGCGGCCTATTCGCCAGCTGGTTGAAGCTGCGGACCAGGTGCGACGCTCCAAAAACCGGCGGGCTCAGATACCGGACTTTTCCAGACGCCGGGACGAGATCGGCGAGCTATCGGAAGCCCTGCGGGAGATGACCGAGGCGCTTTGGAACCGCATGGATGCGATCGAACGTTTCGCGGCGGACGTCTCGCACGAGATCAAGAACCCGCTGACGTCCGTGCGGAGTGCGGTGGAGACCGTTGCCCGAATCGACGATCCGACACAGCAGCGCAAGTTGATGGCGATCATCCTGGACGATGTCCAGCGCCTCGATCGGCTAATTAGCGATATTTCCGATGCTTCGCGGCTGGACGCGGAGCTAAGCCGTGCTCAGACCGAGGCTGTCGATTTGAAGCAACTCCTGAACGCGGTCTTTACCTCCTACTCTGAAACGCAAAAGGACGGGGGGCCGCGCTTCGAAATTGAGATTCAGGACGAAAAACGCGCGGGCGAGCTGACGGTTATCGGAATGGAAGGCCGACTTGGCCAGGTTTTTCGTAATCTTATGGCCAATGCCATTAGCTTCAGCCCTCCCGGCGGTCTTTTGAAAATTTCCTTACGTCGTGACGGCCAAGAAGCGGTTGTCACGGTAGAAGACGAGGGCGGCGGCATACCGGAAGGCAAGCTCGAAGCGATTTTCGACCGTTTTTACAGCGAGCGGCCAAAGGGCGAGAAGTTTGGAACACATTCCGGGCTGGGCCTTTCCATTTCCAAACAGATCGTGGAGGCGCACGGTGGGGTGATCCGGGCCAACAACCGCCTGGATTCCTCAGGGGAGGTCTGCGGAGCGTGCTTTGAGGTCCGCCTGCCTCTGGAGTAAGCTGGCCGCCGGATCATAATGGGAACGGCAGCCATGAAGGAAATCCGCTTGCATGCTACCTGTCTCGCTCTGGAGGGGCGAGGTGTGTTGCTGCGTGGTCCCTCCGGGTCTGGAAAGTCGGACTTGGCGCTTCGCTTGATCGAGCAAGGTGCTCGCTTGGTTGCCGACGATCAGACCATTCTCACCAGGGAGGCCGATGTTTTGATGGCCCGCGCACCGGATAATATCGCGGGACAGTTGGAAGTGCGCGGCATCGGCATACGCCCAGTGCCAAGCCTCTCTCGGACACCTGTAGACCTTATGGTGGATCTCGTCGGGCCGGGTGCCGTCGAGCGCTTGCCCGAACCCAGCAGCGAGACCGTCTTGGACTTGCCATTACCAAGATTGGCCCTGGATCCCTTCGCGGCTTCGGCGCCGGCAAAACTGCGGGTAGCGCTTCGCAGCTTGGGTCCGACGCAAACACCGGCGGATACCATGAAGCGGTCGGATGCTCAGGTTGTGGTTCTGGTCACGGGCCTTTCCGGGGCAGGCCGCAGCACGGCCTTGCATATTCTTGAGGACGCCGGCTTCGAGGCGATGGATAATTTGCCCACGCGGCTGTTGGAGCGCGCCATCCGCGGCAGCGACGGAATGCGCCCCTTGGCCATCGGCATGGATATGCGCACACGCGATTTCATGGCGCAGCGGTTCCTTGAGGCACTAGATCTGTTGATGCGCGATGCGGCAATCTCGCTGTCGCTGATTTTCCTGGAATGCGACGATGATGCGCTGATAAAGCGCTTTACCGAAACACGGCGGCGCCATCCCCTGGCCAAGGAGCGCCCGCTTGCAGACGGCATCGCCGCCGAGCGGCAGATGCTGGCGCCCTTGCGGGAGCGGGCAACCCACCATATCGATACGACCGGCCTGAAAACCGTGGATTTGGCAAGAATTCTGTCCGGTTTGCTTGGTTTGGAGAGTGGTGGGGGTCTCGTGCTCCACATCACCTCATTTTCATATAGGCAGGGCTTGCCACGCGAGGCGGATCTGGTATTCGACGTGCGGTTTTTACGCAACCCGCACTATGAAAACGGACTTCGCCATCTCAGCGGCCTGGAACCGGAAGTGGCGGCTTTTGTGGAGGGCGATCCGTCCTTCGGGGATTTCTTTGCGCGGTTGACGGACTTGATTGGCCCGCTGCTTCCACGCTACGAAGCCGAAGGCAAAAGCTATCTGACGATTGCGATTGGCTGCACAGGTGGGCAACATCGCTCAGTTGCGGTCGCGGAACGTTTGGCAGCATGGTTGTCGGTGCAAGGTCGCGCGGTATCCGTTGGGCACCGCGATTTGCCGGATGGCCGCGCCGGAATGCGGTCTGTTGAAGCCAAGGTCGGAAAGGCCTGATAGGAATTGATCCGCCGGGAAGCAAGGAAGAGAAAATAGATATGATAGGTATCGTTCTTGTCACCCATGGCCGGTTGGCCAAGGAGTTCATTTCTGCATTGGAACATGTGATCGGCAAGCAGGAGGGCGTGGCCGCGGTCTGTATCGGACCGGATGACGACATGGAGGAACGACGCGCCGAGATTCTGCAGCGCATCGCCGATGTCGATAAAGGAAAGGGGGTCGTTCTGCTGACGGATATGTTCGGCGGCACCCCGTCCAATCTTGCCATCTCGGTGATGCAAGTCGGCCAGATCGAGGTTGTTGCAGGCGTCAATCTGCCGCTTTTGATCAAGCTCGGCGAACTGCGAAAATCTAAACCACTGCAAGAGGCGGTTGCCGAAGCGCAGGAAGCAGGACGCAAGTATATTCACGTTGCTTCGCATCTGATGCCCGGCGCACAGCGTGCAAAGGCGTGATGATGCATGGCTGAGAAGTCCGAGATTTGTCAGCGTGTGACGATCTGCAACCAACGGGGATTGCATGCCCGGGCTGCGGCCAAGTTTGTCAAGCTTGCAGGCAGCTACGAGGCGGAGATCGTCGTTATTAAGGACGGCACCGAGGTGCCTGGTCGCTCCATCATGGGGCTCATGATGTTGGCGGCGGCGCCGGGGACCGAGATTGAACTGAGAGGCCGGGGTGGCGATGCCGAACAGGCGGTCGTGGCACTGACCCAACTGGTGCTTGATAGATTCAATGAGGAATAACAGAGGCGATAGACCGGAACGCGACGAGATTGTCTTCGAGGGTTTGGCCGCCTCCCCCGGAGTGGCGATCGGCTTGGCTCACTTGCGCGAAAGCCGGTCTCTGAAGGTTGTTGAGTATCTAATCGCCAAGCCGCAGGTCGCCGCCGAGATCAACCGGTTCCGTGGCGCGGTGGCAAAGGCGGGCCGACAGTTGATGAAGGTGCGCTCCAAAGCCAGCGATTTGCATGGCACTGCGGCAGAGGAACTCGGCTATCTGTTGGATGCACACCTGCAGATGCTCGATTCCTCGCGCCTGCTGAGTGGTGTGACGCAGCGTATAGAAAATGAGCGCCGCAATGCTGAATCGGCAGTTTGGGTCGAGATCGAGAGCCTCGCCACCCAGTTCGAAGCCATCGACGATGCCTATTTGAAGTCTCGTGCCGCCGAAGTGCGGGAGGTCGGGAACCGAATCATCCGCAATCTGGCCTCTAGCGATTTTGCGAGCTTCAGCGATCTGGAAGAAGGCAGCATTATCCTGGGTGAGGAAATCACTCCGGCCGATACCGCCCTGATGGACCCTAAACGCGTCGGCGGGTTTGCGACGCTGGTGGGTGGCACCGAAGGGCACACAGCGATCATGGCGCGTTCCCTCGGCTTGCCGGCGGTGCTTGGCTGCACCGGTTTGTTGCAGGAGGCCTGCCCGGGAGACCAGGTGATTGTCGACGGATCGCGCGGTCTCGTGATTCTCAATCCCTCGCAAGGTCGCCTGAAGGATTATCTGCGCCAGCGGGAAGCCTATCGGGCCGAAGCGGTGGCGTTGATGAAGCTGCGCCACCTGGCGGCGGAGACCACAGATGGTCTGCGGGTCGTATTGCAAGCAAACCTGGAGATGCCGCGCGATGCGGCGCAGGCAGTCATGGCCGGTGCCGAGGGCGTCGGCTTGCTGCGCACAGAGTTCCTGTTCATGAATCGCGACGACTTGCCGGATGAGGAAGAGCAATACGAAACGCTGCGCGAAATCATGGAGGGGATGGGTGGACGCCCGGTAACGGTGCGCACGTTGGATGTCGGCGGAGAAAAACTTGCGTCAGCTATAAGCCGTAGGCATGGGGAAAGCGCGAACCCGGCCTTGGGATTGCGCGCCGTTCGTTTGGGATTGCGCGAGCCCGAACTGATGGAAACGCAAATTGCCGCCATTCTGCGCGCCAGTGCCCATGGACCGTTGCGTATTCTGTTGCCGATGATCTCGGCACGTGAAGAGGTGGAAGCCGTTCGCATGGTGATCGGTCGTGTGGCTGATCGCCTGCGCGCGCAGGGCAGACAGCTACCCGATCGCTTGCCGCCTCTGGGTGTGATGATCGAGGTTCCCGGTGCGGCGCTGGCCGCAGACACCCTGGCCGATGTCAGCGACTTCTTTGCGTTGGGAACCAATGATCTGACCATGTACACGCTGGCCATAGACCGGGGCGATGAGCGGTTGGCGCACCTGTATAACCCACTGCACCCGGCTGTACTGCGACTTCTCCAGTTCACCATCGAGGCGGCGCGCAGGGCCTCCATTCCGCTTTCGGTTTGCGGCGAGATTGCCGGTGATCCGCGTTATGCGCCTTTGCTGCTGGGACTCGGTGTGCGCGAGTTATCGATGGCCTCGGCTGCTTTGCCCAGGGTCAAAGCCCGTATCCGCGAGCTTTGCCTGACGGAGGCCGTGGATTGTGCCGCTGCGGTCATGCGTCAGCATGATAGCGCGACCATTGCTACGCTTCTCGATGGATGCGGCGCAAATCAGACCGAGCCCCTGCTGTCCGGCAAGGCCAGCTGAGCAAAGCGATTGAGCAAGACCATTTGAGTAACGGCGGCGTTTAAACGCTTGCTTGCCCTCTTGCCCTGGGACTGCGTGGCTGCTATCTCCTCTGCCGCCGAACAAATTCTCTGTTGATTAAGTGGAAGACAAGCGCATGGCCGAGTTTGCAGACTATAAGGTCAAGGACATCTCGCTGGCCGATTGGGGCCGCAAGGAAATCGCAATCGCCGAGGTCGAAATGCCTGGCCTGATGGCCTTGCGTGAAGAATTCGGCGCCAAGAAGCCGCTCGCAGGCGCACGCATCGTCGGCTGCTTGCACATGACCATTCAAACAGCGGTTCTGATCGAGACACTGCGTGCCCTGGGCGCCGAAATCCGTTGGTCATCCTGCAACATCTTCTCGACCCAGGATCACGCTGCTGCAGCCATCGCCGCTTCCGGTGTCCCGGTCTTTGCCTGGAAGGGCGAGACCGAAGAGGAGTACTGGTGGTGCGTCGAGCAAACCATTACGGGTCCGAATGGCTGGAAGCCGAATCTGATCCTCGATGACGGCGGCGATCTGACCCAGTTGATGCACAGCAAGTACCCGGAGTTGCTGGAAGATGTCCGCGGTGTTTCGGAGGAGACCACGACCGGCGTACTGAGGCTCTACGACATGGCCAAGAAGGGCACGCTTAAGGTGCCGGCCATCAACGTCAACGATTCCGTTACGAAATCTAAGTTCGACAACGTTTACGGCTGTCGCGAGAGCCTTGTCGACGGCATTCGCCGCGGCACGGACGTGATGATGGCGGGCAAGGTTGCTGTGGTGAACGGCTACGGTGATGTGGGCAAGGGCTCCGCCCAATCGCTGCGCAATGCCGGTTGCCGGGTGATGGTTACCGAGGTCGACCCGATCTGCGCGTTGCAAGCGGCTATGGAAGGCTACGACGTGGTCACGATGGACGACGCCGCCGACCGCGCCGATATCTTCGTCAGCGCCACCGGCAATCGCGATATCATCACGATCGATCACATGCGCCGCATGAAGGATCGCGCAATCGTTTGCAATATCGGGCACTTCGACAACGAGATTCAGGTCGATGGCCTGAAAAACCTGAAGTGGCACAACGTCAAGCCGCAGGTCGACGAGATCGAGTTCCCGGATGGCAAGCGCATCATTCTGCTGTCCGAGGGCCGCTTGGTTAACCTGGGCAACGCCACAGGGCACCCCAGCTTCGTCATGAGCGCATCCTTTACCAATCAGGTGCTGGCGCAGATGGAACTCTGGAACAATTCCGGCTCCTATGAGAAGCAGGTCTATGTCTTGCCGCGTCACCTCGACGAAAAGGTTGCCGCCCTGCATCTGGCCAAGGTCGGCGCCAAGCTGACCAAACTGACCAAGGAGCAGGCCGATTACATCGGTGTGGCGACCGAAGGCCCCTTCAAGAGCGACGCTTACCGCTACTAAAGGCAGGCCTCAAGGCTTATAGAGTTCGGCGGGGCGGCGGCGAAGAGACGATCGTTGCCGCCTCAACCTTTCTCGAATGAGTGAATGCTGGGCACGTAGAGATATCCTGCCGGAGAAACAATGTAGGCCTCGTAAAGGCCGTGAGGTTTATGGGCAGCGCCCGCCAAAACATCGTGCCCGGCCTCGACTGCCCGTCGCTCAGCCGTATCCGGGTCCAAGTCATAAAGCCTTATCTCTATGCCCAAGCCGCGGGCGACGCCGTCGCTCAAGAATCCCAGCAGCGGGTGGCTGTGGTAGGTGTGATCGCCATGCAGCATCCAGTCCTGACCGGCATGAGTCATGACAGCGAAGTCCTTGTTAGCAAAGCGCGGTTTCAATGCAAATACAGTGGTCAGAAAATCCACCTCCCGGGCGACATCGGCGACCAGAAGATTGAGGCCAACGCCTTGTAGGGAGCGACCATATTCGGGCGCGGGTAAAAATTCATCTCGTCGGTTTGCCATTCGCTCGTTTCTCACTAAACTGGCGCAACGTTCTGGCGCGCTACGATCACCTGAAACTACTGTCCGGTGCCGGGGCTTTTCCGTAAAGCGCCAATTCTTCGCCTGTTTGAGGATCCATGTCTGACAGTCAATCGAAATCAGGAGGAAGATCGCAGGGAGCAACCCTGGCGATTGTGTTGACGGCGTTGGTGTCGGTGGGCCCGATCTCTACCGATCTCTATCTGCCGTCGCTGCCCAGCATGCGGTTTGATCTGGCGGCCAGCGAAGGCCAAGCACAGCTAACACTTTCAGCCTTCCTCGTGGGCTTTGCGCTGGCACAGCTTTTCCAAGGGCCGCTCTCGGACCGCTTCGGCCGTAAGCCTGTCATGCTGGGCGGCCTGTTGGTTTATGTCCTGGCCAGCATGGCTTGCGTCTTTGCGCCGACCATTGAACTTTTGATCATGGGGCGCGTGCTGCAGGCCTTGGGGGCCTGTGTAGGGCCGGTTGTCGGGCGCGCCATTGTAAGAGACGTCTATGGCCCCAACGACGCCGCACGGGTCCTTTCCTATATTGCTTCCGCCATGGCCCTAGCGCCGGCTGTGGGGCCATTGATCGGCGGCGCAGTGCAAGAGTTCTTGGGGTGGCGCGCTAATTTCTATGCCATGCTGATCTATGGCGTCATCGCGGTGGGATTGTTGCTGTGGCTGGTACCGGAGACCAATCGCTACAAGGATCCCGACGCGACCCGGCCGGGCGCCATACTGCGTAACTATCGGGCCTTGCTCCGTGAGCGGCGCTATCTCGGATATGTTTGGGTCACCGCCGCGGTGTTCGGCGGACTCTTCGCCTTCATATCCGGTAGCAGTTTCATCATTATCGAAACGCTGGGTTATTCGCCCTTTGCCTTTGGACTTTGCTTTCTCGTGTTTGTCACGGGATTCATGACCGGCAGTTTGCTGTCCGGTCGCTTCAGCCGCCGCTTCGGCGTCGATCGCTTGATCCTGATTGGAACGTCGCTCGGCCTGGCGGCAGGCACGGCGGGGGCGGTCTTTGCGCTTGCCGGAGTCTTGAACCTTTGGGTCATACTGGTGCCGATATTCCCCTTCATGGTCGGCTGCGGCATGGTTTTGCCCAACGCTTTTGCCGGTGCGATCGGGCCCTATCCGCGAATGGCCGGGGCTGCCTCTGCGTTGCTTGGGTTCTTGCAGATGGTGGTGGGAGCGGCTTCCGGCGTGGCGGTGGGGCAGTTGGCCGACGGTACGGCTCGACCCATGATGGTGATGATATTCCTGGGTGCGTTGTTGGGATTCTGGGCGCGCGTCGTTCTGTTGCGTGGGCCATCGGAGCCCAAGGATGTAACGTCGGGTTAAGGGCGACTACCGGGTGCCCGGATTATCGGGCGAATTGAGACTTGAACCGGCGCCATAGGCGGCCGTCGATGGCCGCCAGCCCCAGACAGATGAACCCCATCCCCAGCAAGTGCTGCGGCAACAGGGCTTCGGCAAGGAAGGCCACGCCCAGCAGGATAGCGCTCACCGGGATCAACAAAGTCACGAGTAAAAGATTGGTCGCTCCGGCGGTTGCCAGGATGCGAAAGTAAATCACATAGGCCAGCGCCGTGGAGAGCGAGGCGATACCGAGCAAAGCGCCGATGGTGGCCAGACTGGGAAACGGCAAACTCCAGGGTTGGTCGATCAACAGCATCACCGGTATCAGCAGAACGCTGGACGCGCAGAGTTGCCCGGTCGCGGTCGCCATGGGCGATACGCCAAGCGCCTTGAATCGGCGGCCATAGAGCCCTGCAAGAGCATAGGAAACAGCAGCCGCCAGGCAAGCCAACTGTGCCGTGACATCAAGCCCAAGGGAGCGCAGCGCATCGCCGCCGATCATCGCGGCGACACCGCCTAAGCCCAGGATTACGCCAAGCAAGCGGCCCGGTGTCATGCGCTCATCCTGGGTCAAAAACTGCGCCAGAAGGACAGTGAACAGCGGTGTCGTCGCGTTGATGATGGACGCAACGCCCGACGCTATATGCATCTGACCCCAAACAATGAGTGAAAAGGGCACGGCGTTGTTGAGGAACCCCATGCAAAGAAAAGCGCGCCACACGCGCCATTCCCGCGGAAGCGGTTGGGCGGCCACACGCATTGCCAGCAAAAGGATTACCGCCGCGAGGAACACGCGGCAAACGACGATCGTGAAGGTCGGAAGCTCCCTGACGGCGACTCCGGTAAAGAAGAACGAGCCGCCCCATAGGAGTGACAGGCCGATCAAAAGCGTCCACTCCAGGGCGCCCATGGTCCTGTTTATCGGTGAAATCGGAGATGCTGGTTTCAAATGCCGATGCCTTGGGTGCGAAAGCGCAACGAGGATACGCGGCATTCAACGTCGCACAGCCAAACTACCCGCACACTCCGATTCTTGTTTTTCCCCTCAGGCTGACGGGGCGAAACGCTCTTCCATCTCGCGACGGATTGATACGGCGTGATTCTCGCCGACCGCTTCCAAATCGGACCAACAAACGATTTCCCCGGCTTTGATATCGCGCTGCAGCGTGACGCCGTGAGCTAACCCGATGGGCAGGGCGCCGCACTTTATGCTTTCGCTGGCAGGCAGGAGCTTGCCCCATACGCAAAAACCGCCCTCGCCATCCAGCTTCTGCCCGGCCTTCAGATCGCTTTTCGCAACAGCGGCGACGTCGCCCGACCATTGACGCGTAGTCCCGGTTGGCTCGCCTCGAATCGCGACGCTGGCGACAGAGACGCCGAGTTCCAACCCTATCAGGTGATAGGGCCGATAAAGCGCGCCGTATCGCCCGCTGGGATCGGTAACGAGACCGTATTCGGAGAAACAACGCGCGGTGTAGTCGCTTGGCGCCTCGAAGACGACGTAAACACCCCAACGAAGATCGCCTATCACAGGATCGCCGTTGCGCTGGAGGCTCGAAATGACCTCGACCTGTCCTTTCTTTTCGAGGGTGCCGCCTTCACTTGCGGGGCGTAGCACAACGGGAAGCTCGTCGACACTGCAGGGCGGGAAGGCGAGGCCGTTGCTGGGAGTTGCCAAGCCAGTTGCGTTGGCGACCGCCGCCATCTCGATGGAGGACTTGGTGCCATCCAGGAAAGAATTGAACATTTGCGGGTTCATACCGCCTTGGGCTGCGCGCTCCGCAGTCAAACCATAATAAGGCCAAACGGTGTCGGGGGTGGAAGCGTGGTAGACGGGTAGGTACTTCGTTCCTTTGCCGGCGGCCACGACATTCAAACCGCAAGCGCGCGCCCAGTCGACCTGTTCGCAGATCAATGCCGGCTGGTCGCCATAGGCCATCGAGTAAACGACGCCCGCCTGCCGGCAGCGTTCCGCCAGCAAGGGGCCGGCCAGTACATCAGCCTCGACATTCACCATGACGATATGCTTGCCGTTTTCCGCAGCGCTCAAAGCATGCCGGATGCCGGCGGCGGGATTGCCGGTCGCATCGACAACAACCTCAACCGGTCCCCCGGTCAGCAGGTCATCGGAATCCTCGGTGATGAAGGTCGTACCGCTGGTTTCAGCTTCGGTAAGGCTGCGTGCGCCGTAGGCGGCGGGGTCCCATCCGGTCGACTCCAAAGCCTGCCTGGCGCGTGACGCATCCAGGTCGGCAAGGCCAATCAGATGCAGACCGGGAGTGATGCGAAGCTGGGCAAGAAACATGGAGCCGAACTTGCCGGCACCGATCATGGCGACACGTACCGGCCGACCTTCGCGTTGGCGTTCAAGAAGCAGGCTATGGAGATTCATGGGGTATCCTCGTCGGGTTCGGCGTTGAAATGACTGCGGCAGGTCGGCGCAGTATCCGGGTGCTTTGAACGCCAAGCTTGGCAATTCTCGTAAAAGGTCCTACCTCTTACACTCAAGTCAGTAAGATACTCAGGAGACCACGATGAACGAAGATATTTTCAACATGGAAGTTCGAAAATTCCTAAAGAAGGTGGGGGTGACCTCGCAGCGGGAAATAGAGCAGGCCGTGCGCGATGGCCTGGAAAACGGACGCATCACGAGTGCGGACAAAGTAAAGGTAAAGGCCGTTATCACTATTGAAGGCCTGAGCGACGGGCACGAAGTGACCGGTGAAATCTCCCTCAGCTAGTCAGGCTTTTCCGGCGTCCTGGTAGGCGGGAACTTTGGCGCCTACTGCGCACCGAAGACCGGGAGTCCATTAATCAGAACGGTTCCCTCCGGCGTCAGACGAATGGCAAAGGCCGTGGCTTCCGGCACCGTGGGGGTCGGCGTTTCCGGCCCTTGGGAGTAAATCATCATCATCCCCAGCGTGCCTAAAAGCGCTTGGCCGTTCTCTTGTTTCTGAGGGTCACCGCTCACCACCATCTCCTGCGCCAGGGCCTGGAGTTCGGATATGCCCAGAAGTTCGAACACGAACCCGCCTTCGATGAAATAGGCAGCTGCTTCCGAGAGCCGAAATTCGCCGGTTCCCGCCAGCGCCATGATCTGATTGGAGAAGGATAACTCGTTGAGGAGCAGACGTGTGCCGCTGGCGGCCATGAGCCCTGCCATCGCTTCGCCCTCGAAGCCCCCCGTACCGCTGTCGCCACCTTCGAGGCCCTGATAAGCGGCATCGATGAGCATGTTCCAAAGCGCGTCGTTCGGAATGTCCAGAATCCCCAGGGACAACGTGAAGCGGTCCGGGACCAGACGAGAATCAAGTCCCTCGAAGTCACCACTTGGCGACACCGCTTTTATACCGAGGAACGCCATATCGAATCCGGCGCTGCCCAAACCGCCGCTGCCCGGGCCTGCGTCATAGCGACCGCCCAACCGCATCTCGTCGAGAGAAAAACTATTGCCCTCCTTGTCGGCGATACTCAGTTTCTGAAGCTTCATTTCCATATCGCCGAGCCAGGGCAGCATCGCCCGAACATCATCACCCGTCATCTGTTTGAGTGCCGCTTTTCGGTCCTTGACGATGAGTCGCAAGTTATCCGCGGTGGCGGCGAGATTGACCTGCTTGGCGTTGCTGGCGGCGGCGATGCGGCCAATGGAGAAATCTCCCTGGTCGGGAGCCTTCAATGCAATGCCCAGAACCTCGAAGCTGGCCTTTTGATCAAATATCCCCTCGGAAAGCTCGACCGAATCCAGTATCACCGAGATGCGACCGGCCCCCATGGCGCCCGGTTCGTTCAGCGGCGCGAGGCCGGCGCTGGCGAACTCGCTGTCGAGTGACAGAAAACTTAGATATCGGGCCGACCACAGGCCGTCAAAGCGAGTCAGGTTGGCCGTCATCACCGCGCCACTGCCGTCGGCGTCACGCAGGGTCATGGCGTTCGGTAGTACGAGGTCGGTCATGCGATAGAGCTGATCGCCGGCCGGAGTCATTCGAAACGTGATGTCGCCGATTTCAAAGGCGCCGCCGTTCTCGCCCTCTTCGGCCATTCGCAGGTTGCGCAATAGGACGTCATAGCCATCACCCGCAGAAGTCACCTCGAGTCCATCAAGCCGGTAGACGTCGCCTAGCTCGGCGAACGTCAAGGCATTCTGCATATTGATGAATTCCCAGATCTCGCTACGCAGGCGGTCGGCGCCGGCCGAGTCAGCCTTCGCCACACCGCCAATCAGCGCGACTACCGCAAGAATGACCCAGGCAGTAAAAATGGTGAGTCTGCGCTGTATAGCCATTGATCAGCCCCTCTGAAATTTCCCGTCTTTGTGATTATCGCACGTGATTTCGTACTAAGCCACGCACGGTTTGAAGCAACGCAAGCGTGCGGCATGGAAGAAGTCGCCGATAAACATTGCTGGAATTTTGTCTTAACGTGTCTAAAAATCACTTAACGGGCGTTTACTTGTTAAGCGCCGCTTGACGGTTTGGCGTTGGCGCATTACGAACAGTGAATACAAGATCGGTCGAAAAAATAGACCGGCGGAGACCAGGGAGGCTTGCTCAAAAAAAGTGGGCAGCAGGGCAGAGGGTTCGTGCCGAACCTTTGCGCAGGGGTCTCCAGGACAGTTGAGGTTTCGGTGGGAACGCTAATCCGTTCTCGCGCGGGGACGCTGTATTCAGTGTGAAACAGCGGCGTTCCTGGTCAGCAATACCCTCAAAGAGGTGTGCTGACGACGACTTATGGGAGAACAGTGCTGATGGTACAGGGTCCGCTCGACAGCTTTCCCAAACTGCTTATGGATAATGCCGTGCGGCTGGGTGACAGCCCGGCGTCACGCGAAAAGATCTATGGCATATGGATGTCCTGGACGTGGCGTCAGGTCGCCGACGAGGTGCGCGAATTTGCCGCTGGCCTGCATGCCTTGGGTCTGCGGCGCGGCGACCGTGTCGCGATTGTCGGTGAGAACCGCCCACGGCTTTATTGGTCAATGGTGGCCGCTCATTGTCTGGGCGCAGTCCCGGTTCCGGTTTACCAGGATTCCGTCGCCGAGGAGATGCAGTATGTCCTGGAGCATGCCGAGGTCAAATTCGCTGTAGTCGAGGATCAGGAGCAAGTGGATAAACTCCTTTCCATCAAGGAGAGACTGCCGGGTCTGGTCGAAATTCTTTATCAGGATGAGCGTGGATTACGGAACTATGACCACAGCCACCTGCACGGCTTCGACAAGGTAAAGCAACTTGGGCGCGATAATCGCGCGATGGATGGCGCAACGCTCGAAAGCGAGATTGCTAAAGGCCGGGGCGACGACATCTGCGTGATTCTCTACACCTCCGGCACGACGGGTAAACCCAAGGGTGTCGTGCTATCGAACGACAATGTTCTGGTGACGGCAAGGGCTTCGGCGGAGTTCGATAAGCTGGGCCCGAACGAGGAAACCCTGGCCTACCTGCCGATGGCGTGGGTGGGCGATTTCATTTTTTCCATGGGCCAGGCCTATGTTTGCGGCTTTTGCGTTTCCTGCCCGGAATCGCCGGAAACTATGCTGCACGATCTGAAGGAAGTCGGCCCGACCTTCTTCTTTGCGCCGCCGCGCATTTTCGAGAACCTGCTGACCACGGTCATGATTCGCATGGAAGACGCCAGCGCGATCAAACGTCGGGTTTTTCATAGCTTTATCGAGCATGCGAAGAAAGTCGGCGGTCGCATTCTGGACCACAAGGAAGTGTCACTGCCTGACCGGCTTTACTATGCGCTGGGAACGCTGCTGGTGTATGGCCCACTGAAGAATACTTTGGGAATGAGCCGGGTGCGGATCGGCTATACCGCCGGTGAAGCGATCGGGCCGGAGATTTTTCAGTTTTACCGTTCCTTGGGCATCAACTTGAAACAGCTCTACGGGCAGACCGAGGCGAGCGTGTTCATCACGCAACAACCCGACGGCGAAGTCGGCGCCGACAGCGTCGGCGTGCCAAGCCCCGGGGTCGAGGTCAAGATCGCCGAAGATGGTGAGGTGCTCTATCGTTCTCCGGGCGTATTTCTGGAGTACTACAAGAACCCCGATGCGACCCGCGAAACCAAGACTGAGGACGGTTGGGTGCATACCGGTGACGCCGGCTTCTTCGAGGAAGACACCGGGCACCTGCGCATCATCGATCGGGCGAAGGATGTGGGGAAGCTGAACGACGGCTCGCTGTTTGCGCCCAAGTACGTAGAAAACAAGCTGAAGTTTTATCCCAATGTCCTCGAGGTCGTGGCCTTCGGCCATCAACGCGACTACGTGACGGCTTTCGTCAACATCGATCTCAATGCAGTGGGAAACTGGGCCGAGCGAAACAACATTTCCTATGCTTCCTATCAGGAATTGGCTGCGCATCCGCAAGTTAACGCTGCGATCAAGGAGCATGTGGAGGAAGTCAATCGTTCGCTGGCCGGTGATCCGATGCTCTCCGGCTCACAAATTCGGCGCTTCCTCGTGCTGCACAAGGAACTCGACGCCGACGATGGCGAACTGACGCGAACCCGGAAAGTGCGGCGGCGGATCATTGCCGAGCGTTATGGCGCTTTGATCGATGCGCTCTACGACGGCTCTACGAGCGTTCATGCGGAAACCGAAGTGACCTATGAGGATGGCCGCAAGGGCAAGATATCGGGAACGGTTGCCATCGTTGATGTGGAGACCTACCCGGCCGTCTCTAAACAGGACCAGGCGGCGTAGAGAGGGAAAAGCATGAGCCAGCAGGACGTCCAGCAAGCCACGAGCCCGAACAACGCCTCGTCCCCTGTGAAGGCTGAGCGCGGCCGTGACGTGATCATGGAAGTGAGAAACATCACCCTTCGCTTTGGTGGCGTGGTGGCCATCAAGGACGTCTCGTTCGATATTCGTGAGGGTGAAGTTCGCGCGATCATCGGACCCAACGGCGCAGGCAAATCGTCGATGCTGAACGTGATCAACGGTTTCTATCATCCGCAGGAAGGTGAAGTCTGGTTTCACGGCGAGAAGCGAAAAGCCATGAAGCCACATGAAATTGCCCGGCAAGGGATTGCCCGGACGTTCCAGAACATCGCTCTTTTCAAGGGTATGACGACTCTCGACAACATTATGACCGGCCGCCTGACGAAAATGAACAAGAACATTCTCTGGCAAACTATTTGGGCCGGACCGGCGGAACGTGAAGAGTTGGAGCATCGTGAGTTCGTCGAGCACGTGATCGACTTCCTGGAGATTCAGCATATTCGCAAGACGCCCGTTGGGCGCTTGCCTTACGGCCTGCAAAAACGGGTCGAGTTGGGGCGTGCGCTGGCGGCGGAGCCGAAACTGCTGCTGCTGGATGAACCGATGGCGGGAATGAACGTCGAGGAGAAGGAGGATATGTCGCGCTTCATCCTCGACGTGAACGAAGAGTTTGGGACCACCATTGCACTGATTGAGCACGACATGGGCGTGGTGATGGATATTTCGGACCGGGTCGTGGTTCTGGATTATGGGCAAAAGATCGGTGACGGCACACCTGACGAAGTACGGAGCAATCAAGCTGTGATCGACGCCTATCTCGGCGTTTCTCACGATTGACGGGGGAATTATGATCTTTTTCATCGAAACGGTGATTTCGGGTCTGATGGCAGGGGTGATGTACGCCCTTGTTGCGTTGGGATTCGTGCTGATTTTTAAAGCCTCCGGGATTTTCAACTTCGCGCAGGGCGTTCTGGCGCTCTTTGCGGCTTTGACCCTGACCGGGATCATGGACAATTTCGGGCTTTCCGCCTGGATAGCGATTCCCTTGACGCTTGGCGTGATGGTGCTGCTGGCGATCCTCATCGAGCGTCTGGTGTTGCAGCATCTCGTTAATCAGGAACCCATCATTCTCTTCATGGCCACCATCGGCCTTGCCTACGTGCTGGAGGGAATTGGCGATATTCTCTGGGGCTCAAACGTCAAGGTGCTGGACGTGGGGCTGCCTAACGGCGCGTCCGATTGGATGCTGGATAGTTTTGATATTTACGTCGAGAAGCTGGAGGTTGCCGCTGCTGTTACCGCCACGATCCTGGTGATCGTGCTGTCGATCTTCTCTCAGTACACGCGCATCGGCCGGGCTCTCCGGGCCGTGGCGGACGATCACCAGGCCGCGCTTTCGGTCGGTATCTCGCTGCGCACCATCTGGGTTATCGTCTGGTCGATCGCGGGGTTTGTCGCCTTGGTTGCGGGCATCATGTGGGGGTCCAAATCCGGCGTGCAGTTCTCGCTGTCGCTGATTGCCCTCAAGGCTTTGCCGGTTTTGATATTGGGCGGTTTTACCTCGATCCCGGGGGCCATCGTCGGCGGCTTGATCATCGGCGTCGGCGAGAAGATTGCCGAAATCTATCTGGGGGAGGTGATGAGCGCTCTCTTCAGCCTGGACCGGAATATATTCTCCGCCATCGAGAACTGGTTTGCCTACGTGCTGGCGCTTGGTTTCCTGCTGTTCCGACCGCAGGGACTATTCGGCGAGCGCATCATTGAGCGCGTTTGAAAAAGGGAGCTTGATACTTGCTTTACCGTGAAACCGGCGATTTCAAGACATCCTACCGGGCCGACCAGCAGATCTTTCCGATCCTGCAGGACCGCGTGGCCTTTTGGGCCGTGCTGGCCGTCGCCTTCTTCGTCGTGCCTTTGGTGATTGACGACTACTGGTCGAACGCCATCATGCTGCCGGTTCTGATTTATGCCCTTGCTGCCATCGGGCTCAATATCCTGACCGGCTATTGCGGCCAGGTATCGCTGGGCACGGGCGGCTTCATGGCTGTAGGCGCATACGCGAGCTACAAACTCATGACTGCCTTCCCGGAGCTCAATATCTTTTTCATCGTGTTGCTGTCCGGCGGCGTTACGGCCTTGGTGGGCGTGATCTTCGGTTTGCCATCGCTGAGGATCAAAGGATTCTATCTGGCGGTGGCGACCCTGGCGGCGCAGTTCTTTCTGGTCTGGCTGTTCAACAAGGTGCCCTGGTTCTACAACTACTCGGCAACGGGGCAAATCGCGGCACCCGAGCGAACCGTGTTCGGTTACGCGGTAACCGGGGCCGAGGCCGCGCCCTGGGCCACCTATCTGTTCTGTCTCGTCTTCGTGACGATCCTGGGTTTTGCCGCCAAGAACATGCTGCGAGGGCGTGTTGGGCGCGCCTGGATGGCAATCCGCGACATGGACATCGCAGCAGAGATCATCGGCGTGCCGCCGCTGCGTACCAAGTTATCAGCCTTCGCTGTCAGTTCCTTTTACGTTGGTGTTGCCGGGGCACTCTATTTCGCGGTTTGGTTCGGCGCGGCCGAACCGACGGAGGCCTTTGGCATCAACCAGTCGTTTTTGGTGCTGTTCATGATCATCATCGGTGGCCTGGGATCCATGTTGGGTTCTTTCCTGGGCGCCGGCTTCATGGTCTTGATGCCAATTCTTCTAAAAACTGCGATGGTTGGCGGCCTGGGTATGCAGGCGGTAACGGCCAAGCACATCGAAATTACCTTGATCGGTGTGCTTATCATCTTCTTCCTGATCGTCGAGCCGCACGGCTTGGCGCGGCTCTGGGCGATCGCGAAGGAAAAACTGCGGCTATGGCCATTCCCCCATTGAGAGGGTCATCGCTGGAGATAAAACTTAAACGATAACGGCAAAAATGCTGAAATTACGGTCATCAAACCCAAAGGGAGGAAAAAGATGAACCTCAAGAAACTGACACTAGCCATAGCGGCTGCCGCATTTGCGGCTCCGTTGATGGCCTCTTCAGCGGGTGCCGAACTGGTCATCCCGTCCTTTACCTATAGAACCGGCCCTTATGCGCCGAACGGCATCCCCTTCGCCGACGGTTATGCCGACTACTTCAACCTGCTCAACGAGCGCGACGGCGGCATCGAAGGCCAGAAGATCAAGGTGATCGAATGCGAAACCGCCTACAACACGCAGCAGGGCGTGGAGTGTTACGAGAACACCAAGGGCGAAGGCACGCTGGTCATCCAGCCGCTGTCCACGGGCATTACCTATCAGCTTATCCCGAAGGCGACCTCGGACAAGATTCCCGTCCACTCGATGGGTTACGGCCGCACCTCGGCCGCTGACGGGACGGTCTTCCCCTATGTCTTCAACTTCCCCGGCACGTACTGGGATGCAGCCTCGATCATCGTCAAGCACATTGGCGCGACCGAGGGCAACATGGACAACCTGAAGGGAAAGAAGATCGCACTGGTCTATCACAACTCCGCTTATGGCAAGGAGCCGATCCGTACCCTTGAGGAGCTTGCCAAGAAGCATGGTTACGAGTTGATGCTGTTGCCGGTTGACCACCCGGGTCAGGAGCAGAAGGCGACTTGGCTTCAGGTTCGTCGCGACCGTCCCGATTGGGTCGTGATGTGGGGTTGGGGTGTCATGAACCAGGTGGCTATCAAGGAAGCCGCTTCCGTGCGTTTCCCCATGGATCGCTTCGTCGGCGTCTGGTGGTCGGCCTCCGAGAATGACGTGTTGCCCGCTGGTAAGGAAGCCGACGGTTACAAGGCCGTTGCTTTCCATGCGCCCGGCACGAACTTCCCGCTGTTTGCCGATTTGCAGAAGTACATTGTCGGCGCGGGCAAGGCCGCCGGTGATGGCAGCCATGTCGGCGAAGTTCTCTACAACCGAGGCATGGTTGCGGCTCTTTGGGCATCCGAGGCGATTCGGACGGCCATGAAGATCCACGGCACCATGAATGTGACGCCGGATATGGTGCGTGACGGCTACGAAGCCTTGGATGTGGACGAAGCCCGTCTGGCCGAGCTTGGCCTGCCGAACTTCACCGTTCCGGTCAAGGTCACCTGTGCGAACCATGGCGGACCCGGCTTGGGCGCGATCCAGCAGTGGGACGCCAACAGCCAGACCTGGAGCCTGATCACCGGGTATGTGCCTGCTGATCGTGAAGTGGTGGACGCCCTCATCGCCGAGGACTCTGCCGCCTTTGCCAAGGAAGCCGGCATTACGCCGCGCTCCTGCAACTAAGATGTCATTGGCGCCGCTCCTGCTTTCGGGCAGGGGCGGTTGCCACCCTGACAAAGTATCGAATCTGAACGACGACGCCTGGAGTATCGCGGATGGCTGAACAGACGGCGCAACAGAGCGAAATGCTCCTCACCCTCAACAATATCGAGGTGATCTACAATCACGTGATCCTCGTGTTGAAGGGTGTCAGCCTTTCCGTGCCCAAGGGCGGGATTACGGCGCTGTTGGGTGGTAACGGCGCCGGCAAGACGACGACCCTTAAAGCCGTATCCAACTTGTTGCGCAGCGAGCGCGGCGAGGTCACGAAGGGCACGATCGAATACCGTGGCGAGAAGGTGCAGTCGCTTTCGCCGTCCGATCTGGTCAAGCGCGGCGTCATCCAGGTCATGGAAGGCCGGCATTGCTTCGAGCATCTGACCATCGAAGAAAACCTGATGACCGGTGCTTACACGCGCCGCGACGGCGCGGCGGAGGTCCAAAAGGACCTTGAACTGGTTTACTCTTATTTTCCCCGCCTCAAGGAGCGCCGCAAATCGCAGGCAGGCTATACTTCGGGCGGCGAGCAACAGATGTGCGCCATCGGACGCGCTTTGATGTCCAGCCCGGAGACGATCCTACTGGACGAACCTTCCATGGGGCTGGCGCCGCAGCTGGTCGAGGAGATTTTTGAGATCGTCAAGGATCTCAACGAGCGCGAGGGCGTATCCTTTCTGCTGGCAGAACAAAACACTACCGTGGCGTTGCGCTATGCTCACTACGGCTACATTCTGGAATCAGGCCGTGTCGTGATGGACGGTGAGGGAGCAGCCCTGCTGGAGAATGAGGACGTCAAGGAGTTCTACCTGGGGCTTTCCACCGAAGGGCGTCGCTCCTACCGTGATGTGAAACACTATAAAAGGCGTAAGCGCTGGCTATCCTGACGTTCGGAGGTCAGTGGCGTTCTGGTCTACCGGGACGCAGCCGCCGCCGTATCGAGGGAGAGCGAATCATGACGGAATCATCCGCGTATTACGACGATCTGGAAACCCGCGACCCGGAATTGCGCGAAGCGGCCTTGCTATGGGCGGTCGCGCGGCAAATCGAGCATGCCAAACGCAACTCGCCCTTTTATGCGAACCGACTGGCCGGTATTGATCCGCATCAGATGATTAGTCGCGATCTGCTGGCCGACGTGCCGGTCACGCGCAAGCATGAACTGATCGAACTCCAGCTTTCCCAGCCTCCCTTCGGCGGACTGGCAACACTGGCGGCGGGACAGGCGGGTCGCGTGTTCGCTTCGCCCGGCCCCATCCACGAACTTGAAACCGACGATGGCGACTATTGGCGCATGGCGCGGGCCTTTCACGCGGCGGGCCTGAGGGCAGGCGATGTGCTGCACAACTGTTTTGCCTATCACCTGACGCCCGGTGGATGGATCATGGACAGCGGCGCAAGAGCATTGGGCTGCGCTGTTTTTCCAGGTGGCACGGGGAACAGCGAGCTGCAGGCCGCCGCCATCCAGCAATATCGCCCTGTCGGCTTTGCAGGGACGCCCGATTTCCTGAAAGTAATTTTGGAGAAGGGGGACGAGCAGGGGTTGGATTGCAGCAGCATCAAATGCGCATTGCTTTCCGGCGGTGCTCTCTTTCCACAACTGCGCGAATACTACCAAGGACGCGGCATTGCGACGTTGCAGTGCTACGCAACGGCCGATTTGGGGTTGGTAGCTTACGAGACTCTCGATTCCGAGGGTGAGCTTTGTCCCGGAATGGTGCTGGATGAAGAAATTTTCGTCGAGATACTGCGGCCGGGAACCGGTGATCCGGTTCCCGATGGTGAGGTCGGCGAAATCGTCGTTACGACCTTCAACGCCGCCTATCCCCTGATTCGTTTTGCCACCGGCGACCTCTCCGCGATCCTGGAGGGTGCGAGTCCTTGTGGCCGCACGAACCGTCGCATCAAGGGCTGGATGGGCCGGGCCGACCAGACCGCGAAGGTCAAAGGCATGTTCGTTCATCCCGAACAGGTTGCCGTGATCGTTAAGCGGCATGAAGAGGTCCTTCGCGCCCGTATGGAGATCACTCGTTCCGGCGACCAAGACGAGATGGTATTGAAGGTTGAGGCCGCCAAAGCGTCGGAAGGCCTGGCGGATGCCGTCACGGCCAGCCTGCAGGACGTCGCAAAAGTGAAGGGCAAGGTTTCCTTGGTGGAACCCGGGACCCTGCCCAATGACGGCAAGGTGATCGATGACCAACGTAAGTACGATTAAGTGAGGCTGGTTTGGGTTGGAGAAAAATCACATTCTCGCCCCAATTGCGACCAAGAGCCGTCACCTTCACTCTCTACCTTATTTAGGTAACAGAGGACTTCCCCTCTCTGTGAGCGAGGCAGCGAGCCAGCCTCTCAGCCCTCCCCCCAAGTCGGGCTGGTGCTGTCAAGAAGGCGGAACTTGGACCCCGACCCCAAGTTCCGCCTTCAGTTTTTCTTGCTTCCTTCGCCTCCCTGCGCCATGCCATGAAGTGTTGAGAACAACGACGCTCGGGGAGACGCCGAACCATGGCGCTATTTGAAGGTCATAATCTGGTGTGCGAACGCGGTGAGCGTTTGGTCTTCGCCGGATTGGACTTTGCGGTCGACCCTGGGGATGCCTTGCTCTTGACCGGACCGAATGGCAGTGGAAAGTCCAGCCTGCTGCGCCTGATGGCGGGTCTGTTGAAGCCCGTCGCCGGGGACCTCCGCTGGGAAGGCCGGGACCTTCGCACGCATCGCGACGGCTTTCTTGAGAATTTGCAATACCTTGGCCACTTGGAAGCCGTAAAGGCGGTCCTCGATCTCCGCGAAAATCTGCGGTTCTGGGCGGGGCTGAGAGGCGTCGATCTTTCCGACACAGCGCTTTATACGACTCTCCGTGCCTTTGGCCTGGAAGACCTTGCGGATTTGCCAGCAGGTTACCTTTCCGCAGGCCAGAAGCGGCGCCTTGCGCTTTCCAGACTGCTGGTCGGAGAGGCTCGGCTCTGGTTGTTGGACGAACCGACGGTTGGGCTTGATCAGGCTTCGGTCGCCAGCCTGGTCACGCAGGTTGAAAAGCATCGGTCAGAGGGGGGCTGCGTCATTGCCGCCACGCACTTGGATTTGGGGTTGAGCGCGCCACGCCATCTCGCCCTGGATCGCATTGGCGGGGTTGGCGCGGCGTGAAAGCCTTTTCCCAAATATTGTCGCGCGATTTGAGGTTGGCGCTGCGCCAGCGCGGCGACGCGGCGATGGTCTTGCTCTTTTTCATCCTTATTGCCAGCCTCTTTCCTTTCGGGGTGGGACCTGAACCGAAGCTCCTGGCGCGTATCGGCGCAGGGGTCGTCTGGGTTTCCGCTCTACTTGCCATGCTGCTGTCGCTGGAGCGGTTGTTCCTCGCCGACTATGAAGATGGTTCGCTGGAGTTGATGATGCTTGCCCCTTTGCCCCTGGAGGCGGTTGTTCTCGCCAAGGCGCTGGCACACTGGCTCACCAGCGGGCTCCCTCTAGTGCTCGCGGCGCCTGTGATTGGGCTTATCTACAATATCGACCAGACAGGATACCTGCCGCTCGTCACCGCTTTACTGCTTGGCACGCCGACTTTGAGCCTTCTCGGTGCGATCGGAGCGGCGCTAACCCTGGGCGCCCGACGCGGCGGGATTTTGATCCCCTTGCTGATCCTGCCGCTTGCCATACCGGTCTTGATCTTTGGCATCCTTGGCGTGGAGGCCGCACTGGGCGGTTTTGCCGCGCGTCCCTTCTTGCTGCTCCAGGGCGCTTTGCTGCTCGCGGCCTTGCCTCTGGCGCCGATCGCCGCCGCCGCTGCCTTGCGGCAAAGTCTGGAGTAACGGTATCTTGACTAAATCCTCCGGATGGTCTTGATCTCAAGGGCTGGCGTTCTGGCTATGATTGATTAAGTTAGAGATGTTCCTGGGGATTGGAACGTTTTGGTCGATGACCAAATATTACAATTAAAGCCCAGCAGCGACTTCGCCGATGCTGTAGAGAGCGCGTCGAACCTCAAACTTTGCTAAGGGTGCTGACCGTGGGTGTTTCGCCTTTGCGCGATACTGAGGCAGAGATCTACTGTGGGAGCGTGTAAAGAATGGGTGGCTATGCCGTATTCATCTGGGCTGCGTTGCTGATTACCGCAGCGGTGATGATCGGTCTGCTGGTCATCAGCCTGAAAGAGCAGAAAGCGGGTGAACGGAAGCTGCGCCAACTTGAGGCGCGTTTGCCGCGCAACAGTCGCGCTGCCCGAGGTCGGAAAGCCAGCGATTCCGATCAGATCTTGAATCAGAACGAAGAGACGCAGGAATGACGCGTAAAAATCGGCGCCTGATGTTTGGCGCGCTCGGTCTGAGCGCGCTGTTCGGCGCCACTGCCTTGGTACTGTTGGCGCTGCAGGAGAATATGATGTTCTTCCGCAGTCCCAGTGATCTCGCGAGCGGATCGGTCAATCTTGAGCGCGCCATCCGACTTGGCGGTCTGGTTGAACCGGGGTCGGTGGTCAAGAGCGACGGGAATGCCGAAGTCACCTTTCGGATCACGGACGGACAGGCCAGCATCCAGGTCGATTACCGGGGCATCCTGCCCGATCTATTCCGGGAGGGGCAGGGCGTGATTGTCGAGGGTCGCATGAGCCCGAGTGGCCAGTTCGCAGCCGATGAAGTTCTGGCAAAGCACGACGAGAACTATATGCCCAAGGAAGTTGCCGACGCCTTGAAAGAAGGCGGGCATTGGAAAGGTGAGGAAAGCGCGACCCAATGATCCCCGAGATTGGACATTTCGCGCTCATCATGGCGTTGGTGGTTGCACTGCTGCAAGCGGTGCTGCCGCTCTATGGAGCGCAACGCGGAAAACCTAATCTCGTGGCCTTTGCCGGACCTGCGGCCTTGGCGCAGCTATTGCTCCTCATTATCGCCTTTGGCGCCTTGACCCAAGCCTATGTGGTTTCCGATTTCACGGTTTTGAATGTCGTGGAGAATTCGCATTCGGCCAAGCCGCTGCTTTACAAAATCTCAGGCGTTTGGGGAAACCATGAAGGCTCCATGCTGCTGTGGGTCTTGATACTGGCGTTGTTCGGTGCGTCCGTCGCGGCCTTCGGCGGCAATCTGCCGGATGGTTTAAAGGCCCGGGTACTCTCGGTTCAGGCCATGATTGCCGTTGGATTCCTGGCCTTTTCGATTTTTACCTCCAATCCTTTCGCCCGGGTGTTCCCACCACCGCTCAACGGACGCGACCTCAATCCACTGCTGCAGGATCCGGGATTGGCCTTCCATCCGCCAATGCTCTACTTGGGCTACGTCGGATTTTCCATTGCCTTTGCCTTTGCCGTCGCCGCGCTGATAGAAGGGCGCGTGGATGCGGCGTGGGCGCGTTGGGTCCGTCCTTGGACGTTGGCGGCCTGGATGTTCCTGACGGGCGGCATCGCGCTGGGATCCTGGTGGGCCTACTACGAACTTGGTTGGGGTGGCTGGTGGTTTTGGGACCCTGTCGAGAATGCTTCCTTCATGCCCTGGTTGATGGGAACGGCCCTCCTGCACTCCGCCGTAGTCGTGGAAAAGCGTGGGGCTCTTAGAGTCTGGACGATCCTTCTTGCCATCCTCACGTTCTCGTTGAGCCTTATTGGCACCTTCATTGTGCGGTCGGGGTTGCTGACATCGGTGCATGCTTTTGCTACCGACCCGGCGCGCGGGCTTTTCATTCTCCTGCTGCTGGCGATCGCCATCGGCGGATCATTGACGCTTTTTGCCTGGCGGGCGCCCGACCTCAAAAGCGGCGGTCTTTTCGCCCCGGTCAGCCGCGAAGGCGGGTTGGTCCTCAACAATCTATTGCTGGTGACGGCTTGCGGCACAGTCTTACTGGGCACGCTCTATCCGCTGTTGCTCGAGGCGGTTACAGGGGACAAGGTTTCGGTCGGTGCGCCTTTCTTCGAGGCAACCTTCGTGCCAATCATGACCCCTCTGGTTCTCCTTATGGGGCTGGGGCCGTTGCTCGCCTGGAAGCGCGCGGATCTCGCCGGCGTCTTGGGGCGTTTGAAGATGGCATTGCTCCTGACCGGCATCGTCACGCTTTTCACGTTGTACCTCTACAGCCAAGGGCCCGTCATGGCCGTGGCTGGAATGGCCGTGGCCGCCTGGCTATTCTTTAGCACCCTGACGGAATGGGCCGAGCGGGTGCAGTTATTCCGAGCGTCTTTTGGAACCAGTTGGCGGCGTGCCGTGAACTTGCCGCGCTCTTCTTATGGAATGACGCTGGCGCATGCGGGCTTGGCGATAGCGATTGCCGGGATGGTTGCGTCCTCTGCCTGGAAACTTGAGGAAATTCGCATCCTTTACCCTGCGGAAAGCGTGACGCTAGGTAGTTACAGCTACGAGTTTGTCGGGGTTACGCCGGTCCGCGGCAAGAATTATAGCGCCGAACAAGGGCGCTTTCGGGTGACACGTGACGGCGCGAAGGTCGCTGACTTGTTCCCCCAGCGGCGCATTTACGATGTGGGCAACCGCCAGACGACCGAGGCGGGAATTCATACGACCGGACTGGCCGATCTTTATAGCGTTCTGGGCGATCCTGACGGCAAGGGCGGCTGGACGGTGCGCCTCTATCACGAGCCATTGGTGCCCTGGATTTGGGCTGGCGCGTTGATCATGGTCGCGGGCGGGCTAGTATCGCTTTCCGATCGCCGGTTGCGCGTCGGCGCGCCCAGTCGATCTAAGAAGGCCATCAGATCGGCCCCCTCGGGCGCTTAAGGGAAAGAATCATGCTCTTACGTCGTATCCTCTTAATCGCTCCGCCGGTCGTTTTTGGTGCTTTGCTGAGCATATTTGCCTGGGGGTTGCTCGCTGACCGGGATGTCGGCCAGGTCCGCTCGGCCTTGATCAATAAGCCCATTCCCGAGTTCGTTCTGCCGCCGGTCGAGGGCACCGGCAAACCCGGGTTCTCCTCAAACGACCTGCGTGGAGAAGGGGTGAAGCTGGTCAATATATTCGCCTCCTGGTGCATTCCTTGTCGTGCCGAGCATGTGGTGATCACGCGACTGGCCGAACGCGAGGGTTTGGCGGTCTACGGATTTAACTGGAAGGATAAGCCGGAGGAAGCAGCCGCATGGCTATCGGACCTGGGCAACCCCTATCGCGCTGTCGGTGGCGATCTGGAAGGGCGAGTTGCGATCGACTGGGGAATTTCCGGAATTCCCGAGACCTTCATTATTGATGGTGACGGGACGATTCGTTACCAGCATATAGGCCCGTTGGTTGAGGCCGATATCGCCAAGAAGATCTTGCCAATCGTTCGGGAAATCGGCGGATGAAGGGCGTTGCCCTCGCTCTGCTGCTGATTACGGCGTCTATCAGCGGCGCGGCTTTTGCGGTGGAACCGGGAGAAATGCTTTCCGATCCCCAGCAAGAGGCTCGCGCGCGCGAAATATCAAAATCCATTCGCTGCGTGGTGTGCCAGAATCAAGACATCGATTCTTCCAACGCCGACTTGGCGCGCGATCTGCGGATCATGATCCGAGAGCGTATAGTATCTGGCGACAGCAACGGCCAGGTGCGGGACTTCCTGGTCGCTCGGTATGGCGATTACGTGCTGTTGAGGCCGCCAGTCAAGCCGAGCACCTACGTGTTATGGTTTGGTCCCTTGGTCTTGTTGCTGTTGGGCGGCCTGAGCGTATGGGTATATCTTCGAGGCCATCGGCCAGTGGCCAGTGCTTGTGCGCCTTTGCCTCTTAGTGATGAGGAGCGCCGTCGGGTCGATCAGATCCTTGGGCGCGGCGAAAAGGATTAAATTCCTTTTGCAAGGCCGTGCTGAGCCGTCTAAGTTTCAACTATAAAATAAAAACTACAGGCCACAGGGAGGCCGTACATAGGCATGGCGAATGGCCAGCCGGCATTGATTGTCGAAGACGTCCATAAGCGTTTTGGTGATCTGGAAGTATTGAAGGGAATTGACGTCACCGCCAACCAAGGTGACGTGATTTCTATGCTTGGGTCCAGTGGGTCCGGTAAATCCACGTTCCTGCGCTGCATCAATCTTTTGGAGACACCGGAGCAAGGACGCGTCGTCGTAGGCGGCGAAGAAATTCGCATGGGCCTGGACCGGAGAGGTCGGCCGATCGCAGCCGACTCCAAACAGGTTGATCGTATTCGCTCGAAGCTTGGCTTCGTGTTCCAGAGCTTCAACCTCTGGACACATATGACCGTGCTTCAAAACGTGATCGAGGGGCCGGTCCAGGTATTGGGGAAGTCCAAGCCCGAGGCAATCGAGACCGCCAAGGAAGTTCTGAACAAAGTTGGCCTTTCCGACAAGCTTGATTATTACCCCGCGCACCTTTCCGGCGGCCAACAGCAGCGTGCCGCAATAGCCAGAGCTTTGGCGATGGAACCGGAGGTGATGCTGTTCGACGAACCGACCTCGGCATTGGATCCTGAGTTAGTTGGTGAGGTGCTGCGCGTGATGCGGCAACTCGCCGAGGAAGGGCGGACCATGATCGTGGTAACCCACGAAATGGGGTTTGCGCGGGAGGTCTCCAACAAGGTTATTTTTCTCCACCAAGGACGGGTGGAGGAGGAAGGCGCGCCCGGTCAGATGTTCACGGAACCGAAGACCGAGCGTTTTCGTCAGTTTTTATCCAGCCATCTCTAATGGTTAGGGTGGCACTTTGACTGCGAACCATCACGGAGGAAAAAAAAGCCATGAAGAAAATCGCAGTTGCAAGCGTGGCCGCGTTGGCGGCAATGACTGTTGCAGGGCAGGCAATCGCAGGGGCATGCCAAGGGATGGATGTGCGTGTAGGCACCGAAGGCGCCTACCCTCCGTTCAACTCCATTGACGATGCCGGTAATCTGGTCGGCTTCGATATAGACATCTCCAACGCCTTGTGTGAGTCGGCAGGGTTGAACTGCACCTTCATCACCCAGGATTGGGATGGCATCATTCCGGGGCTTCAGGCCAAAAAGTACGATGCGATCATCGCGTCGATGTCGATTACCCCAAAACGTATGGAAGTCGTTGACTTCACCGGCAAGTACTACAACACGCCGGCCAAATTTGTGGCGGCCAAGGACTCCAACTTCGATATTTCTCCGGACGGGTTGGCCGGGAAGGTCGTCGGTGTGCAACGTGCCACCATTCACGAGGATTTCCTGCGCGCCACTTTCCCAAAGGCCGAAGTACGTAACTACGGCACTCAGGAAGAGGCGAACGCGGACCTAGCTTCCGGTCGCCTGGACCTGGTGATGGCGGACTCCGTGGCTCTGTTGGACGGTTTTCTTGAAACCCCCGATGGTGAGGGCTTCCAGTTCGTGGGGCCTGACTACAACGATCCGAAGTTCCATGGCGAAGGCGCTGGTATTGCCGTTCGCAAGGGTGAAGACAAACTGAGAGAATGCCTGAACGAGGCCATTTCCGACATACGCGCCAAGGGCATCTATCAAAAGATCAACGAGAAGTACTTTGATTTCGACGTCTATGGCGCCGAGAGCTGAAGTGTGAAGTAACGTTCGGAGGCGGGTATTGCAGCCACTGCGAGCCCGCCTCCACTATTTCCGGCGTTCAAGAGGCATCATCCTGCCTGGGCGCCACGCCGTAATCTGGGAGTTTAAGCAGGAGCCATGGAGGAATTCGTCCTTTCCCTGCCATTGATTGGCCCGTTATGGGAGTCGATAGACCTGTTCTATCGCAGCCGTGCTGATCAGTTGATGGAGGGCTTGAGGATCACCCTCATGACGGCGTTCTCGGCGCTCCCTTTGGCTGTTCTGCTGGGGCTGCTGGGTGCTTGGGCAAAACTATCCAACAGCAAACTGGCCAACACCGTCGGTAGCGCTTACACGGTAATCGTGCGCGGTGTACCGGAATTGGTGCTGATCATCGTCGTGTATTACGGTGTAACGCAGGGAATCCAAGACAGCATCACCGCCCTGACCGGCGAGGATATTCGCATCGACCTCAATCCCTTCGTCACCGGAACCTTGACCCTGGGGACCGTTTACGGGGCCTTCATGACCGAGGTTTTTCGCGGCGCCTTCCAGTCCCTCGACAAGGGGCAGGTGGAGGCCGCGCACGCGATCGGCATGCACCGTATCAAGACGTTCTGGCGAATTATGCTGCCCCAGGTATGGCGATTTGCGCTGCCAGGGATCGGTAACGTCTGGCTGGTGCTTGTCAAGGCCACCGCACTGATGTCGGTTGTGCAGCTTGATGAGTTGATGCGCATGGCCGATGTGCATGGGCGTTCGACCCGCCAACCGTTCTTGTTTTTCATCACGGCAGCCTTTCTCTACCTCGCGATTACGGTGCTTTCGATCCGCTTGCAGCACTGGGCCGAGGTTTGGGCCAACCGCGGCGTGAGGAGAGAGTAATGCCCGATATCTCCTGGCTGCCGGTGATCGATTGGGGAGATTATTCCGGCTGGGGTCCGCTGACCTATGAGTATCTGGGCCGTTATTCCAGGGGATTCATGGTTACGCTGGGCGTGACATTCTCGACGCTGCTTGTCGGGTTTTTCATTGCCATACCGGTCGCAGTCATGCGTCTGTCGCGCAACCCGCTGATCCGCGTGCCCACCTTTGCGTACATGTTCTTTTTTCGCGGTACGCCGCTGATCGTGCAACTTTATCTGTTCTATTACGGCTCGGGGCAGTTTCGGCCCGAACTCCAGAACATGGGCATCTGGTGGTTCTTCAGGGAGCCTCTCTACGTCAGTCTGCTGGTTTATTTGTTGAATACGACGGCTTACACCGCGGAAATCTTCCGCGGCGCCATTCAGGCAGTGCCATTTGGCGAAATTGAGGCGGCGAAGGTCATCGGCATGTCGTCCATGAAGCGCTTCCGCCGGATTATTTTCCCCAAGGCGATTCGTATTGGTTTCCCGGCCTACACAAACGAAGTGGTGTTCCTGTTCCAGGCCGTGGTGATTATTAGCCTCGTTACCGTCATGGACCTTTTCGGGGTTGCGCGTGCGGCGCAGTCTTATTCTTATCGAATTTACGAACCACTGTTCTTCGTCGGGATTGTTTACCTGGCGTCGTCCTACGCGATCTTCTACTTCATGGGACGGGTAGAGACCATGATGATGCGTCACGTACGTGATCGCGGCGATGTCGAGGCTGCCAAGGCCCTTACAGCCAAGAAGACCTTTGCCTTGCGGTAGCTGCCTTTTCAAAGGAAAGCGGGCTGGCCATGAAAGTGAGGTTGGCGACCTTTAATCTGGAGAACCTGGATAGCGGGCCCAAGGCTTCCGCGCCGGTGGAGGCGCGCTTCTCGGTCTTGCGTCCGCAGTTGGCGCGTTTGAATGCAGACGTGCTGTGCTTCCAGGAGGTCAATGCCCAACGTATCCTGTCGGCTGAGCCGCGTAGCCTGGATGCGCTCAATCAGCTTCTCGCAGATAGCCCCTACCAGAACTTTCACCGGTTGGGTACGGCCCATGATGATGGGTCTTTGCTAGATAAGCACAACCTCGTGATCATCAGCCGATGGCCGTTCCTGGAGCGCCGACAGATAAAGGAAGAGCTGTTGGAGCCGCCGCTATATCAGACACGTGTAGAGCCGGACGCTGGGGCCAAGGCTGTGGGCTGGGATCGGCCCTTGCTGGCCGGCTTGATCGAATTCCCCACGATGCAGCGGCTCTGGGTTGTGAATTTGCATCTGCGCGCGCCTCTGGCGGCAGCGTTGCCCGGCGAGAAGAGCGGCAGTTTTTCCTGGAACAGTGTTTCAGGTTGGGCCGAAGGGTTCTTTCTTGCCAGCATGAAGCGTAACGGCCAGGCGTTGGAGGCTCGGCTTTTCGTTGAGGAGGTGCTGTCTGCCGATCCCGATGCTCTAGTGGCTGTTTGTGGCGACCTCAATGCGGAGAGCGAAGAAGTACCCTTAAGGATTCTGCGTGCGGATCTCGATGATACGGGCAATGGGGCTTTGTCCGGCAAGGTCCTGACGCCATTGGAACGCGTTCTTCCCGATTGGCGCAGATTTAGCGTCATTCATGCGGGGCGCAAAACTATGCTGGATCATATACTGGCGTCGCGCAACTTGCTGAATGCATTCAGCACAATCGAAGTGCATAACGAGGCGTTGGGTGACGAACTATCCGCTTATGCGTGCGTCGGGCAAAGCCCAGAAAGTTACCATGCGCCCTTGGTTGCCGAATTTGACATTTTAGACGCGGATTAGATGCGGAAAAAATTGGGCGGAAACCGGTGAGGGTTCCCGCCCAGGCGACGTGAAGAAGAGCAATACTATGACTGCGAAGTAAGTATGCGATGGCTTTGTCTCGACGCAAAGAGTTCTGCCGTTAAATTTTGTTAAGCTATCTATGGTTGGCTATTCGATAATCAACCATTCCACGAATGCACTTACCGGCCACACTTTTGTTTGGGTGTCGTAGAAGGTAGAGTCATAATGTTACGGATGGGGTTTGGGGGCCACATGAAGAGAGCTGGCGTTCGTATTCTGCTGGTGGAGGACGAAGTCGAAGTTGCGGAAACCGTCTCAGACCTTCTGACGGCTTTGGGGCATGAAGTAGCCGTTGCCAACGACGCGGAAACGGCAATCAAGCTATTGCGTGAAGTTCCACCTTTTCAGGTGCTGGTCAGCGATATTGTCATGCCCGGGTTGTCCGGCGCCGAATTGGCGATGGAGGCGCGGCGAATTGCGAAGGATATTCGCGTCGTCCTGACTTCGGGATACAGCGCCAGCGTTGTGGAATCAGCGCGCCGCGAAGTGCCGGGTTGTTGTTATCTTCCAAAGCCCTACAGCATGAAGGAGCTATCGGACGTGGTCGAAGCCTGCCTTGGCAGGAGCGACCCGGTGCAGACTCAAGCGATCCCTACCGGTGGGGCATGATGCGTAGCGGCGTTGGAGCAACAATTGGCGCTTTCAGTTCATCGCTGTGGATGCTGATTTTTGCGGCAATTTTACTGATGACCTCAAGCGTCATTGGACCCAGTAATGCGGCTGCTCAAATCGCCAAGCCAACCGGTGATACCATCCTGGAGATTGATGGCGCAATCGGCCAGGGAAACGATGGTGACCGCGCGGTTTTCGATCTCTCGATGCTGGAAAGCTTTCCTGCGGATATCGTGCGGACGATGACTCCCTGGACGGACGGCGTGCAGGAGTTTCGAGGCGTTCGGTTGGTAAATTTGCTGCAGGCCGTCAAGGCACGGGGCACGTCGGTGGTGCTTACGGCATTGAACGAATACAGCATCACCTTGGATTTGCCGCGCTACCTTCCCTATCAACCGTTGATAGCCTACCAACACAACGGCGCGGAGATGCCGGTTTCCGAAAAAGGCCCGTTGTGGCTGGTTTTCCCGCAGGATGATAATCCGGCGATCGACCGGGCGGATGTGCATGACCTGTGGGTCTGGCAGCTTTACCGCATTACGGTCAGGTGAAGCCAATGTCTGTAACGGAGCCGGTAGAAGGTAAAGAACAACGGAATATTATAACCGAGTACATCATGCTCTTTCTTTGCGTGTTGTTGCTCAGTTCGATTCCGCTCAGCTTGTTTCTGTTCTTTAAGAAGAATGTAGAGATACAGGACAGTGTCAACGAGACCCTCTGGCAGGTCTACAATATCGAGATAGAGGTCTACAAAACTTCCGCCGTCGTGCATGAAGCGATGGAAGCCGACCCGGCCAAGTTTGCTGAAATGCAAGACCAACTGGGTTTACGTTTTCAGATTCTGGTCAGTCGGGTCAGTCTTGCCGGACAGGGTCGTTACGGTGCAGCCCTGGGGCAGTTGGATCCTGACGATCAAGGTCAGGTTCGTAGATTGCAGAGCCTGGTAAAGGAGCTCTATCAGGATTACGAGCGCACCGGCACGACCCGACCATTTGTCGAGAAGCTCGAAATGGCAGTGCCGGAGATGCAGCAGCTCGCTCGTTCGATCTCAACGACACTCTATACGGAAACGAACTGGATCCGTCGAATACACGGCTCTGAAACCCAAATTATCAAGATCATCATCTATGTTTCCTCCGGCGTTGCCGGCTTGCTCACTCTGGCGGTTTTCCTCACGCTTCGAAAGGAAAGCAGCCTCATAGCGCGGATGCTGCGGTTGGAAAAACGCGGACGGCAGGAAGCGCAGCGTCGGGCAGAAGCCGATGCCAAGGCCCATCAGATGTTGTTGCTTTTGTTGGAGGCGGAACGGGATTCGCGGCGCGAGGCCTTGCGGCGCTCGGTTGCCGACCGCAAGGCACAGCAAATGCTGGCTGAGATGGAAAAGGCGCGATCTCTCAGTATTCTGACGGGCGGCGTGGCTCACGAGTTCAACAACCTCCTGATGGTGATCCATGGCAATGCCGAGCTGATGGGGATGTCAGGGGATGAAGAGGCCCGCAGAAACCGCCTGGTTACGCGCATCCTAAGTGCAGCCAAACAAGGAGCGAATCTCAGTCGGCAGCTTTTGGCCTACGCACGTCAACAGGAATTGGATATCGATGATTTTGCTATCGCCGACCTGATCAAGCGCAGCATCGAATTCTCCCGACCGGCGATCAAGGGAAAGGCGCAAATCATTGTCGAGGATTTTGATCCGGACTTGCTTGTCGCTGTCGATGGCGAACAGTTCAAGGGCGTGATGCTCAACCTGTTACTCAACGCGGCCGAGGCGATGCCTCAGGGGGGCGAGATTCGGATCGGCGCGCAGGCGACCACACAAAAACGCCAGGAGGGGCGCGAAACGAACCTGATCCCGGGAGAGTATGTTCTGGTGGAAGTATCGGATCAGGGCACCGGCATGACCGAAGAGGTTATCAAAAGGGCGTTCGACCCATTCTATACGACCAAGGAAGCCGGTCGTGGAACCGGTCTTGGCCTGAGCATGGTAATTGGGTTCGTTCGTCAGTCAGGCGGCGATTGCTGGATTGAGAGCGAGGAAGGAAGGGGCACGAAAATCTTCTTGCTGCTGCCAACGCCCCAGGTCGCGGAAGAGTATCACCGGCATCAGCTTGCCGCCGAGCGAGAAAAGATTAGTCAGGGGTCGGAAGATCAACAATCCGATACAGGCGATAATGCCCTATTTGGTTAGTTTGTAGCCCACGCCACGGATCGTCTTTATGCCGTTGTAACGTGGATTGAGGCCATGCATCTTGTTACGAATCCGGCAGAGATAAACGTCTAAACTACGATCGACACCATCCCAATTCCGACCACTTAGATAAAGATACATCTCGTCTCTTGGAATGACCCGGTTCGGGTTATTTGCAAGGTAGCCGAGGATCGCGGCTTCCTTTTCCGTCAGGTCGATCGTGTTGTCCTTGAAACTCAAGGTGCCGACCAAACTATTGAGAGTGAAGCCATCGAGACGCTGTTCATCCGGCAGGCTGGACCCACTCGCCTCGGTGCGCCGCAAATTACTGCGAATTCGGGCCGATAACTCGGCGAGATCGAAGGGCTTTACAATATAGTCGTCAGCGCCGGCGTCGAGGCCGGTGACGCGATCTTTTACCGCGCCGCGACCCGTAACCAGGATTACCGGCCGATCACAACTGGCACGGACTCTGCGGGTCAGCTCGATGCCGTCCAGATCGGGCAAGGTCAGGTCGATGAGAAAGAGTTCGGGCAGTCCCTCGGTAATGGCGGAGAGCAGAGCTTGCCCGCGCGCGAAGGAACGCACGGAAAAACCCTCACGGCCAAGGAAATGCGTGATCAGTTCTACGATGTCGGGATCGTCCTCGACGATCCAAATGCACGCACGCGGCCCAACCATTCCCGTTCACTTATTGTTGTATCGGTCAGTCATTCTAAACGCGACTTGTTAAAAAATACAAAAAGAACTGAGAAGGCTTTGGCTGGGCTTTCTAACCCTGTACGACAAGCGCTGTCTTTTGGTGTTCACGGCGTCATGTTAGCGTTGCCATAGACGGTTAGAGGTCAGAGACGGGGAGACAAGGACTCCATGAAAACCATTTATTCCGAGGATCACAGACTGCACCACGCGCGACTTGAGTTGATCGACGGAACATTGAAGCCCGCTGTCGAAATGCCGTCGCGGGCCGATACCGTGTTGGCCAGGGTTAGAGAAGTAGGCCTTGGCTCTGTCGACACGCCAACACGACATCCGAGAACTGCGATCGAGAGGGTTCACGCTCCGGCCTATGTGGCCTTTCTCGAACAAGCTTGGTCCCTTTGGACCGCGACGGGACGCGCGCATGATGCACTACCCTTGAACTGGCCAATCCGCGGATTTCGAGGGCGGGAGCCTGAGGCCATCGACGGCAAGCTTTCCTATTACTCGTTTGATGCAGGTTCACCAATCACGGCGGGCACCTGGCAGGCGGCAATCAGTGCCGTGGACGTCGCCTTGACAGGGGTCGATGTGCTGAATGCTGGCGCGCGTAGCGTTTTCTCCCTTTGTCGGCCGCCGGGCCATCACGCGGCTGCTGACTACTATGGTGGGTACTGCTTCCTGAACAATGCGGCTATTGCCGCGCAGGCCTTACGCGATCAGGGCGCCGCGCGGGTCGCGATCCTGGACGTGGACTATCACCATGGAAACGGGACGCAGAGTATTTTCTATGAGCGCTCAGACGTGTATTTCCTGTCGATCCACGGCGATCCTTTGCAGGAATTTCCCTACTTTTTGGGGTATGCGGATGAATTGGGAGAGGCGAGCGGACAAGGGTTCAACCGCAACTATCCACTGCGGTGGGGGAGCGGGTTTGATCTTTGGTCCGCTGCCTTGAAAGATGCGTGCAAGGTAATCTCGGACTACCGAGCCGATGCTCTGGTTGTATCCTTGGGCGTGGACACCTTCGAGAAAGATCCGATTTCGCAGTTTAAGCTCAAGAGCCCGGACTACCTGGAAATTGGACGGACCATCGCGGCATTGAAGCTGCCGACCCTCTTTGCCATGGAAGGCGGTTATGCCGTGGCAGAGATCGGCGTCAATGCGGTCAATGTGCTGAGCGGTTTCGATGAGGCAGCCGGCTAACGCCGCAAAAGATAACCCCCGGGGGCGACCCGGGGGTTATCATTGGTGGAGCCGAGGGGAGTCGAACCCCTGACCTTCTCATTGCGAACGAGACGCTCTCCCAACTGAGCTACGGCCCCTTGCGTGGGCTCCGCCATCCGCTCTCTTACGAGAGGGGGCGAGGCGCGGGCGAATATGGGGGGACGCAACGCGCCTGTCAAGCGGATCGCAGGGCCGGCGGCGAGCAACCGGTTGTACGGCCCAAAAGGCAACTGAATTACGCCGCCAGTCGCTTTCTCGACCCTTGCCGCCATCTCTCTAGCTCGCTAGCTTTAGACGGGGCTGCAGACCCCGAGAGAAAAGGAGGCGAAGAAGGCATGCGCGTGGTTCTAGATCCGCTGATCAGCGTACTTTTGATGGCGATCGACATATACATCTGGATGATTATTGCCAGCGCGATTCTTTCCTGGCTCGTCGCGTTCAATGTCTTGAACCGGCAGAATCAATTCGTCAATTCGATAGGCGTTTTTCTCTGGCGCATCACTGAACCAGCGCTAAAACCGATTCGCCGCATCATCCCGGCTTTTGGTGGGATCGATATCACGCCGGTCATCTTGATCTTGATCCTGATTTTCCTTCAACGGCTTCTATTCAACGTGCTCGTATCCTTGTGAGAAAGCCCTACCGTGATACCGCCGACGGGGTGATGCTCTGGATCAGGCTTCAGCCAGGCGCGCGGCAAACGGCGTTGGGTGGATTACGCGAGGATGCTGCGGGTCAGGTCTGGTGGGAGATCAAAGTCACCGCGCCGCCGGAAGATGGAAAGGCCAATGCGGCGCTGATTAAGCTGTTGGCGAAAACTCTTCGGCAACCCAAGCGCGCCATTGAGATTGTTACGGGTCAATCTGCACGCGAGAAGACACTGCGCGTGCAAGGAGATATCAAAGATATCCAAACGATTGCCACAGCTTTCTTTGCAGAGCAGCCGGTGTCGGAATAGCTCTTGTGAGAGACGTTTTCGGACAGGCGCGCCGAACAAAGCGCACTACCTTCCAGGCAGGCATTGAACAACCAAAGATAAAACCGGGGAAAAGATGAGCAGTAGCAATGTTATCGACGGGAAAGCTTTTGCCGCCGGCCTTCGCGGACGGGTGGCCGAAAAGGTCGCTGAATTGAAGAGCCAGAAGGGTGTCGTGCCCGGACTTGCGGTTGTGCTGGTTGGTGAAGACCCTGCCAGTCAGGTTTATGTGCGCAACAAGGCCAAGCAAACGCTTGAAGCAGGCATGCAGTCTTTTGAGCATAAACTGCCGGATACGACGACGCAGGACGATCTGTTGGCACTGGTTGCCCAACTGAACGCCGACCCCCAGGTTCACGGCATCCTGGTTCAACTTCCCCTACCCAAGCAGATCGACGCTAATGCCGTCATTGGCTCGATCGAACCGGCAAAGGACGTGGACGGATTCAATGTCGTCAACGCAGGTCGTTTGATGACCGGAGCCGGCAAGCCGATGGTTCCCTGTACGCCGCTTGGGTGCCTGCTGCTTTTGCAGGACAGGCTCGGAAAGGATCTGTCGGGCAAGCGGGCCGTCGTGGTTGGGCGTTCCAACATTGTGGGCAAGCCCATGGCTCAACTTCTTTTGGGCGCCAACGCCACGGTGACGATAGCCCATTCGCGCACAGCCGATTTGCCCGGGGAGTGCCGCAACGCTGATATTCTGATTGCCGCTGTCGGGCGGCCCGAGATGATCAAGGGCGACTGGGTAAAGCCCGGAGCAACGGTTATAGACGTGGGCATCAATCGCATAGAAACGCCAGAGGGCAAGACCCGTCTCGTGGGCGATGTGGCTTATTCCGAAGCAGCCGAGGTCGCGGGGGCCATCACGCCGGTGCCGGGCGGTGTCGGTCCCATGACAATCGCGGTGTTGCTTGCAAACTGCGTTACGTCGGCCTACCGTGCCGCAGGCCTCGACGATCCGGCCCTTTAGGCGTCGTCGTCTGCGGGGGCATCGGCTTCCGGTACAATCAAATCGGGACGAGGCAAGGTAAGCCGGATCAATCCTTTGATCGGTTTGTTCGGGTTGGCCGGTTTGCCCTTGCGCAGAATGACGATGCGCCCTTCACGCGCCAAATGGAGCGCCTGTTGCCCCACGGCAGGCAAATAGCGCCGCCAGAGGTCAGGCCGGTCCTTCGGTCGCCGACGCGGCTCGGCGAAAGCACGCGCGACGTCTCCCGGTGTGATGCTGTCACCAGGAGCGGCAGCCTCTAGCAGACTGAGGATCGTGCAGGCGACGGGATCGTCCTGCTTTTCTGTGATGTCATTGCTCATGAGCGCTTACTAGCACGCCCGATTGCGCTTGACGAGAGCCTGGACGCAAGCGTGATCGCCGCTGATAATGCCAGCCATCATGACAGGGTCATTGGAGTCGGTATTTTTGGCAACGCTTGCGTTCGTTGGGGGACACTTCCTCTTCTCGGCGCAGCCCTTGCGTGGATTGTTGGTCGATCGCCTCGGGCAGAGCGGATTCCTGGCTGCGGCGAGCGTCCTGCACGCGAGCACCTTCATATGGCTGTTGCTGGCCTATCGTAGTGCCCCTTTCGACCCGATTTGGGAGCCCCCGCGCTTCCTCCTCCATCTACCAGCCCTGATCATGGTTCCGGCAGTCTTTCTCGTTGTTACCGGTTTGACGACACGGAGCGCCACCGCGGTAGGGGGCGATGCCGTCGAGGTATCCGACCCGACGGTTCTCAACAGCGGCATCCTGCGGATTACCCGGCACCCCTTCCTCTGGGGGACCAGTCTTTGGGCATTGGCTCACCTACTTGTAAACGGCGACGGCGCGTCGATCCTGCTGATGGGGGGAGTTCTTGTGCTGTCCCTGGGCGGCATGCTGCATATCGACCGCAAGCGAGAGGCGGAGATGGGGGCTGCTTGGGGGCCGATCCGCATGACGACCAGTCTGATACCCTTTGCTGCACTGATGACCGGGCGTTGTTCCATGGACTGGCGCGGGATCGGTTGGTGGCGCAGCCTCCTGTCATTGGTGGTCTATGCCGCGCTGCTGGCACTGCACAGCACGGTGATGGGCGTCTCGCCGCTACCGCTTTAGAATCTCATTTTCCTTGCAGAGGGGACATGCAAAAAGGACAATAGTTCTGTCCTTTTTTAGATTGGTACTGTCCGACCTATGGAAAAGAAACCGGACCAGCAGCCGTTGATAAGCGAATTCGGGGATGCCATGGCAGTGGCCCTCCCGCTGATCGCCAGCGTACTCCCTTTTGCGCTGCTTTGGGGTACTTTGGCCCAGCAAGCCGGACTCAGCGCCTTGGAAACCGGCCTGATGTCCGGTTTGGTCTTTGCCGGCAGCGCACAGTTTGTGGCGACGGGAATCTGGACGACACCTCCGGCGGTTGCAACGCTTGTGTTGGCGGTTTTCATCGTCAACCTGCGCCATGTATTGATGGGCGCGGCCCTGGCTCCGGCGATCCGCTCCTGGGGCGGCTGGCGCAGTCATCTGGCGTTGTTCTTTATGGCCGACGAAGTTTGGGCGCTTGCCCTTCAGCGGCGGGCGCAACGCGGACTGACGCCCGGTTTCTATTTCTCCGTGGGGGTCGTTTTCTATCTCTGCTGGGTGGCCAGCACGCAGCTCGGCTATCGCGCTGGGAGCTGGATTCCCGACCCCGCCGCCTATGGCTTCGATTTCGCCTTTGCCGCGGTGTTCCTTTGCCTCGTGCGCAGTTTCTACGTGAGTTGGCGGAGCTTGCTGCCCTGGGTGGCGAGCGCGGCGGTTGCGTCCCTGTCTTACAGTTTCATAGAGGGTGTGTGGTACATCCTGCTGGGGGGGCTGGCCGGGGCCTTGGTGGGCCTGCTTCTGCCACCGCCACGCCCGGCTCATCCGGAGACCGTGTTGTGACACTGGATTGGTTGACCTTCGCGGCGATTGCTGGCATGGCGGCGGCAACCTATTTGACCCGCGTCCTGGGCTTCTGGATGGTTGCACGCCTGTCGTTGAAGGGCCGCGGCGCGGCGGCGTTGGAGGCTGTGCCGGGGTCGGTCCTGATTGCCGTCATTGCGCCAACGGTTTTGCTTCAGGGGCCGGCCGAGGTGCTCGCAGCCGTCATCACGCTCGGCCTGGCATGGCGCATGCCGATCCTTGTCGCGGTGATTGGCGGTGTTGCCTCGGTGGTCGCCCTACGTTGGCTGCTCGGCTAGCCTGTCGGTCAACCCTGTTGGCGGTTGAGCAGGCGTAGCCGCAAAGCGTTCAGTTTGATGAAACCTTCTGCGTCGCGCTGGTCATAGACCTGATCGTCCTCGAAGGTCACGTGCTCCATCGAGTAGAGACTATCCGGCGACTTTCTGCCCTGGACGATAACATTGCCCTTGTAGAGCTTCAGACGCACCGTGCCGTTGACCTTGGCCTGACTCTCGTCGATCAGGGCCTGCAACATGCGCCGTTCGGGGCTGAACCAGAAGCCGTTGTAGATCAGCTCGGCGTAGCGCGGCATCAGCTCATCCTTCAGATGCATCGCGCCGCGGTCGAGGGTAATGGACTCAATCGCCCGATGGGCCTGCAGCAGGATCGTGCCGCCGGGCGTCTCGTAAACGCCGCGCGATTTCATGCCGACGAAGCGGCCTTCCACCAAATCCAGGCGTCCGATGCCGTTGTCGCCCGCTAGTTTGTTGAGGCGGGTCAGCAGGGCTGCTGGCGACAAGGCCTCGCCATCGACGGCGACCGGGTCGCCCCTTTCGAAATCAACGGTGATGATCGTCGGCTCGTCCGGCGCGTCTTCCGGAGAGACGCTGCGCGAAAAGACGTACTCCTCCGGCGCTTCCCAGGGGTCTTCCAGCACTTTGCCTTCGGCGGAGATGTGCAGCAGGTTCGCATCCACCGAGAAGGGCGCCTCGCCGCGCTTATCCTTGGCGATGGGAATCTGGTGCTTCTCGGCGAACTCGATCAGCTTGGTGCGGCTGGTCAGGTCCCACTCGCGCCAGGGCGCGATGACCTTGATGTCGGGGTTGAGCGCATAGTAACCCAGTTCGAAACGAACCTGATCGTTGCCCTTGCCGGTTGCCCCGTGGCAGACGGCGTCCGCGCCGACCTCGCGGGCGATTTCGATCTGCCGTTTGGCGATCAGCGGTCGCGCGATCGAGGTGCCCAGCAGGTAAAGCCCTTCGTACACGGCATTCGCGCGGAACATCGGGAAGACATAATCTTTCACAAAGGTTTCGCGCAGGTCTTCGATGAAGATATGTTTCGGGTTGATACCGAGCATCTCGGCTTTCTTGCGGGCCGGCTCAAGCTCTTCGCCCTGACCGAGATCAGCAGTGAAGGTCACCACCTCGCATCGGTAGGTCTCCTGCAACCATTTCAGGATCACAGAAGTATCGAGTCCGCCTGAGTAGGCGAGGACGACGCGCTTGATTTCGCTCATGGGACACCTTCACAACATCTTGGGTTTGGACGGCCCGTCTCAGGCCGTGACCGCGCGGCGGCGAGTATAGGCAAAAGGCGTTCTCTTACAAGAGGGCGTTCCGTCGCCATTGCGCAAGTGTCATGGGTCTTGCAAGGCCAATGGCTTGCTGATCGTGTCGGTAGCCGCCTTATCGCGCCTCTGCGTCAGCTTTTTGGCGCGAATCAGAGAGACAGGCTTCTCGTCTGTGCCGCAGTTTGGGGCAGCGACCAAATTGAGACACGAGGGCAGAAAAGATGCCAGGACCCATGCGGGATGCGGGGAGCCGGACCAGAGGGTTTTCGGCGGCGGAACTTGCGCTTTACGAGGCGCAAGGATTTTTCGCCCCCCTGACGCTTATGGAGCCTGCCGCCATGGCGGCGCACAGGGCAGCGCTAGAGATGGCGGAGGCGCGGCTGGGCCCTCTGCATTACAAGACCAAGCCCTATCTGATCTGCGGCTCCGCCAACGAGTTGGCGCGTGATCCGACACTGCTGGATGCGGTTGAAGCACTCATCGGGCCGGACATCCTGTTGTGGGACAGCGCCTATGTGATCAAGGAGCCCCATAGCCGGGGAAAGGTCTCCTGGCATCAGGATCTGACCTATTGGGGCCTGGATAGCGACAAGTTGGTGACCGCCTGGATCGCGATCAGCGACGCCACGCCGGAAAACGGCTGCATGATGATGCTGCCCGGATCACATAAGAGCGGTCGGCAGGCACACCGTGATACCTATTCGGACGACAACATCCTGCACCGCGGTCAGACCGTGGATAAGGAAATCCGTGAGGACGACATTGTTCATGCGTCTCTCATCGCGGGCCAGGCTTCCCTGCACCATGGCTGGACCCTGCATGCATCCCAACCTAACCGAAGCGATAGGCGCCGGATTGGCCTGACACTGCAATACGCGGCTACATCGGTTCGGCAAACGGTTATCGACAACGAGACGGCGACACTGGTGCGTGGCGAGGACCGCTTCCATCACTTTGAAGAAGAACCGCGCTTCGTTGGGGACTTCAATCCGGGAATGTTGGCCTATCGCGAAGAACTGGAGCGCCGTAAGCACGCTGTCTACGATGCGGATAGCCCGACGTGAGCGTTGACGCGCCCACCCTGGGTTTTGACCGGGAACGCATCATCGGATTGTCGCTCGTGATGCTGGCGGGCACCTTCTGGAGCACCTCCGGAATGTTTGTGCGTTCCATGGAGGAAGTGGACGCGTGGCAACTGCTGTTCTACCGGTCAATTTCAGTGGTTGTTGCCGCGGGACTCTACTTTGCCTGGCGCCAGCGTGGACGCAGCTTCGCTGTTCTGCGCAACGAGGCGCGTCTCTCCCTGATCGGCGGGTTCTTTCTGGCCGTGGCCTCTGCTGGCTTCGTCTTTGCGCTTTTTTACACCACCGTGGCCAACGCGGTCTTCATGCTGGCCGCCGGTCCCTTCATGACGGCGATCCTGGCTTGGTTCATTCTCAAGGAGCCAATCCGCAAGGCAACCTGGATCACCATGTGCATCGCCGGGTTCGGGGTCGCCTACATGGTGCAAGGCGGCGTGGAGGCCGGTCGTTGGCTGGGCAACGTCACCGCGCTGATCTCGGTTGCCGGGTTTGCCTGCTATGCGGTCACGCTCCGTCAGGCGTCCTCCAGGGACAGCAAGCGCGAGACCATGCCGGTTGTGATCGTGGGCGGCTTGATGACTGCGCTTTTCGGTGCCGTGATGCTGGAAAGCTTTTCCGTTAATTTGCACGACCTGCTGCTCTGCCTGTTGATGGGGGTCGTGCAGATCGTTCTGGGCATGGTGCTGTTCTTGAAGGGAGCGTCCAGGGTCTCGGCCGCCGAGTTGTCGCTCTTATCCCTGACCGAGGTCGTGCTCAGCCCTGGTTGGGTCTGGATGTTCTACGGGGAGGTGCCGGAAACCACGACGGCCATCGGCGGCGGGCTTGTCATGGTCGCCGTGCTGTTGCGCGCTGTCTCCGGTCTGCGGCGTCGACCCACCTGGCGGTCCGTGTGAAAGTGTCAGGTCTCGGCCGGAACCGCCGCCGCCGCCAAAGCGGCATCGCGCTCGGTTTTCTTCAGCCGTTGGCTTTCACTCTTGAGCTGTCCGCAGGCGGCGAGGATATCCTGACCCCGGGGTTGACGCACGGGTGCTGAGAGATTTCCGGCCGCTAGAATATCGGCAAAGCGGTTGATGCGCTCGCTCGTCGAGCATTCGAACTGCACGCCCGGCCAAGGGTTGAAGGGAATCAGGTTCACCTTCGCCGGGATGTCTTTGAGGATACGGATAAGCTGACGCGCATCCGCATCGCTATCGTTGACGTCCTTTAGCATCACATACTCGAAAGTGATGCGCCGGGCATTATGGATACCGGGATAGTCTCGACAGGCCTGCAAAAGTTCGGCGATCGGGTACTTCTTGTTGATCGGCACGATGTGGTCCCGGATCTCGTCGTTGACCGCGTGCAGCGACACCGCAAGGTTGACGCCTAACTCCTCGCCGCAGCGCTTCATCATCGGCACGACACCGGCCGTCGAGAGCGTGATCTTGCGCTTGGAGATGCCCAGTCCCTCGCCATCCATGATAATCTTGAGAGCCTTGGCGACGTTGTCGAAATTGTACAGAGGCTCGCCCATTCCCATCATCACCAGGTTGGTGATCTGGCGGCCTTCCCGGCTGGCGGGCCATTCGTCGAAGCTGTCCTTGGCCAGGATTACCTGGCCGACGATTTCGGTGGCCGAAAGGTTGCGTACCAGCCGCTGCGTGCCCGTATGGCAAAAGCGGCAGGTCAGGGTGCAGCCGACCTGGCTGGAAACGCAAAGGGTGCCACGATCGCTTTCGGGAATGTGGACACTCTCGACTTCCTGGCCATCGGGGAAGCGCAGCAGCCATTTCTGCGTACCGTCGCTCGACTCCTGGTGCAGCTTCACGCCAGGCCGACCAACCTCGAACCGCTCCGCCAGCTTCTCCCGGAAGCCCTTGGAGAGCGAGGTCATTTGGGCGAAGTCCGTTTCACCCCGGTCATAGATCCAGTGCCAGAGCTGTTTGGCGCGGAAGGCAGGCTCACCCAAGCCAGTGATGGTCTCGGTCAATTCCTCGCGGGAAAGACCAAGCAGCAACGGCCGCCCGTCGGTTATGGCGGGCGGTGGGGCAAAGGCTTGTGTGTGTGCGCTTCCAGTCATGGGCGCCTAGATAAGCCTGCGAAGGCTCCTCGGCAAGGGAATCCTTGTTAAGACCCTTTACGGACAGGCTTTGGAAATGGCGTCATAAGCCGCCGTGAAACCCTTCAGGGAGTATGTGTCCTTGGTCTTGGTGCCGCGCGAGGATACGCCCTGGACGACCATGTCCAGCCCAGCCTTCATGGCAGTCACCATGGCCTTATCCGTCTCGCTATCGCGCGCCCAGGCATTGCCTTCCTGGGTAAAGAGCGCAAAGGAACGGTTCTCCACCGTCACGGTCACATCGGAGCCATCTTGGTAGGTATAGCCTGCTTCAATGGATACGACGTCGCGGGTTTCCCGCGCAGGCCGGTGGGTCACCATGGCCGAGATATTTCCACGGCGGGTGTAGTTGCCCTCCGCCTTTGCCGGCGTTGCGGACATGAAGCAAATCTTCTGACCGCCCGATTCATAGGTGTAAGCGGTCCACTGCTGGAAACTGCCAAGTTGCTCAACGGCCTGGGCCGAGGCATTTTCCGTGCTGAAACCCAAGATCAAGAGCCCTAGGGCCGCTCCGAGCAAGGAGCGGGCCGTCATCCTGTCGACCAAGCATCCGTGATTGCCTTTTGCCGCCGATGTCGATGTGATCTGCACTGCTGGTCCCTCTCGTTTCTCAACTGTCGCGCTGCCGTGGCAAACTCTTCCCGGCGAGCCTAGCGTTTGTCGACTTCCAGCGGAAGTCCGCCGCAACCCCCGCCGATAATCTTCATGTCTTTCTGCGCCGAAGCACAGGACCCCCACTCACATGGGGCGGTTTTTCTCCGGGCCCACCTAGGCTTCCGACCGCACGCGGGGCGAAGCGCCCGAGCGATCGCATGCGATCATACATCACGATGGCCCCTGCAACGCCGACATTGACACAGAATTTTGTCGGTATTTTGACAACCTGATCACAGCGTTCAATTAATTCCGGGCTGAGCGAGCCGCGTTCCGGGCCCAGGACATAGGCGGCGTTGTGCGGGTGGTGAAAGGATGGCAGGTCGACCGCATCGTCGGTGAGTTCCACGCCAACCAATCTGCATTCGCGCGGCAAAGTCAGGGACCCCACGGTGGGGAAGGTATAGAGGGGCAGATTCTTGGCAGCGTCGGATGTGTCGGAAAGCTTCACTTCCTTTGGATTGAAGTCCGGGTCGATGGTGAAAAAGAAACTGGCTCCGAAGGCATGCGCCGACCGCATCAGGCTACCCAAGTTCATGGGTTTGCTGATCTGCTGCACGCCGAATCCAAAATACCCTCTCATGACCCGAGGGAACTTGCACCGCGCCGCGCCGCAAGGCAAGGTCTGGACAAATCATTTACCGCATACAGGACGGCCTTCATGCTTGAACATGAGAAGGATACCACGGGTGAAAGCTCTTCGTCGGGCAAAGCCCATGCCAATCCGTTGCTGGTTGAACTGACGCGTGGCGATATGGTCGAAAGCGTTCACCGGGCCCGCTACGCGGTGGTCGACAACGAGGGGCGGGTTGTATTACAGGCCGGCGACATAGAGGCGCCAATCTATGCCCGTTCCGCCATCAAATCCCTTCAAGCCATCCCGCTGATCGAAACCGGTGCGGCCGAGGCCTTCGGTTTGGGCGACGCGGAAATTTCAATGGCCTGCGCCAGTCACGACGGGGAGCCACGTCATGTTGAAACCGTACTGGCCTGGCTGGAGCGTATCGGTTGCGGTGTCGAGGATCTCGAATGCGGTGCGCATTTGCCCTACGATCCCGCGTCGATGGAGTCATTGTTGCGGAGCGGAAACGCCCCGACCGCTGCGCATAACAATTGCTCGGGCAAGCATAGCGGCTTCTTGACCACCGCCCGCCACAAGGGAGAGGCGACCAAGGGTTACATCCGCCGCGATCATCCCGTACAGCAGCGCATTCTTGGTGTTCTGGAAGCCATGACCGGGCTCGATCTGTCGCGCGTACCTATGGGCATCGACGGTTGCGGTATTCCGGTAATCGGAATGCCACTGGGCAATATCGCCCTGGCCATGGCGCGGCTTGGCAGCCCGGACGATCAACCAGACCGCCGTCAGGAAGCTTGCGCGCGCATTCGCGGGGCGATTGCCAACGAGCCAATCATGATGGGTGGGACGCGGCGGTTCGATAGTCGGGTTATCGCCGCCGTCGGGGGGCGTGCCATCGTCAAGACCGGGGCCGAAGGCGTCTACTGCGGGACGGTGCCTGATTTGGGACTGGGTTTCGCCGTCAAGGTGGATGATGGGGCGGGGCGGGCCAGCGAGATTGTCGCTGGCGCCCTTCTGCGCCGTCTGGGTGTTATCGACGATCAGCAGGCCGAGGCGCTTTCGGAGTTGTTGCGGCCGGCCATATTGAACCGGGCCGGTCGCGATGTTGGCGTAATTCGTACCGCCAGCGCGGCCCGCTTCTGAGGTGTAATAACCAGCGGATGAGAGGTTGAAGAATGCGCGCAGTTATCTGTGACTCTTGGGGTGAGCCGGAATCTCTTAAGGTTGGTCAACTTCCGGAGCCCCGACCAGGGGCCGGCGATGTTTTGATCCGCGTGGCGGCGGCCGGGTTGAACTTTGCGGATACCTTGATGATCGCGGGCAAATACCAAGAGAAACCGCCGTTTCCATTCAGTCCTGGCCTGGAAGTAGCAGGCGAGGTTCTGGAAGTTGGCGAGGGTGTGTCCGGGACAAAGCCCGGTGATCGCGTCTTGGCGGTCGTTGATCACGGTGGATTTGCGGAGCAGGCCATCGCCCGCGAAAGCGATGTTTTCAAAATTCCCGATAGTCTCGACTTCCAATCGGCGGCAGGCTTTCCCATCACCTATGGAACGGCGCATGGCGCACTGGTCTGGCGTGCCGGATTGAAGGCGGGAGAGACGCTGTTGGTGCATGGTGCTGCCGGCGGGGTTGGCTTGGCAGCGGTTGAAGTCGGCAAGGCCCTGGGGGCACGGGTGATCGCATCGGCCGGTGGTGCGGACCGGTGTCGTCTCGCCGAAGCCCACGGCGCGGACGCCTCCATCGACTATCGAACTGACGACCTTCGTGCCGCCGTGAAGGATATGACCGACGGGCGCGGTGTGGATGTGGTTTTCGACCCCGTCGGCGGAGATATCTTCGATGCCTCCCTGCGCTGTCTGGCATGGTCCGGCCGATTGCTCACCATCGGGTTTGCAGCCGGACGGGTACCGCAGGCGGCCGCAAACATTCTGTTGGTGAAAAATATTTCGGTGGTTGGTTGTTATTGGGGCTCTTACCGCAAACAGGCGCCGGAAATGCTGCGCGACGAGTTCGCCGAGCTGTTTGGCTGGTACGATGCGGGCCTGCTGAAGCCGCATGTGTCGCACGCACTGCCCCTGGAAAAAATCGCAGAAGCAATGCAGTTGCTATTGTCGCGCCGCTCTACCGGAAAGGTCGTCTTGACGACCGACGCTTGAGTGCCGACGTCAATCGGGCCATCAACCCTGGTCTCGCAGGTAGTAGAGCAGGTCCAATGGTGGCGGCATGAGTCCTGCATCCTTGAGCAGGGCGTGCGCCTGCCCTCTGTGGTGGGTCTGGTGGTTGAAGATATGGGATAGCACCTGGTGCAAGGGGTTGCGCATCTGCCCGCCGGTGATGGTGTGGTAGGTAAGATCGGCAGCCAGCGCTTCGTCGGTCATGGTGGCAACCCTTGCCTCGATAGCCGCGTCCTCCTGCTCCCTTGCGGCGCGAAGCTCCGCAAAATCCTCGTAAAGGATACCGTCAAGCTGCGTGTGGCGTCCCGGACGGCCTTCTACACGGTCGAACCATAGTTGGTCGACCAGCAACAGATGATTGAGCGTGCCGAGCAGGGAGCCAAAGTAAGCCGCAGGTCGTGGTAGGCGCTTTGCCTCATCGCTCAGGGTTGCCGTCGCCTCATAGAGGCGCCGATTGGCCCAAGTGTTGTAGCGGGAAAAAGTTTGAAAATGAGCTTTCATAGTCTTATCCATCTGTAACATCTCATAATATAGCGATTAACTGCAAATCGATTAAAATTAACTTCCAATACGACATATCTAGCTGAAATGCTGCCTAATAAATATAAAACAGTTTAAAAATTTCTTATAAAGCAATAACATAAAAAATTAACGTAAGATCAGTTCAAGTCTATCAAGCGCCTTCGACAAGAGGTTGTGAGAAGACGCATAACAAAGGCGCATGTGCCCCTCGCCGCCCGGCCCGAAAGCAGAGCCTGGCGCCAGCCCGACACCGGTTTCGGATAAAATCCTCTTGGCGAAGGACAAGCTGTCCTCCACTCCGTCAATGCGAAAGAACGCATAGAAAGAGGCGGTTGGGCGCGATAGCGTGACCCGCTCCATTGCCGCCAGCCGCTGGAACACCATCTCGCCGCCCTGGCGGCAACGGTCGACCATGGAGCGCGCGAAGGTCTCGCCCTGGGGCGTCAGCGCCGCCAAGGCGCCATGCTGAAGGAATGCCTGCGACCCGGAGGTCGAAAACTCGATCAACTGATCGACGATCTTTCCGAAGGCAGGCGGCGTGATCAGCCATCCCAAGCGCCAGCCGGTCATGGCCCAGGCCTTAGAGAAGGAGTTTATGTGGATCACCGGGTCGTCCGGTTCCGCCAGCTGAAGGAAAGACGGTGCAACCGAGCGGTCGTAAACGAAGCGGGCGTAAACCTCATCGGCCAGCAGCCAGATACCGCGGGATCGGCAAAAATCGAGTATCTCGCGTTGCTGATCGGCTTCTATCATCCAACCGGTCGGATTGCCCGGCGAATTTACGAACAATGCGCGCGTGCGGTCGGTGACCAGGGAAAAAAGCCTCTCCAGATCCAGCGTGAATCCGCCTTCCGGTTTCGGATCGAGGGTGGCAAAGCGAACTTCGGCATGCTGCACCTGCGCCGCCTTGACCACATTCGGCCAACTCGGCGCGACCACGATGAGGTTATCGCCCGGTTCGAACAATGCCTGACAGATCAACGTGATACCGTGCATTCCCGAGGCCGTCACGCTGACGCGGTCGGCCGACATGGGGATTCCGTACAGTCCGGCAGTGTAGTCGGCGATGCCCTGGCGTAACTCGGGAATGCCACGCTTGTGAGTGTAGAAAGTCTTGCCGGCCTGAAGGGCCGCATAGGCTGCGTCGGAAATGAAAGCCGGGGTTGCTTGGTCACTTTCTCCCACCCAAAGCGGGATCACGTCGTCCATCCCAAAGCCTAGTTCCCAGAGCTGAACTATCCTGGAAGGTTCCATGGCGGCGACATCATGACGGACAAAAGCGGGGAACCGCTTTTCCTCGCTCGGCATGGAACCCTTGATATCAGCCATCTACGGACCTGCTGCTTTTGTTTGAACTCTAAGACCGGCTCCGTGCTTGCCGGATCGCGCCGCGCGGGCCGGCGCGGCGACTGCCGCCTTCCTCATCGAAAAGCTCCGCCAGCTTCTCCATCAAGGTTCCGCCTAGCTGCTCTGCATCCACGATCGTCACGGCGCGCCGGTAATAGCGCGTGACGTCGTGACCAATGCCGATTGCGATAACCTCAACCGGCGAACGCGTTTCCATGTAGTCGATGACTTCACGCAGGTGCTTTTCCAGGTAGTTGCCCGGGTTGACGGACAGCGTCGAGTCGTCGACCGGCGCACCATCCGAAATCACCATGAGAATCTTGCGTTGCTCGCTGCGACCGAGCAGGCGATTGTGCGCCCAAAGCAGCGCCTCACCGTCAATGTTCTCCTTGAGAATGCCTTCCCGCAGCATCAGCCCCAGATTCTTGCGTGCCCTGCGCCATGGAGCGTCTGCACTCTTGTAAACAATATGCCGTAGATCATTCAAACGGCCGGCATTGGCAGGCTTGCCCGCTGCAATCCAACGCTCCCGCGATTGGCCGCCTTTCCACATGCGCGTCGTGAAGCCCAGAATTTCGACTTTCACCCCGCAACGTTCGAGGGTGCGTGCCAGGATGTCTGCGCTGACGGCGGCCACCGAGATGGGTCGGCCCCGCATGGAGCCGGAATTGTCAATCAACAAGGAGACCACCGTGTCTCGGAAATCAGTCTCCAGTTCCCGTTTGAAGGAAAGCGGCATGGTCGGGTCGACCACGATACGCGCCAAGCGGGCTGTATCGAGCAGCCCTTCCTCGATATTGAATTCCCAGGCGCGGGTCTGCTTTGCCATTAGGCGGCGCTGGAGCCGGTTCGCAAGGCGGGAAATGACACCTTGCAGATGGGCAAGCTGCTGGTCCAGCAACATGCGCAGGCGCGCCAGTTCATCAGGGTCGCAAAGGTCTTCTGCCTCGACCACCTCGTCGAACTCCGTGGTGAAGGCCCGGTAGGGCGCTTCCGCCGGGGCGTTGCGACGGTCGTCGAACTCCGGCGGGGTACCGGGACGGCCGGGATCCTCTTCACTGTCACCCGCCATCATCTCACCGTCGGCATCCGCGCTCGCGTCGTCGCTGTCGGCGTCGTCTGCTTCCCCTTCTTGCTCCTGCATGGCATCGAAGGCATCGCTGGACTGCTGGTCGCCGCTCTGTCCTTCGCTGTCCTGCTCGTTCTGCTGTTGATCGTCGGTTTCGCTATCCTGGTCGGGGTCATCGGGGTCGGATTCGCTGTTGCCGAGGTCGAAGTCGAGATCCTCGATGAGTTGGCGCGCCATCCGTGCAAAGGCAGCCTGATCTTCGGCGAGTTCAGCCATTTGCTTTAGATCGCCCATTGCCTTTGCGTCGAAAAGTGGACGCCAGAGATCAACGATCGGCCGTGCTGCGGGCGGCGGCTTCTCGCCCGTCATGGCCTCACGGGCCAGCAGGCTGACAACCTCGGAGATCGGCGCGTCCTCGCGTTCGGTGATGTGGTCGTATCCGCGTGTCCGACAGCGGTCCTGCAGCATAGCGCCAAGGTTGGCGTTAACCCCGGCCATGCGACGCGCGCCCAAGGCCTCGCAGCGGGTCTGCTCGACCGCGTTGAAAATTTCCCGGGCGATCTGACTGCTGGGTGCAAGGCGCGCATGGTTTTTGGCGTCGTGGTAACGCTGCCGCAGGGCGATGGCATCAGCCTCTCCCCGCGTCAGGGCGACGTCCTCTGCCGAAAGGTCACGCCCGGGCATCGGGACACGCGCCTCGTTGCCCTGAAGGCCCTGGGCATGAGGCGCGAAGGCAACTTGCAACTCTGCATTGCGGGCGATTGCGCGCAAAGTTGCTCCGGTCGCCCGGCGAAAGCGTTCTATTGGTGCTTCACCGCCGCCGGACTTGTTGCTGGGTTTTTGATTGCCGCTCAAGGGGCTATTGCTCCTGCTGCCCGCATGCGTCAGGCGAGGTTGGCGTGCACGCCGCTCTCGGGCAGTTCACTGCCAAAGCAACGCTGGTAATACTCAGCCACCACCGGGCGCTCAACTTCGTCACACTTGTTCAGGAAAGTGACCCTGAAGCCGAAGCCGACGTCGCCGAAAATCTGCGCGTTCTCGGCCCAGGTGATCACGGTCCTGGGGCTCATCACCGTGGAGATGTCGCCGTTGATGAAGCCACTGCGTGTCAGATCGGCCAATGCGACCATGGCAGAGGCCGTCTCGCGACCTTCCTTGGTATCCAGGCTGGGAACTTTCGAGAGCGTGATGGCGACCTCTTCGTCGTGCGCCAGATAGTTCAGCGTTGCGACGATGTTCCAACGGTCCATCTGTGCTTGGTTAATCTGCTGGATACCGTGATATAGGCCTGTCGTGTCACCCAGCCCCACCGTGTTAGCGGTGGAGAAAAGTCGAAATGCCGGATGCGGTTTGATGACGCGGTTTTGGTCGAGCAGTGTAAGCTTGCCCTCGACTTCCAGCACGCGCTGAATGACGAACATGACGTCGGGCCGTCCCGCATCGTACTCGTCAAACACCAGCGCCGCCGGGTGTTGCAACGCCCAGGGCAACAGGCCTTCGCGGAACTCAGTTACCTGCTTGCCGTCGCGCAATACGATGGCGTCCTTACCAACCAGGTCGATGCGGCTGATATGGCTATCGAGGTTGATGCGGATGCAGGGCCAATTCAGCCGCGCCGCGACCTGCTCGATATGCGTCGATTTCCCGGTGCCATGATACCCCTGGATCATGACGCGGCGGTTATAAGCAAAGCCCGCCAGGATCGCCAGGGTGGTATCGCGGTCGAAGCGGTAGTTGTCATCCACATCCGGACAGTAGTCGTTGCGCTGGCTGAAGGCCGGCACTTGCATTTCACTGTCCAGTCCAAAGGTCTGGCGCACCGAAAGCGTAATATCGGGTCCCTCAGTGGGCATCGTGGTGTTTTGGGCCTGTGTATCGGAAGGCATATTTTCCTGCTTTCACTTCTCTATCATCGTCGTCGTTTCCATGCCGCCGGGACGGGGCAAAATCCTTCTTGCCAGGGAATAGCGCTCTTGGCCTCAGGAATAAATAGCTTTCAAGTGACCATAGGCCTGAATGATGATCTTCAGGCGCTCTTCGGCCGCCTTGTCACCGCCGTTCGCATCCGGGTGGTGTTCCTTTACCAGCCTACGATAGCTCTGGCGAATCTCCTCAAAGGTTACGGGCGGGCGAAGCTTGAGAACAGCCAGTGCCCGTGTTTCCTCAGTACTGGCCGGTTTGCTGGGCGGGTCGGCGTCTTCCTGCTCGAAAAAGCCGAAGGGATCGTTTGCCACGTTGCCCTTGCTAAAGCCGGCATTGTCGTAATGCCGATGACTGCGGCCCGAGAAAGGCCAGCTTGGACGCTGCCAGACTGTGTCCGCGCGAGTCATGCGTTCGATCGTGCCCTCGTCCAATCCGGCAAAGAAGTTCCAGGCACGGTTATAGCTACGCACGTGATCCAGACAAAACCAGTAGTACTGGTCCAAATGGTCGCGACTTATGGGCGCGCGATAGATTCCCTCTCCTTCGCAGCCGTGGGCGTCGCAGAGCTTCATCTGCTGCTGGGCCTTGCGGAACGGCCTGAAAAGGTGCTCTGACTGATTGCGTGACATAGCCCTCCAAGTATGGTGGGCGGACCGCTTTCAGGCAAGGCATGCCGCACGTTGCAAGGCAGGCATGCGTTAGCCGGAAGGCTGTCGGACGGTGGAAAACCAGCAACGGGAGAAAATGGTCGTGTTGTCCTACGCAGAACGAATTGAAGTTAAGCTGACCGAGGCCCTGTCGCCGCTACGGCTGTTGGTGCGCGACGACTCGGATCAACACCGCGGTCATGGAGGTTATAGAGAGGGTGGGGAAACGCATTTCCATGTCGAGATCGTTTCCCAGGCGTTTGAAGGCCTTTCGCGCGTCGCGCGCCAGCGAAAGGTGTACGAACTGCTTGAGAGTGAATTGTCCGAACGCGTTCATGCACTTGAACTGGTGACAAAAACACCTGCCGAGGCGGCCGCGGCAAAGGCCTGAAGATCGTTCGTTTTAGAAAATCTAGGGTTGCATACCTTAGATAAATCACTACTCTATCCAGAAATGCTGGATGGGGGATTATGGCATCTAATCAAAAGGGGGGCAGGCTTGGAGCGTCGGTCGCGGCCACCTCCAAACCGAGCACGCTGATCAACCGGAATGTGACGATCAAGGGGCGCAGAACGTCGCTGCGACTGGAGGCGATGATGTGGGATGCCCTGCAGGAGATTGCTATCCGCGAGCGTAGCTCACTCCACTTGCTTTGCGAAAAAATTGATAGCACACGCTCCGAATCTTCGCTTACCGCAGGGGTTCGGGTTTTCATACTTGGGTATTTTCGAATCGCCGCAACCGAGGCCGGACATGCAGGTGTCGGCCACGGAGGCCTTAAAGCCCCGGCGCGACCGGGAACCAAGACGTCGTCCAGCGAAGGGGGCCAAGCCTAGTTTGTGATACCGGGCGGCCTTAGGAAGCTTTGGGCGAATCTTCGCCAGAGCTTGAGTCTGAGCCTGGCTCTGGACCTTCATAGAATTCCGGCCAGGTATCCCTGACAACCGGGCTCGTGGGTGCGTAGGCATGGCACGTGCCTAACAAGGCGGGTCGCGATGGCGGGGCTCCCGCCGCACGGCGCTCTGCCGACTTGCGCGCCAGGGCGGGCCACATAGTCTGGTAGGCCGCCGTCGCCATGGCCCCCAGCATTTCCACCAGATGCGTGCAGCCCTCGGTGCCGCCGAGTTGTTTCTTGACGGCCATCCGCCAGCCTGCGCCGATCTGCAGGCCGATGGCTTTCTTGAAGTTCGGCGTGATCTGGGGGCAGATACCGTAGGGGCCGGAGTCGGTGACGGCTTCGATATCGCGCACCACCATATCTATATCCAAGGTCAGACGAATCCACATATCGTGAATTGGTTCTCCAGCCTCGATACGGCCGCGAAAAGCGTTTGGGAATCCGTAGGTTTTGCTGTCCGTCATATGGCCCTCTATGTCGAACAGGCCATCTTCTCGCTCGTAGCCCTGAAAGCGATATTGCCGCGTGTGCTTCTGTTCGCGAGCGACCTTGGCGGGTGGGAGAGGCATTTATCACGCTCCAATTCAAACTGTGACTTTATGTGGATTACTTCGCTGCCGCGTCCATTCTCTCTTCCGTCCGGGCCGTTCCGTCCTCGCCGCCGTCATCAGCAGGCGTTATCAGCGCGCGCGTCACTTGATTGCGCTTGCGGCCTTTAATGGCAAAGCGAAGGCCATGGAACAGGAAGACCTGACCGACTTCGGGAATGCGCCTGGCTTCATGCAGGATGAGACCGGCGATGGTCGTTGCCTCTTCGTCGGGAAGACGCCATTCGAACATGCGGTTCAAGTCGCGGATCGTAACCGTGCCCTCGACTTCGATCGAGCCGTCTTTCAGGCGTCGGACGCCCTCAACCTTGATATCGTGCTCGTCGGATATCTCGCCGACAATCTCCTCGAGAATGTCTTCAAGGGTGACGATTCCCAGCACTTCACCATACTCGTCGACGACGATGGCGAAGTGCTCATGCCGTGTTCGAAAGGCCTCCAACTGACTTAGTAGGTCCGTGGTGTCCGGAATGAACCAGGGCTTGTTCGCTATGCCGACGATATCCAGGCTGTTCTTGTCATCCCGCTCGGCTTCCGTGTCGCCCGCCATCAGGCTTTCCAACTGCGCAGGATGGGCACGGACAGCACGGAACAACTCCTTGGCATGCAAAACGCCGACGATGTTGTCCTGGTTCTCGCGATAGAGCGGAATGCGGGTATAGGGAGCGGCGAGCACTTGCTCGATGAGTTTTGCTGGTGGCAGGTCCGCGTCCAACGCGGCGATATTGCGGCGATGCGTCATGACCTCGGAAACTTCGAGGTCGGCCAAATCCAGAATAGAGCGTAACATTTGCCGTTCGGCGCGAACTTCGTCGCTGGTTCCATGATGTAGCTCGATAGCGCCGCGCAGTTCTTCTTCACGTACTTCGTCAGTGAGATGGGTGTCGACGCGGGCGCGGAATATCCACAGGGTCAAACGGACCAGAGCTTGCACGGCGCGCACCGGCGGGCTCAGCACCGCCACGACAAGCCGCAAAGGGCCGGCGGCAGCCAGCGCCACATTGTCGGCATGATGAATGGCATAGGTTTTTGGCAGCACCTCCGCGAAAATCAGGATCAATGCCGTCATTCCCAAGGTCGCATAGGCCACACCAGCATCACCGAACAGACGAATTAAAGCCGAGGTCGCCAAGGCGGAGGCCAGGATGTTAACCAAATTGTTGCCGAGCAGGATGGAGCCAATCAGCCGCTCCTTGCGCGCCCAAAGTTCATTGACGGTTTTCGCCCGCTCGTCGCCCTGTTGTTCCAGGTTATGCATGCGCGGCCGCGAAGCCGCCGTGATGGAGGTCTCCGATCCGGAAAAGAATGCCGATATCAGCAACAGGCCGATGATCGATAGCAGCGTCAGAATTAAGTCGGTTTCCATAAATTTATCTCAGCGCCTTGGCAGGTACTTGGCGTCCATCGGATCAGGCCGCCAGAGTCATGGTCATGAAGTCCTGCAAATCGCTTGCGTTCACTTCTGAGGTAATGAAAGCCTTGCCGATGCCCCGCGCAAGGATGAATGTCATCCGACCGTCCCGCACTTTCTTGTCGCGGGTCATATGTTCGATCAGCGCAGCAGGGGCGAAAAACTGTCCCGGCACCTGGCTGGGGTCGGTCGGTAAGCCTAATGACGCTGTGTGGCGCCGCAGTCTTTCTGCATCTTCAGCCGGACAAAGCCCCAGACGTACAGAAAAATCGAAAGCCATCATCATGCCAATGGCCACGGCTTCACCGTGAAGCAAGCGGTCGCCATACCCCGTTTCCGCCTCCAAGGCGTGCCCGAAGGTATGGCCCAGATTAAGCAGCGCCCGCTGGCCGGATTCCCGTTCGTCGGCGGCCACGATCCGCGCTTTGGCGGCACAACTGGTATGGACCGCTTTCAGCCGTGCGACCGGGTCGCCGTCGATGACGGCATGCCCATGGGTTTCCAACCAGTGAAAGAACGCCGGATCGTCGATTAATCCGTACTTGACGACCTCCGCATAGCCGGCCAGGAGTTCACGACGTGGCAAGGTGGACAGCGCCTCGGTGTCGGCCAAAACCAGCCGCGGCTGGTGGAATGCGCCGATCAGGTTCTTACCGTGCGGGCTGTTCACGCCGGTTTTTCCGCCGACCGAGCTATCGACCTGCGCCAACAAGGTTGTGGGAACCTGTACAAAATCTATGCCGCGCAACAAAACCGCTGCGGCGAATCCCGTGAGGTCACCGATCACGCCACCGCCCAATGCTATTAAGAGCGAATGACGGTCGACCTTCTTTTCGAGCAGATTGTTCGTCAACTTTTCAAGCTGGGTGAGACTCTTGGTCCGCTCCCCAGCTGGCAGGACAAGCGCTTCGACCTTGATGCCATTATGATTCAAAGACGCTGTCAGGGCATCCAGGTGATAGCGTGCCACGGTCTCGTCGGTGATCACGAAACAGCGCTTGTGCCCCAGTTGCGCGATCTCGGCCCCGGCCAAGCCAAGCACGTCTTGACCGATCAGTATGTCATAGGCGCGCGGACCCAAGTCGAGCCGCAGTCGTTTGTGCCGTCGGTCTGACGACAATGGCGTGTCGGAGGTCGGCGGCGTCATGAGCCAACCTCGAAACGCGCATCCTTGTGTCCTGTACGCGCGCTGTCGCCATGGCGCTCAAGATAGGATTTCAAGCCTTCTAGTGCGAGCTTCACTGTTTCCTCCGGTGGACCATTCTGTGAATCCACCACGATCTCGGCCTCGTTGTAAGTGGGGTAACGCTTCTGGATCAAGTTCCGCAAGATTTGGCGCGGGTTGCCTTTATTCAAGAGCGGACGGTGATTTCGCTTTGCCGTTCTGCGCACCAGCAAGTCCAAGTCGGCGCGCAGCCAGATTGAAATGCCACATTCTTTCACCTTTTCACGGGTGTGTGGATCCATGAAGGCGCCGCCACCGGTCGCCAGAACAATAGGAGGACCATCCAGCAGGCGGGCTATGACCCGGCGCTCTCCCTCGCGGAATTCTTCCTCACCACGCGTTTCGAATATGTCGGCAATCGAGCAACCGGCGGCCTTCTCAATCTCGTTGTCCGCATCGACGAAGGGTAGCCCGAGCTTCTGCGCCAGTTTGCGCCCAATGCAGCTTTTTCCAGCGCCCATCAGGCCGACCAGGACCAAACTCCTGTCGATCTCCAAGGCAGCGGTTTCATTTCCGCCGTTGCCGTTATCCTCTGCAATCATCCTGTCCATCGTTCCTGTCGTCATCTCTGCGCTATCGGCTTGCTCCATCGCCATTGCCGGGTCAACGGCCGATAGCTAGAGTGCCGCAAAGTCGCCATAGTCGGAACCTAGCATAAACAGGTGCTACAAGCGCAAGGAACGTCGCTGTTCCCTTTAACGCCGGAGTCTTTGCGCAAGCCTGGTGAAGACGTGCAGAATAGGGCTGGGCGCGGGTGTCGGACCGGGCGAGCGTCGGGGAAAGAAGTTAGAAAGAAAAGCGGAAGGTCGCATGCGAAAAATCGGTATCATTCTGGTACTCATTCTCCTCATCGGCGGGATCGGCGGTGCAGTTCTTGCGACATGGGACATGCCGCCGCCGACCCAGCGCATGGAGAAAGTCATACCGAATGAGCGGTTGCCGCGATAATTGCATGCACGAAGTAATGCGTATTCTGACATCGCATCGCTGTTTGCTTCTTGCGGCAAGCCTCTTGCTGATGACGGAAGCTGCGCAAGCCCAGCAAAGCAACGGTCCCATACGTTTGATGCCGCCGGCGACAGACAGCGGTCTGCAGCCCGACGGCGATTCCCCACCAGCACCGTCACTTGATGGCGGCCAAACCGATGGAAGCCAAAGCGGCGGATTCACAGGCGCACTCGCGCCTTCCAGCGGGTTCGCACCGTTAGTACCTTCTCAATCAGTATCTCCCAGCACCCCTAGGCGAGGCATTCAAATCGAATCCCTCGCACGCCCGAGCCTGGAAACCATAGGCCCTCTAGAGCCGCAGGACGGTGGGTTTGGCTACGATCTGTGGGAAGGTTCGCACCGTGGCATCGTGCTTGGTTTGATTCGGCAATTGCCCAATGATCTCCGCTCCCATTGGGGCGAGGGCATGGCGCGGCGTCTTCTTTTGACCAATGCAGAAGGCCCGCAAGCCGGTCCGGAAGCGACGGATTCGGCACTGCTGCGCGCGCGCATCCGACGGTTGATCGCGTTAGGGCATATCGCGGATGCAGGGGCGGTGATCGAGCTGGTCGCAGGGCCTTTGCAGGAGACGGTTATCGCCCGAGAAAAGGCGGAGGTGCTGCTCTATCTTGGCCGCTACGATGAAGCCTGCAATACGGCGCGCGGCCGTGTGGAACGCGCCATGGCGGTTGCGACCTCTGAAGCCGCAGCCGAAAACGATCCGGAGTTTTGGCAGAAAACTTTGATTTTTTGCAATATACGCGCGGGTGAAATAGCGCCGGCGCAGCTTGGTCTGCAATTGATGCAGGAGCTAGGCGGCGATCCCGAAGGCGCTTTCCTGGCACTTGGTCAGCGCATGCTGGATGGTGTTGGGCACTTCCCCGATTTACTCCCGGCTAAAGCTCCTGAGTTGGCGATGGTGGATCAACTTGGTGAAGCTTTGCCGGAAGGAATGCTCGACCTGAAGGATCCCAAGATCGCCGTGGCGTCGCTGCGCCTCAAGGGTCTATCGGCTAACGAGCGCGTTTTGGCTGCCGAAACGGCCGCAGCCAACGCGGCTTTGGATGGTGATAACCTGCGTGAAGCCTACCGTACCGTTTCCTTCACGCAGCAACAGATATCCACGGCGCTGAGCCTGGCAGGAAGCCAGCCCGTCGGCCTTGACCGGGCGCTACTCCTGCAGGCTGCCGAGGCGGCGGCGCAGCCGTCCTTGCGCGCCGAACTGGTGTTGGTCGCGCTGGAGGAAGGCAGAGCCGACGGACTTTATTACGTAACCGCAAAGGCCTTTGCCCCATCGATCTTGTCCCTGGAGCCGGAACCGGACCTGCTTTGGTTCGCCGGTTCCGCCGGACGCGCGCTTTATGCGCTTGGCAAGTACGAAGGTGCCAACGCTTGGTTCGACCTGGCTCGGCGCGAGTCAATGATCAGCCCACAGGCACAGGCGTCCCTGACGACGCTTTGGCCTTATGCGCGGCTGGCTGGGTTTAGCGCATCGGATTGGGATGGCAGCCTTGCTGCCTGGGGCCTGGCGCGTAATGAATCGAAAGAGCATATCGCCGACCTTCAGACCTTACTGGCGAGTGCTTTCGAGGCGCTGGGTCAGGCGGAGATGTCCGATCTGTCGCGCCAGCTCGCCAATTATCCCAGCGGGACTTGGCCGGAGCCCAACAACAATACGCTGTTGGCGCTGCGAGACGCAGCCGATGGCAACCGAAGGGGCGAGGCGATTTTGTTGAGTCTGATCACCTTGGCGCCCAAGGGGACGCAGCACCTTCATCCGCGTAAGCTGGAAGCAATCTGCTCGGCCCTCATTCGACTGGGTTACCCGGAGGAGGCGCGCCACTTGGCAATCGAAGCCGCAGTGCGCGCCGGAATCTGATGTCGGCAGAGGATTCCGCGGGCGCCGGCGGGGCGGGCCATTTGCAGGGCAGCGCGCGTGACATCGATAGCTTCCTGGAGATGCTTGAGGCCGAACGCGGAGCCTCTCTCAATACGCAGGAATCCTACCGCCGAGATCTTAAAAAAGTCGCGATTTTCCTTGGCGGCAAAAGGATATCGTTGCGGCAGGCCGCGGCCGAGGACTTGCGGGCTTTCCTGGGTAGGCAGAAGGATGCGGGAATGGCGGCCAGGACCGTTGCGCGCCGCCTTTCGACGATCCGTCAATTCTATCTCTTTCTCTATACCGAGGGTTGGCGCAGCGACAATCCCGCTTCCGATTTAGACAGCCCGCGGCAGGGCAGATCGCTGCCCAAAATTCTCTCTGAAAAGGAGGTGGATGCGCTGCTGGAGGCGGCGCGCCGGAAGGAGGGCTTCGAGGGCGCGCGACTCGTCGCTTTGTTGGAGTTGCTTTACGCCACCGGCATGCGCGTTTCCGAATTGGTCGCCTTGCCACAGGCCGCAGCCGCCCGCGATCCGCAGGTCCTGACCGTACGGGGAAAGGGTGACAAAGAACGCATTGTGCCGCTAAGCGAGGCGGCGCGCGGCGCTTTGAAGGATTACTTGGCAGCGCGCGCGGACATCTTGCCGAAGGGGAAGTCCTCGCCCTGGCTGTTTTTCTCCCGCAGCAGCAGTGGCCATTTGACGCGTCACCGGGTTGCCCAGCTCCTGAAGGCTCTGGCTGTTGACGCGAATATCGAGCCGACCAAGGTGTCGCCACACGTTTTGCGCCATGCCTTTGCCAGTCATTTATTGGCGCATGGCGCTGATCTCCGCTCGGTTCAGCAGATGCTCGGGCATGCCGATATTTCGACCACGCAAATCTACACCCATGTCCTGGATGAGCGCCTGCGGCGGTTAGTCGATGACCATCACCCGCTTGCGAAGGGCTTGCTGGACCCCTCCTAGACTTGCTATTGCCTGAGGATCGGTTTTTTGCGGCGCAGCAATTAGCGGTCGTCCAGGATGTATTGGGAGGGACTTCATGAGTTTTACCATCGTCGAACAGGCTCCAGCGCGATTGAATCGCAGCGAACTTGCGGTTCCCGGTAGCAACCCCAAGCTTTTCGAGAAGGCAGCGGCCTCCGCGGTGGATGTGGTGTTCCTCGATTTGGAGGACGCCGTGGCGCCGGACGAGAAGGTGCAGGCCCGCCGCAACGTGATCGCCGCGGTCAACGATGTGGACTGGGGCAACAAGACCCTCTCGGTGCGGATCAACGGGCTCGATACCCACTACATGTACCGTGATGTCGTCGACCTTCTGGAACAGGCAGGCGATCGTCTCGATCTAATCATGATCCCGAAAGTCGGCACCGCGCAGGATGTCTATGCGCTGGATATGCTGGCGACCCAAATCGAAGCGGCAAAGGGTCGGAAGAAGCGTATCGGTTTCGAACTTATCATCGAAACGGCATTGGGCATGCAAAACATCCATGAGATCGCCGCAGCCTCAAAGCGCAACGAGAGCCTGCATTTCGGTGTCGCTGACTACGCGGCCTCGACAAAGGCGCGCACCACCGGGATCGGCGGACCGAATCCAAGTTACGGCGTGCTGACAGACGCGGCAACCGATGGGGCGCCGCGCGATTATCACTGGGGTGATATGTGGCATTACGCTATCGCCCGCATGGTGGTTGCGGCGCGTGCCAATGGCTTGCGCCCCATCGATGGTCCTTTCGGTGATTACTCGGATGCCGATGGCTACAAGGCGCAGGCGCGCCGCGCCGCTGTTTTGGGCTGTGAAGGTAAGTGGGCCATTCACCCCAGCCAAATCGGTCTGGCCAACGAAGTCTTTAGCCCCTCGGAGCAGGAAGTCACCAAGGCCAAGCGTATTCTGGAGGCCATGGCGCAGGCCCAGAAAGACGGCAAGGGCGCCGTCTCTCTGGATGGTAGGCTCATCGACATCGCGTCGATCAAGCAGGCGGAGGTGATGGTCAAAACCGCCGAGCAGATCGCCGGCCAGGGCCAGGCAAAAGGCTAGCGGGCGACTTCCACCGCATAGCTGTCGAGGGCCGGGTTGTTGCGGATAACGCCCTGATCTTGCAGGAAAGCGGCGAAGGCCTCATAGCGACTGCGGTCGAGCGCGGCGGGCCGCAAGGCAAAGCGCGGCAGCGTATCGGCCCAGGCGCGACGGTTCAGTTCATCATCCAGTTCCGGGCGGTACTCCAGGAACGCGACCCAACTGTCTGCCGGATGATTGATCAAGTAGGTGGTGCCGCGCTCCACCGCCCGCAGAAAAGCCGCAAGCTTGGCATCGCGGAGGGTGTCGTTCTTGGCGACGATGATCAATTCGTCATAGGCAGGTACGCCGTGCTCCTCGATGAAGAAAGCGCGGCCCTTGTGGCCTTCCAGATCGAGGTGATTTAGCTCGAAGTTTCTGTAGGCGCCGATGACGGCATCGACCTGCCCCGATAGCAAGGCAGGACTGAGCGAGAAGTTGACGTTGATCAACTCCACGTCGTCCAACCCCAATCCAACCTGCTTAAGCATGGCGCCGAGCAACGCGTCTTCGAAGCCGCCGACCGAGTAACCGATCTTGCGTCCTTTCAGATCCCCAATGGTTTTGATCGGCCCGTCTTCCAGCGCCAGAAGGGTGTTCAGCGGGGTTGCCACCAGCGTTGCAATGCGTGTAAGCGGCAGCCCTTCGCCAACCAGGATATGAAGCTGCGGTTGATAGGAAACGGCGACCTCCGCCTGTCCGGCGGCGACCAGCTTGGGTGGGTCGTTGGGATCGGCAGGCTCAATAAGGTCGACTGCCAACCCTTCCTCGGCGAAGAAGCCTTTTTGCAGGGCAACGACCAAAGGCGCATGATCGGGATTCAAGAACCAATCGAGTAGAACGGTAAAAGGCTCGGCCGCGCGGGTTGGTGCGGCGAGCAGCAAAGACAGGGCAATACCCAGGGCCGGGATGATTTTTCGAAACATGACAACGGACCTCCTTGTCGTCTAAGTGGCGGCGCGGAGATCCGGGGTGCTTAAGAGCAGGAGCGGTTTGCCGTCCGTGGATGGTGTGGCGGCGTCTATTCCATTCCCTGCGCCGGCATGACCCGGATCAGGTTCTAAGGGTCAGGGATAAATCCCAATCTCAGCCCGCCGTTGCAATAGCGTGCACCCCTAGGAACGCCCCAAGAAGTGACCGTCCCAGCGCCCGCTGTCAAGCCACAGATATTGCCTAGGCCTTTTGCTACCTCTATGAAGCAGGTTACGCTTCGCTTTCCATAAAAGCCTGTGGTAGAACGGCCCGCCATGCAGACATACCTTGATTTTGAACAGCCCATCGCCGAGCTCGAAGGCAAGATCCATGAGCTCCGTCACCTCTCCAACCATGATGACGTAAACATCGCGGAGGAGATTTCACGCTTGCAGCAGAAGGCCGACCGCCTGCTGACGCAAACCTATGCGAAATTAACGCCCTGGCAAAAAACCCAAGTCGCGCGCCACCCGGATCGGCCGCACGCGAATGATTACATCGCGCACTTGCTCGAGGATTTCGTGCCGCTGGCAGGCGATCGCCTGTATGGTGAGGACCATGCGGTAATCGGCGGGATTGGTCGCTTTAAGGGGCGCAGCGTGTTGGCGATCGGTACTGAAAAGGGTCATGACACCACCAGCCGCGTGAAGCGTAATTTCGGGATGGCCCGTCCTGAAGGCTACCGCAAGGCGCAACGCCTGATGCAGATGGCCGAGCGCTTTGACTTGCCGGTGATCACTTTTGTGGATACCGCCGGCGCCTATCCGGGGCAAGGGGCCGAAGAACGAGGTCAGGCAGAGGCTATCGCCCGGTCAATCGAGGTGGGTCTGAACATTCGTGTGCCTTTCGTTGCCGTGGTGATAGGCGAAGGTGGATCCGGCGGCGCCATAGCGCTGGCGGCAGCGAATCGGGTTCTTATGCTGGAGCATGCAATCTATTCCGTCATCTCGCCGGAGGGCTGCGCATCAATCCTGTGGCGGAGTGGCGACGAGGCGAAATCCGCGGCCGAGGCTCTGAAGCTGACGGCACAAGACCTCAAGAAGCTTGCCGTCATTGATGCGGTGATCGAGGAACCACTTGGCGGGTCTCACCGTTTCCGAGACGAGGCGATGCGCCGGGTGGGCGATAGTATCTGGGAACAGATTGAAAGCCTGAAGGGGCTGGACGGTGATGCGCTGCGCCAGGATCGCCGGGAGAAGTTCCTTGCCATGGGGCAAAAGGGCTTGAGCTAGGCTTTAACTATCCGGCCAGCAGGCTGGTATCCTGCTTGAAGTCTAGCGACGTTTGGACAGTTTCTCCTCCAGCGGTTTCAACCAGCCGATTTGGTGAATGCGGCGGCCAAAAAATGCGGCGCCCTGCATGGTGTAGTGGCCATAGTCGTAGAAGGCTTTGTGTCCCTCGTCCGTCGCGCCGAAGCATATTTTCCGCGAAAAATCACAGAGGTAATCCTCTTTCTTCAAGAGGGTGAAGTCATAGGTCTGGGCCAAATCGGCGATTTCACGATTGATCTCATCAACCTCCGACGGCGCCCGGGCCTTGTTGCGCTCCAGAAAGTAGCGCTGATTCACGGCCTCGGAGAAGCCAGCGTTTGCTATCCCGTTATCTGCGCTCGCTTGCCATAGGAGTGAGTCGTAGAGGGTCTTTGTGCCATCCCAAAAGAACTCAACGGTATTGTTGGCGACCACGAGGATCTTGTCGTCCAAAAGCGCGCGTTTAGCGAGGGACTCCAGACCCTCAATGTCGCTCAAACCCCCGGCCTTTCGACGCTTCCTCAAGTATCTCGTTGAAACGAAAATCACATCGGCTTTGCGATAGGCGGCGCTCCTGAAGAAGTTGCCCGCCTGTTTGCTATGTTGGTGGAAGTCGGCGAGCTGCATGGGATACCGGGAAAATCCAAACTCCGTGAACAAGCCCGCATTGGTCATGAACACGTTGTACAAGTCCTTACTGTGAGAATTTCCTACGATTAGAACTTTGGTGGCTCGGTCCGGCGGTTCGAATTTTGCGCGCCGCTTTATCGCGTCCACCAGGATCCAGGTTTCGTCGAGCAGTTTTTCGTTATCCGGCTCGTAGTCGGCGAGGAGCGACTTCAAGTGTGCGTATCTTCCGAACTCCCCCTCCTTCAAATCGACGGTTGAGGCGATTCCGCTAAGAAGCATCGCGGTCAACGCCATCGAACCGATGGCCTTTTTCCGCCCGAAGCGCTGTCGGTCGCGAAACGGCTGTTCGATGAATTTGTAAGATAGCAACGCCAGGACGAATGTCAGTGCAATAGCTATCAGCTTGTCGTTCAAGCTGAAGTAAACGAGAGAAATTCGCGAGAAAGAGAAGATCGGATAATGCCAAAGGTAGAGTGAGTAGGAGATGAGTCCGATGCCGACGAGAAGCCGCGTGGAGAGCAGTCGGCCAGCGAGGTCCAAGGCGCCGGCGTAGCGAATAACCAGAACGGTCCCGATGACAGGCAGAAAGGTCGCCAAACCCGGGTGCTGCGTTTCCTCGTCTAGGGCGCCAAACGCGAAGACAATGAGCAAAAGGCCGGCGGTTGAGAAGGCAGCACTCGAGGGCGGAAGTTCCCGGGCGCCCTTTTTTATCTCTGAGTGTGCCAAGAGCGCTCCGGCGAGAAGCTCCCAGGCCCGGCTCGGCAGCATGAAGAAGGCCAAACTTGGATCGCTGCGGCTGACCCATACCATGATCGACAGGCTTGCGGCCGCGAGCAGAATCAAGGCCGCCGGAGCGCGCTTTCGTAGATATCGTTCGGATATTACCAGGAGAAACGGAAACGTAAGGTAGAACTGCTCTTCAAAACTAAGAGACCATGTGTGGAGAAGCGGTTTCAGAAGGCTTGTGTCAGCGCCATACCCGGTCGTTGAGAAATAGAAAAAGATGTTTGATCCGAAAAAGACGGACGAAAGCATCGACCGAGCGTATTCGGTCAGCGCCGTGGGCAACAGCGTGAACCAAGCGAACGGCAACGCGACCAGCATTGTCGTAAAGAGCATGGGAAGTATGCGCCGGGCTCTTCGCTCGAAGAAACGGCCGTAGTCGAAGCGGCCGCGTTGCCGTATTTCCAATAAAATCAGCTTGGTAATCAGATACCCGCTGATAACGAAGAAAACATCGACGCCAAGAAAGCCTCCGCTAAACCATGTGAGGCCATAAGCATGAATCTCCGCGTGGTAAAGAATGACCGCAACAACGGCAAGCGCCCTCAACCCGTCGATTTCAGGTCTGTAGGCGATCTTCATTCAAACGACCCAGATTGCCGGTCCAGCCGGCCGAAACGAAAAATAAACAAAGCTTTCCCGATAAATGGGGCCAGGGCTCCCATCGTTCAGTGATTGGTTGGTGATCCGGTCGTTACGGATACCCTGAGAAAAGCAATTTGTTGTGTATTAATTTGTACAGAAAGGTCCGGTCATTCGCCGCGCCACCCGAAAGACGCGAGAGGACGTTCAATTTCCTTTCGTCGGATCACGTCGGGTCAGCGGCCCGCCTGTTCCGACAGGTGAAGCGGGTGCAAACTAGAGTTTCCCGTGGCAGTGCTTGTACTTTTTGCCGGATCCGCAAGGACAGGCCGCATTGCGTGCCACACGGCCCCAGGTTCCCGGATCATTCGGATTGACCTTGGCGGCGGCTTGGCGCGTCTCGACGGTTGCCTGCCCGGCAAGGTTGCCCTGACCCTGAGCGGCAGCTTCCTGCCGTCCCTGTTCTGCAAAGGCCGGGTCTTGACGACCCTCATGCAACTCCCGCGGACGCTCTTGGGGTGCCAGACTTTCCGGCGCTTCGTTGCTGCGCACTTCCAGATGGCTAAGCACGGCGGTCACGGTCTGGCGCACTTCGTCCAGCATCGCCCCGAACATGTCGAAGGCCTCCCGCTTGTACTCGTTCAGCGGGTCGCGTTGGCCATAGGCACGCAGGCCAATGCCGTGCCGCAGATGGTCAAGGCCCAGCAGGTGATCCTTCCACTGTTGGTCAAGAACCTGCAGGAGGATCGATTTCTCCGCCATACGCATGATTTCCGGGCCGAAGTTGGCGGCCTTTTCGGCCATTCGGCTGTCGCTGGCCTTGATGATACGTTCCAGTATCTCCGGTTCGGCAATGCCTTCTTCCTTGGCCCACTCCTGAACCGGTAGATCGAGGTCGGTCAAGCGGCGCAGATTCACATGCAGACCGTCCAGGTCCCACTGCTCCGGCAGGGAACCGGTCGGAATTGCGGTGCTTACCGCTTCCTCCAACGTCTCGTAGCGCATATCGCGGACGGTATCCTGTACCGTTTCGGCCTGCATGAGTTCCTTGCGCTGTTCGTAAACGACCTTGCGTTGATCGTTCATGACATCGTCGAACTTCAGCAGGTTCTTTCGGATCTCGAAATTGCGTTGTTCAACCTTCTGCTGGGCTTTCTCCAGGGCTTTGTTCACCCAGGAGTGGATGATCGGTTCGCCTTCCTCTAGGCCCAGGCGTTGCAGCATGCCGTCCATACGCTCTGAGCCGAAAATACGCATCAGGTCGTCTTCGAGAGATAGGAAGAAGCTGGAGGCGCCAGGATCGCCCTGGCGGCCCGAACGGCCGCGAAGCTGATTGTCGATGCGACGGCTTTCATGGCGCTCGGTACCGATCACATAGAGGCCGCCGGCCGTATGCACGATCTCCCGGTTATGGGCGATCTCGGCCTTGATCTCCGCGACCTTAGCCGCTCGTGCGGCTTCGTCCTCGATGCCGGCAGCCTCCTGAGCGATACGCATGTCCAGGTTGCCGCCGAGCTGAATGTCGGTGCCGCGGCCGGCCATGTTGGTTGCGATCGTGACCGCACCAGGTCCACCGGCCTGGGCGACGATGAAGGCTTCTTGCTCGTGATAGCGGGCATTCAGGACTTGATGGGGAATCTTCGCTTTCTTAAGCATCTCCGAGAGCATCTCGGACTTTTCAATGGACACCGTGCCGACCAGAACCGGCTGTTGGCGCTTCTGGCACTCGCCGATCAACTTGATGATGGCCTCATGCTTCTCCCGTGCCGTTCGATAAACCTCGTCGTCGTTGTCCTTGCGGACGACGGGGACGTTGGTCGGCATTTCAACGACTTCCAGCTTGTAGATTTCCTGGAATTCCTCAGCCTCGGTCATGGCTGTTCCGGTCATGCCGCCCAGTTTCGGATAAAGCCGGAAATAATTCTGGAACGTAATCGACGCGAGGGTCTGGTTTTCCTTTTGGATCGTAACGCCTTCCTTGGCTTCCAGGGCCTGGTGCAGCCCCTCGGAGAAGCGGCGTCCCTCCATCATCCGGCCGGTAAACTCATCGATGATGATAACTTTATCGTCCTTGATGATGTAATCGGTGTCGCGCTCGAACAGGGCGTGCGCGCGCAAGGCTTGGTTGGAGTGGTGCAGCAGGCTGACATTGTGCGTATCGAAAAGAGACCCCTCCTTCAGGAGGCCGCTTTCCGTCAACAGCGCTTCGATCCGTTCCTGGCCGACTTCGGTGAAGGCCACGGACCTGGCCTTCTCATCCTTCTCGTAGTCGGTTTCCGGGTCCAGTTTCGGGATCAGCTTATCGACGCTGGCATAAAGCTCCGAGGAGTCTTCAGCCGGGCCGGAGATGATCAGCGGCGTTCGCGCTTCGTCGATCAGAATCGAATCAACCTCGTCGACAATCGCGAAGTTGAACTCGCGCTGAACCATATCTTCCAATCGGAACTTCATATTATCCCGGAGATAATCAAAGCCGAATTCGTTGTTCGTGCCGTAGGTGATGTCGCAAGCGTACGCCTCGCGCCGCGCGGCATTGTCCATGTTCGGGACGATGCAGCCAACCGTCAGGCCCAAAAAGCGATAGATCTGCCCCATCCATTCGGAATCACGTCTGGCGAGATAGTCGTTGACCGTCACCACATGGACGCCTTTACCGCTGATGGCGTTCAGGTAAACCGCCAGCGTTGCGACCAGAGTCTTGCCTTCGCCGGTTTTCATCTCGGCAATCATGCCGCGGTGAAGGATGATGCCGCCCATGAGCTGCACGTCGAAGTGCCGCTGGCCCAGCGTTCTCTTGGCAGCTTCTCTAACGGTGGCAAAGGCCTCCACAAGCAGATTGTCGAGCTTCTCGCCCTTGTCGAGGCGCTCCCTGAACTGAGGCGTGCGAGCCCGCAGTTCTTCATCGCTCAGCTTTTCTATTTCCGGCTCAAGGGCGTTGATTTCCTTGACCAGAGGGTGGAGCAATTTGACGTAGCGATCGTTGGCGCTTCCGAACAACCGCTTGGCGATGGCGCCGATCATGGATATGAAACCTCACGAGGCGAGAAAAATAACTGGCGTAAGCATGGTGCTTCGCCGCGCAACAGACATAGGCAACACACTACGGCCTGTCAACGACGAGGGGCATTACACTTTGCCTTTAAAGCGCCTTAAAGCTGGGCTTGCCGCTGGCGAGTGCTCTCTGCATAGTGTCGGCTCGCAGATCAAGCACCGGATGCCCTATGGGCTGTTCGGCTGATCGAGACCGCATTTTTATCCTGTAAGGGGACAAAGGAAATCCTGATGACTCACTCTACAAATCGCCGCGCGGCCTATTCCCTGGCGGTATTCTTCGCAGCGGCGTTTCTGGTCGTGCAGCCCTTGCGTGCGCAGCAGGACAGCGCGGCAGCGCCGACGGCCGACTCCGTCGTAGCCACGGTGAATGGCGAAGACCTGACGCATGGTGAGGTTGTCGCCGCGGCTGAATCCCTCGGACCGCAGTACATGGCAAATCTCGATTCTGTGTATCAGATATTGGTGGAACGGCTGATTGACCTGCGCTTGGTGCAACAGGCTGCACTCAAGGCCGGTCTGGAAGATGATGCCGAAGTCGCAGAGCGGGTTGAGAGCCTGCGTCAGCAGGTCGTGCGGGACGTTTTCTTGGAGCGCGCGCTCAATGAGGCCGTGACAGAAGCGGCTCTGCAGGATCGTTACGCTGCTTTCCTTGAGCAGAATCCGCCGCAGACCGAGGCCAAGGCCCGCCACATCCTTGTTGAAACCGAAGAAGATGCAAAGGCGATCATCGTCGAGTTGGATGGCGGTGCGGACTTTGCCGCCCTTGCACGTGAGCGTTCGACCGGACCGAGCGGCGCAGAGGGTGGTGATCTGGGTTACTTCACGGCAGACGTGATGGTGCCGGAGTTCTCCCAGGCGGCCTTCGCGCTTGAGCCGGGCAGCTACACCAAGACACCGATCCAGACTCAATTCGGTTGGCATGTGATCCTCGTGGAAGACAAGCGTGATACGCCGCCGCCGAGCTTCGAGGAGTTGCGCACGCAGCTTTCCAACGAATTGCGTCAAGAAGCGGCGCGCAAGTTGGTAGAAGACCTTCGTGGAACTGCCGATATCGTTCTCACCAAAAAGGAAGAGGCTGCGCCGGAAACCGGCGAATCCGATTCCAGCGAGGGATCCGAGACCGCACCGGTCTCGAACAACTGAACGTCTGGCAGGTCGACGCCGGAGCGAAGCTTTGTCCAGGGTCGCTGGCCGACCCTGGATGATCCGGTAGATCCGGTTTTACGAGTGGGGGAGTGTCATGGCTTTGCAAGTATCGCCCTTGGCGCCGGAATCCTTTCCGGATTTGCCGGTTATTGCCGGAGTGTCCTTGGCTACGGCGCGTTGTGGAATCAAATACAAGGACCGGACGGACGCCTGTTTGATCGAGTTGGCTGAAGGCAGCAGCATCGCAGGGGTCCTGACGCGCTCGCTGACGGCCTCGGCGCCGGTTGAGTGGTGCCGGGAAAACCTGAAACGGGGCTCGGGTCGGGCGATCCTGATCAACGCGGGCAACTCCAACGCCTTCACGGGGGCCGTGGGTGTGGCCTCGGTGAAACGCTGCGTGACGGTTGCCGCAGAAGTGCTCGGATGCAGCGAGGCTGAAATCTTTGTCGCCTCGACCGGCGTCATTGGCGAGCCGCTCCCCGACGAAAAAATCACCGCAATGTTGCCGAACCTGCACGCTGGCCAGAACGACGATGGATGGGCCGACGCTGCCGCAGCTATCATGACCACCGATACCTATCCAAAGGGCGCGACCTGTAAAGCCGTGGTCGACGGCGTGACCGTGACCATCAATGGTATTGCCAAGGGCTCAGGCATGATTGCGCCGGACATGGCGACCATGCTGGCTTTCGTCGTCACCGATCTTGCGGTGTCGGCGCCGGTGCTGCAGGCCCTGTTGTCGGCGGGGTCGGATCGGTCTTTCAATTGCATTACCGTTGATGGTGACACCTCCACCAGCGATACCCTGTTGCTGGCGGCCACGGGGCGGGCGGGGAACCGTCGAATCGAAAAGGTCAACGACCCGGCGCTGGAACCCTTCCGCAAAGCGTTGGACGATCTGCTGATTGATCTTGCCCAGCAGGTAGTACGGGATGGTGAAGGTGCGGAAAAGTTCGTGACTATTGCCGTCACCGGCGCCGACAGCGATGCGGCGGCGCGGCGCATCGGGTTGGCTATCGGTAATTCACCACTGGTGAAAACCGCGATTGCCGGCGAGGACGCAAACTGGGGCCGTATCGTCATGGCGGTCGGCAAAGCGGGCGAGAAAGCGGATCGGGACCGTCTGGCGATCTCGATCGGTGGGGTCGCGGTGGCGCACAACGGGCTGCGGGTTCCCGATTACGACGAAGCACCGGTGGCCGCCCACATGAAGGGGCAAAACATCGATATTGCGGTTGATGTCGGTGTGGGTGAGGGCGAGGCCACGGTTTGGACCTGCGATCTGACCCATCGTTATATCGACATCAACGCCGATTACCGATCCTAAAAACGCCGTGGACCACCAGCCATGATTGAACGAGAACCCGATAGTGGCTGTTGGCAGGCTGATGAGCGCAGCAACACCGCCAAACCCTTGGTTTTGGTGGCTGCGGCGGCATTGATCGATGTCGATGGCCGGGTGCTTCTTGCGCAACGGCCCGAGGGCAAATCCATGGCGGGCCTATGGGAGTTTCCGGGCGGTAAGCTGCATGACGGGGAGAGCCCGGAACAGGCCTTGATTCGCGAGCTTCACGAGGAACTGGGCATTGATACCAGGGCTTCCTGTCTGGCGGCCGTCGCCTGCGCTTCCCACGCTTATGACAGCTTCCATTTGCTGATGCCGCTTTATGCCTGCCGTACCTGGAGGGGAACGCCGCGCGGTAAGGAAGGCCAATCACTGGCCTGGGTACGGCCGGTTCGTTTGGGCGACTATCCGATGCCTCCTGCGGATGAGCCACTTGTCGCCATCCTACGGGACTTGCTTTAGACAGTCGATTTCAGGTCGGGTCGCCTGAGGCTTTCAAGGGCTCCAAGCGATAGAGAAGATGCGGCAGGTTTACATGGGTGATGCTCTTTTCGAAGGTCATCCCCAGTTTTTCCATGATCCGCCTGGAGCCGAGGTTACTGGACAACGTGAAAGCCACAACGCTGCGCAGGCCAAGCGCGGCGACACCGTGGTCAAGTACGGCGCGGGCCATCTCGAACCCGAAACCTTGTCTCCAGCAATTACTCGTCACGGCATAGAGCAGTTCGCTCTCGGCCATGCCTTCGACCAGGTAGTGGCGCAAGCCGCAATAGCCGACAAACCGCTCATCCTGTCGTTGCCGGAAAAACCAGATGCCAAATCCGTGGGCCTCCCAATGCGCAAGTGCACGATTGAGGCTGGCCTTCGATGTCTCCAAGGAGTGAGGTTCACCCATAGCCGAAAGTGTCTTCATGACCAGGGGGTCGCTATGGAGTTGCCTCAAGTCGGTGATGTGTGCCTGTCGGACGGGCAAGCCCTGAAGCCGTTCGGTGATAATTTCCGTCATTTCTTGTCTCGTCCCGGCTGCGCTTTGACGCCGGTTTTCTGCTCGCTTGAACCCAGGGCGGCGGCGAGGCGCGCCTTTGCGCTGCCTGGGCGGAGCGGTTGGGGTTGAGAGGCCGCAGGTGCCCAGGCGGTCAGGAAGAATACTTGAAAGCTCGCGGGAATTCGACCGTCGGCGCGCTGGTAATGCTCCTGATACAGCTCGGCCGCACGCTGCAGCGTCGCTCTTCGGGTGAGGGTACGGCGTTGTAGCATCACGGCATTACTCTCCCCCATGCCGCGCAGGTCGTCCATCAGCTTCAGGGCGTGTGGATAGTCGACGACGATTGTTTCCTGATCGGCAACAGGCAACGCAAAACCGGCCCGTTGCAGCAAGGCCGCGGCATCCGCCAGATCGAGTTGCGGTGACAGCCGGGGGCTAAGGCCGCCTTCGATTTGCATCTCGGCTTCCATCAGACTGTGTCGCAGTTCCTGCAGCGTGTCGCCGCCCAGCAAAGCCGCCAGAAAAAGTCCATCCGGTTTCAAGCTATGGCGAATCTGCATCAGACAGCCGGGCAGGTCGTTGACCCAGTGCAGATTCATCAAACTGAGGACCAGGTCGAAACTGCTGCGACCGAAGGGCAAAAACTCCTCATCGAGCACGACACCGGGCCGCTGCGGCGCGGATGCGCGCTCAACCATTGCTCCGGAAAGATCGCCTTGAGCCAGCCATTGCACGCCGCCGCGCCCCTGTAGCCTTTGTCCGAGCAGGCCATTGCGGCATCCAAGGTCCAAAGCAATGGGAAACTCCCTGCGGATATCTTCAAGCCGTTCCAATAGCCGCTCACCGACTTCCTGGAATAGAAAGTCGTAGCCCGACAGACCTGCCGCCGCCCTATCGCGATGTAGGCGCAGGAGATTTCGATCGAAAGGCTTCAAGGTTTCATCCATCAGCGGCAATATGGCAGAGCAACCTTTTGGCGCAAGGGCCCAATTGCGTATGACTGAACAAGCCGTCAAGCTGTTTCGGCAGGGGATAAGGGGGGGTATAGAAGCGGCGGGTCGCGCGGTTGACCTCTTGCTGCCGCCTCGCTGTTTTTCCTGTGGCGTTCTGGTAACGCAACAGGGTTTGTTGTGTCATCACTGCTGGTCCGAACTTGATTTTGTCACCGATCCGCAGTGTTTCTCCTGTGGCCTACCCTTTGATTACGACCTCGGTCCAAAAACCCGTTGTGCCGCCTGCCTGGCACAGCCGCCTAGCTTCCACCGGGCAAGGGCATTGCTGCGCTATGATGCTGCCACGCGGCGGCTGTTGCTGCCTTTCAAGCACGCGGACCGGACGGCAGCAGCACCGCATTTTGCGGCCTGGATGGCGCGTGCCGCCCCTGAACTTCTGGCAGATTGCGATCTAGTTGCCCCGGTGCCATTGCATTGGCGGCGTCTATGGCGCCGACGGTACAATCAGGCTGCGCTGTTGGCACAAGCCCTGGCCGCGCAGGCTGGGGTGCCTTGCGTGCCAGATCTGTTGGTCCGGACACGGGCCACGGCGTCACAGGGTCATCTGTCGCGTAGCGGACGCGGGCGTAACGTTGCGGGAGCCTTTGCGCTCAAGAATCGCTATGCGGCAAACATTGAGGGTGCGCGGGTTCTGTTGGTGGATGACGTGCTGACGACTGGGGCCACGCTGGAGGCCTGCACCAACTCTTTAATCCGGGTTGGGGCCGGTCGAGTTGACGTTCTTGTGATGGCACGCGTGGTGAGGTGACAAGCTTGTTTCCCCTTCCTATTTATTGAGGCAGATTTTTGTAACAGACGCCTCAACAGGGCGTGGTGAACCAGCAAGAGGAAGTGATGCCGAAGATTGAGATTTATTCCAGCATGTTGTGTCCCTACTGCCACAGGGCAAAGCAGTTGCTGAAGGCCAAGGGCGCGGCCTTCGAGGAAATTGATGTTTTCCTGAAGCCCAGTGCGCGCCAGGCCATGACCGAACGTGCGGGAGGGCGCACCTCGGTTCCGCAGATTTTTATTGACGGAAAGCACGTGGGCGGTTGCGATGAAATCTATGCCCTGGATCGAAAGGGCGAACTGGATCCGTTGTTGAGCGGGAGCGCGTGAGCAATGCCATTCAAGGCAGCCTGTATTCAGATCAATGCCGGGCGTGAGATCGCGCCTAATATCGAGATGGCATCCGACTTGATCCGTCAGGCCGCCGACCAGGGTGCGGAACTCATCGTGACGCCCGAAAACACGACGATGATAGAGCCGGACAAAGAAGCACAGCGCGCCAAAACACCGCGAGAAGCTGATCACCCGGCGGTCGCTGCCTTTGCGGATTTGGCGCGGGAGCGCGGAATCTGGCTTGTGATCGGATCAATGTCGATGGCCTTGGATGACGGCCGAGCGGCCAACCGGTCGTTTCTCTTTGCGCCCGACGGCAACATCGCCGCCCGATATGACAAGATTCACATGTTCGATGTCGATGTACCCGACGGGCAAACCTATCGGGAATCGGCTAATTTCAGGCCGGGCGAACAAGGCGTGGTCACCGACTTGCCTTGGGGCAAACTCGGCATGACGATCTGCTACGACCTGCGCTTTGCCTATCTGTACCGAGCACTGGCCAAAGCCGGCGCGGGTATTCTCACGGTACCGGCAGCCTTTACTCAGTTTACCGGTAAAGCGCACTGGCACATTTTGCTCCGCGCGCGCGCCATTGAAACGGGTTGCTTCGTTCTTGCGCCGGCCCAGACAGGGGAACATGCCGGCGGTCGCCATACCTACGGCCATTCCCTGATCGTTGCGCCTTGGGGCGAGATTCTGGCCGATGCCGGGGAAGCACCGGGCATTATCTATGCCGATATCGATATGCAGCGGGTTCGGGACGCCCGCCGCATGATCCCGGCGCTCGAGCACGACCGTACTTTCAAACTTCCCGAGGAAACCCGCGCTGCGGGCGAGTGATCCTTCTTTTTGGGTTAGGCTTATTGGCCGGTCGCTTTCCTGGCTGCCAATCTCTGCCGACAGGCCGGTCGCGGGCTGGTTTCCTCCAAGTCCTCATAAGCCAGGACGCGCATGCCTGCATTCGCTGCCAGTTGCAGCAGTTCGCCGGGACGCAGAAGGTAATCCGGGTTGGCCGGACGTCCGTATTTCTCGTTGCCCTCGGCAAAGGTTTCGTAAAGAAGCAAGCCCGCGGGTTTCACCGCTGCGACAATTGCCGGCATCACAGGCCGATACAAATAGTTCGTCACGATAACGGCTGAAAACTGCCGCCCACCTAGCGGCCAGGGAGCGCCGTCCTCCAGATCAGCACCGATGGCTTCCAGTCTTGGATGTGCCGCAAGCTCGCCAAGCTTGGCAGGATCAATGTCCAGAGCGACAACGCCGTGCCCCCGCTCCAGCATCAGCTTGCTATGGCGTCCACTGCCGCAGGCAAGGTCGAGAACACTGCCCCCCGGTTCGATTAAGTTCGCGAAACGGCAAATCCAGGGAGAGGGTGCAATTTCAGACTCGGTGCTTGCTGTGGGGAGGTCTGGCGCCCGCATCTTTCTGTTTCCCTTGCTTTTTCTTGCTTGCGTTTCAGCGCAGCATCGCCCATTTCTCAGGTATTGCAGTTTGATTGCAAGAGGCTAGGCACCCCTGGCGCGACATCAGGTAGCCTTGGGTGGCACCTACAGGACAAATAGGACCATGATTGTATTTGACCTGATCTGTCCAGACGAGCACGTCTTCGAGGCGTGGTTCTCCTCCAGCGCTGCTTATGAAGAACAGCGCAAGGCGGATGCTGTCGCCTGTCCGACCTGTGGGTCGCGGGAAATCGGCAAAGCCTTGATGGCCCCAAGTCTTGGCGCATCGGTTGGACAGGAACGCCGTAGCGACGATAAGGCTAAGCAGCAGACCGCACACCAGGCTGTGCGCCAAGCGCTGCAGAAGCTTCAGGAAACCGTTCAGAAGAACTGCGACTACGTCGGACCTCAGTTTCCCGAGGAAGCCCGCAAGATATTTTACGGCGAGGCCGATCAGCGGAATATTTACGGCGAGGCTTCGTTGGAGGAAGCGGAGGACCTGGTGGAAGAGGGTATCGACGTTCAGGCGATACCCTGGATCGCTCCTGAGAACTGAGGAATCAGTCCTCACGCACCGCATAAAGCAGGTAGTTGACGTCCAGATCGTTGCGGTCCAGACGCCAAGAATCGCTCAAGGGGTTGTAAACCAGTCCGGTCACTTCCCTGATTTCCACGCCATTCGGGCGCAAGTGTTCCGCCAACTCTGAGGGTTTGAGAAAACGCCGCCAGTCGTGCGTGCCGCGAGGAACCCATCGCAGCAGGTATTCGGCCCCGACAATGGCCATCATGAACGACTTCGGAGTCCTGTTGAGCGTTGAAAGCAATAAAGCTCCGCCCGGTTTCGCCAACCCGGCGGCGGCACCGAGGAAGGCGCCGACATCCTGCACATGCTCAACCACCTCCATGGATACCACGGCATCGAACTGGGCCCCGTCGGCCAGTAGCGCTTCTGCGGTGGTTACCCGGTAGTCGATGGACAATCCTCCGGCCGCTGCGTGCGCTCTTGCGGCTTGAATGCCGTCGGCGGCGGCATCGATGGCCGTCACGGAAGCACCCATTCTGGCCAAGGGCTCGGAAAGCAGCCCACCTCCGCAACCGAGATCAAGCAGCCTTAACCCGCTTAGAGGTTTGGAGGTGAGGGGCGCCCGGTCGAAATGTGCGGCGAGTCGGTCACGGATGAACTCCAAGCGCGTCGGGTTCAAACGATGCAAGGGCCGGAAGTTCCCTTTAGGGTCCCACCAGGCTTCGGCCTGTGCCGCGAACTTTTCGATTTCCTGCGTATCGACGCTGGCGGCGCTTTTTGTTGTCGTCATGGAGAAATAATTCCCTGCTAAAGTCCGGGCGGCCTTGCATTTTAGCCGCTCCATTGAGTATGGATAGCCCCGCGTGCGCCGACAAGCGAAGCCTGTCATGGTGCGGCAAGGTTGCAAGGCTCCAGTGACGGCAGAGCAGGACAGTAGGTCATGGCCCGGATTGTCATGAAATTCGGCGGTACCTCGGTGGCGGATCTTGATCGAATCGCCAACGTGGCGCAGCGCGTCAAACGCGAAGTTGATTCCGGTAATGAGGTGGCGGTGGTCGTATCGGCCATGGCCGGTGAAACGAACCGCCTGGTCAATCTGTGCGAAACCGCTTCCAATCTGTTCGATCTTCGGGAATACGACGTCGTGGTTTCGACCGGCGAGCAGGTAACGGTTGGATTGCTTGCCATCACCTTGCAGTCGATGGGTGTATCGGCGCGGTCCTGGCTTGGTTGGCAGATACCGCTGTGCACCGACATGGCCCACGGCAGCGCGCGCATTCAATCGATCGATACACAGGACATGATCCGGCGATTCGGCGAGGGTCAGGTGGCGGTGGTCGCAGGTTTTCAGGGTGTTGACCCGCAAGGCCGGATCACGACTCTCGGTCGTGGCGGCTCGGACACTTCGGCGGTGGCGCTGGCCGCCGCCCTCAAGGCCGATCGCTGCGATATTTATACCGATGTCGACGGGGTCTACACGACGGATCCGCGAATCGTTGCCAGGGCTCGTAAGCTCGATAAGATTACTTATGAAGAAATGCTGGAGATGGCCTCCCAGGGCGCCAAGGTCTTGCAGACCCGCTCTGTCGAATTGGCCATGAAGGAAGGCGTGCGCGTCCAGGTGCTTTCCAGCTTCAAGGACACGCCTGGCACCCTGGTGGTGGATGAGGACGAGATCGTGGAACAGGAAATGGTAAGCGGCATTGCCTACAGCCGGGATGAGGCAAAGATCACTTTGCGGGAAGTGCCGGATCGCCCGGGTATCGCGGCGTCGATTTTCGGACCGCTGACCGATGCATCGATCAACGTGGACATGATCGTCCAAAATATCTCGGCGACAGGCGAGAAAACCGATCTCACCTTCACCGTCAATAAGACCGACCTGAACCGCGCCGTCGAAGTGCTGCGCAGCCAGAGCCAAACCATTGGCTACAGTGATCTGCTGGCGGACCGCGACGTGGTCAAAGTTTCGGTAATCGGCGTCGGCATGCGCAGCCATGCCGGTGTCGCTCAGACGATGTTCAAGGCCTTGGCTGACAAGGGCATCAACATCCAGGTGATTTCGACGTCCGAGATCAAGGTTAGTGTCCTGGTTGCGGAGGAGTACACCGAACTCGCCCTTCGAAGCCTTCATACGGCCTACGGACTGGACGCGGCCTGATCGGGCGATGACCCCCCCGGAGCCCCCAAGGAGCGCGCCACAGTCCCTAGACTGGGCCGGTTCCAGGCGCTTGCTTCGCCTTCTGAGGGATGCGATGAAAAGCGGCGGGTTGGTCCAATCTCGCCTGGACCGGGTCGTCAAGCTGATTGCCGCGAACATGGTTGCCGAGGTTTGCTCGATTTATGCCATGCGCGCCGGTGAAGTTCTTGAACTTTACGCCACCGAAGGACTGCGGCCTGAAGCCGTACACAGCACCCGGTTGCGACTGGGTGAAGGCCTTGTCGGGCAAATTGCCCTGACCGCCGAGCCTCTGGCTCTTTCCGACGCCCAGCAACACACGAACTTCGCCTATCGCCCGGAAACCGGGGAAGAGCTTTACCACTCGTTCTGCGGTGTGCCGATTCAACTCGGGGCGCGTGTTTTGGGTGTTCTCGTTGTGCAGAACCGGACCCAGCGAAGCTATGGCGAGGAAGAGATAGAAACGCTGGAAACGGTGGCCATGGTCCTGGCAGAGCTGTTCGGGAGCGGCGAGGTCATCACCTTGGAGGAAGGCCGCAGTGTCGAAGGCTCCGCCTTGCTCCCTGTTCGGATCGGCGGTTTGGTGCTGAACGAAGGCATGGCCATGGGGCGGGCCGTCCTGCACCAATGGGGCATAGTGATCAACCAAGTTGTGGCCGAGGACCCCGAGGCCGAAATTGCGCGCCTCGATGAAGCCGTGGGGGACATGCGCCGCGCCGTGGATCGCATGCTGGCGCGGATGGACAAGAATCTCGACGACGAGCAGGGCGAGGTTTTGGAGAGCTATCGCATGTTCGCGCACGATCGCGGTTGGTTGGAGCGTATCCGTGACGTAATCAACAGCGGTTTGACGGCCGAGGCGGCGGTGGAGCGGATCAAGAACGATACGCATCAGCGCATGATGAAGGTGCGCGACCCTTACATTCGTGAGCGCCTCGCCGATTTGGAAGACCTTGCCTACAGGTTGCTTCAGCACTTGTCCGGGACGGAAGGGTCTTCGCGGAACCTGCCGGACGAAACGATCCTGATTGCTCGCACCCTGGGGCCAGCCGAACTGTTGGATTATGACCGCAAGCGTTTGCGCGCGGTGGTCTTGGAGGAGGGGAGCAAAACCGCGCATGTCGCGATCGTTGCACGCGCACTCGGCCTGCCGACGATTGGCCGTTGTGAAGGAGCACTAAGCCGTATCCGGGCTGGAGACTCGGTGATCGTCGATGGACAGAACGGCCAGGTGTTTGCCCGCCCCAACCAGGGTATCAAACAAACTTTCAAGGCATCGCTGGCCTTGCAAGAAAAGCGCAAAGCCGAAATGGCGGCGGTGCGCAACCTGCCGGCCGTCAGCCAAGATTCGGTAACGGTCGAACTATTGATGAATGCCGGACTGCTGATCGATTTGCCGCACCTGGACGAGTGCGGTGCCACAGGTATCGGTCTCTACCGCACCGAGATTCCTTTCATGGTCCGCGATGCTTTTCCAGGCGTTGAGGATCAACAAGCCCTCTACAGCAAGGTGTTCGAACAAACGGGGTCGCGGCCGGTGACTTTCCGCACGCTTGATGTCGGGGGTGACAAACCCTTGCCCTATCTGACCATGGAGAAGGAAGAGAACCCGGCCATGGGATGGCGCGCCCTGCGCATGACACTCGACCGACCGGTGATGCTAAGGCTCCAACTGCAGGCGTTGATTCGTGCAGCCAAAGGCCGGGAGCTGCGAATCATGTTCCCGATGGTTACCGATATCTCGGAGTTTGATGCAGCGCGTGGAATGGTCGAGCGGGAGTTGGCACGCGAAATCGCGCGTGGCACCGCAGCGCCAAGCGAGATCAAGCTCGGCGCGATGCTGGAGGTTCCTGCCTTGCTGTGGCAACTGGAAAAGCTGTTGCCTTCGATCGATTTCCTGTCCATCGGTAGCAATGATCTCTTCCAGTTCGTGTTTGCCGCCGACCGGGGAAATCCGAGATTGACCCGGCGCTTCGACAGCCTTTCTCCGCCAATGCTCAGGCTGCTGAGCGACCTGACCGCTCAAGCAAACGCTGCGAATGTGCCCGTGACTCTTTGCGGGGAAATGGCTGGGCACCCCTTGGAGGCCCTGGCTTTGATCGGTTGCGGAATCAGGCGTCTGTCGATGAGTGCGGGCTCGATCGCACCTGTCAAGCAGACCGTCCGCGCATTGAATGTCGCCGAGGTGACGGATCTGGTGCAACATCTTGCAGGCTTGCGAACACGAAGCGTACGTGGTGTCTTGCGTGCCTATGCGTTGGATCGCGGCATACCCTTCTGATCTGGCAGCGTGTTTCCCCGCATCCGCGTCGGCAGGCCGCAAAAGCTTTTAAGAAGTTTGCCGTAAGCCCAATCGCTTTGCTAGAAACAGGAAGAAGTAGTCGGACAAGCCGGTCCACTGCCTTGAAGGAAGCTTTTCATTCCCATGTCGAACCTTGATGACGAATTTGAGCAGCATCAGTTGGACGATGAAGCCTTGCCCGAGGTTCGTCCCACGGTAGGACGGTTGCTCCGCGAAACACGGGAATCCTACGAACTGGACCAGCAGGATGTGGCCGGAGCGCTTCGTATCCGTTCCGTTTATGTCGCCGCGATGGAAGAAGGCCGTTACGACGACTTACCCGGCGAAGCCTACGCCATCGGTTTTGTGCGGACCTATGCGGACTATCTGAGGCTGGACAGCGCGGAGGTCGTGAAGCGTTTCAAGGCCGAATTCGCCGGTTTGGAACGCCGGTCTCTACGATTCCCGACGCCGCCACGAGAAGGTCATATCCCCGGCGGGGCCTTGATCCTGATTGCCTTGATCCTGATTGCCTTGGGATATGGCGCATGGAGTTACTTTGGTCAGGAAGAGCGCAGCTTCGCCGACAGTGTGGAAGCCGTTCCCGAGGAACTCAAACCATTGGTCGATCCTGTGCCGGAGGTGCAAAGCGATCCGACGGTAAATACCCAATCACAAAGCGAAATGAGGGTTGAGCCCAATGCCGGGCCGCGCCTTGAACAACAGCCTGCAGCCGAGACGGCGATGACGCCCGAGGTGCCGTCGCTGGTTGAAATACCTACGCCCACCGAACTGCCAGAACAAGCACCGCAAGACGCCTTGCCGGCACCGGCGGAACAACCTGCAGGGGGTGTGACCGAGGAGACTTCAGCCGCGGGATCGGCTTTACCGCTTGACCAAACGTCTGCCCCGGAACCGTCATCGGACGTGGCAGTGGCGCCGCCGCCAATACCTGCGCAAAGCCTTCAGAACACCACGGCGGATAGCGAGGGCCGCACCCTTGGGGCGACGGACGTCGCTAGCCGCGTTGTGTTGGTGGCGAGCAGCGACGCTTGGGTGCAAATTCGAGAAGCCGACGGGTCTCTATTAATGACGCGCATTTTGCAAGCGGGTGATCGCTACCGGGTCCCTGATCGCCCCGGTTTGTTGCTGGATGTCGGAAATGCCGGTGGAGTGACCGTAGAGCTGGACGGCGCAACCCTGTCGCCACTGGGCGATCTAGGCCGTGTGCTGCGCAAGATTTCACTCGACCCCGAAGCTTTGCGAAACCGTCTCGCGCAGTAGGAAAGAGCAGCACAGCCTTGAAACTGCCGCCGCTTCGGCGCATGTTCCGGGTGCAAGCGGACAAGCATCTGCGGCACGAGTTTCCATTGTAGAAGAGAAGCGTCTAGAGTTGACGATGAACCATCGCCCATACCGCCACATTGAACGCCGCAAGTCGCGGCAGGTTTACGTCGGCAAGGTGCCGGTGGGCGGCGATGCGCCGATCACCGTGCAATCCATGACCAATACGCTTACGGCCGATGCGGGGGCGACCATTGCGCAAATTCGCGCGCTTGAGGTCGCGGGCGCGGATATCGTTCGGGTGTCCTGCCCCGACGAGGCCTCGACCAAGGCCTTGCGGAGCATTGTGGGCGAGGTAACGGTCCCCATCGTCGCAGACATCCATTTTCACTATAAACGCGCGATCGAAGCGGCGGAGGCAGGTGCTGCCTGCCTGCGCATCAACCCAGGCAATATCGGCTCGGCGGCGCGGGTACGCGAGGTGGTGCGTGCGGCCAAGGACCATGGCTGCTCGATCCGCATTGGCGTCAATGCCGGCTCATTGGAGCGCGAGTTGCTTGAGCGATTTGGCGAACCCTGTCCGGAAGCCATGGTTGAAAGCGCGCTCAATCACATCCGGATCCTGGAAGACAATGACTTTCAGGAGATCAAGATTTCCTGCAAGGCCTCGGATGTATTCCTGGCGGTGGCGGCGTATCAGCAGTTGGCAGACGCCTGTGATTACCCGCTGCATATTGGTATCACCGAGGCTGGCGGGCTACGGAGCGGCACCGTAAAGTCCTCGATCGGACTTGGGAACCTGCTGTGGGCGGGCATTGGCGATACGATCCGCGTGTCCCTCTCGGCTGATCCGGTGGAAGAGGTCAAGGTCGGTTTCGATATTCTCAAGGCGCTGGGATTACGCCACCGCGGCGTCAATGTGATTTCCTGTCCGTCTTGCGCGCGCCAGCAGTTCGACGTGATCAAGACCGTTGAGGTTCTTGAAAAGCGCCTGGCGCACATCACCACACCAATGACGCTTTCTGTGATCGGCTGCGTGGTGAACGGTCCAGGTGAAGCGACCATGACCGATATCGGCTTTACCGGGGGCGGTCGCGGAACCCATCAGGTTTATGTGGCCGGTCTACCCGATCACCGTTTGAAAGATGGAGATATTGTCGACCATCTGGTGAAGATGGTAGAGCAGAAAGCCGCCGAGATAGAAGCGCAGGGAGCGAGCAAAGAGGCCGAGGGATCGGCTGGCGATGCCCCCCGCGTAGCTGCATCCTAGCCGTAAGCAGAGGGAGATCACCGCCGTGTTGCAGCCGATCCGGGGGACTCGCGATCTTTTGCCCGAGGACATGCGCAGACATCGCGCGGTGGTCGAGCGCGCCCAGGAGATGGCCGAGCGCTATGGTTTTCTGGAAATGGCGACGCCAATTTTCGAGGACACAACGGTCTTCAAGCGCACGCTGGGCGACACCTCCGATATCGTTACCAAGGAGATGTACACCTTCTCAATGAAGGATGGCGAAGAGATCACGCTGCGGCCTGAAAATACCGCCGGTGTCGTGCGCGCAGTGCTTTCCAACGGATTGCGCCAGGACTTGCCGCTCAAATATTTCTACGCAGGGCCGATGTTCCGTCACGAGCGCCCGCAGAAGGGCCGTTACCGGCAGTTTCATCAAATCGGCGTGGAATTGATCGGCGTTCCCGAACCGCTCGCCGATGTCGAGGTGATCGCGACAGGACAGGCGATTCTCGACGCCCTGGGTTTGCAAGGGCGCACGACTTTGGAAATCAACACGTTGGGCGACCCTGAAAGCCGTAAGGCCTACCGGGCGGCTTTGGTGGAATACTTCAGCGCCCACCTCGACCGACTTTCGGAGGATAGCCGCGATCGTTTGGGTCGAAATCCGCTGCGTATCCTCGATTCCAAGGATGAAGGCGACCGTCGGTTGGTGGAAGGTGCGCCGTTGTTCGGGGAGTTCCTGAATCAAGAGAGCCAGGATTTCTTTGCGCAAGTTCTCGCTGGAATCACAGCCCTCGGTATCTCCTACAAACTTAATCCCAGGCTGGTGCGCGGGCTTGATTACTACACACATACGGCCTTCGAGTTCACCACCACCGAACTGGGTGCGCAAAGCGCGGTCATGGCCGGGGGGCGCTACGACGGACTGATGGAGATGATGGGAGGGCCAGAAATCCCCGGTATTGGCTGGGCCGCAGGGATCGAGCGTCTTTCCATGCTGGTGGCGGACGTGGCGCCGGCCCCTCGTCCCATCGCCGTGATACCTTTGGGATCCGAGGCCGAGGCGAAGGCACTGGTCCTTTCGGATCGTCTGAGACGGTCGGGTTTACAAGTCGACCTCGGTTACTCCGGGAACATGAAGAAGCGCATGAAGCGGGCGAACAAGATTCAAGCGCGCGCAGCTGTCATTCTGGGCGAGGACGAGTTGGCGCAGTCGGCCGCGGCGGTGCGCGACTTAGATAGCGGTGAGCAGCAGCTCGTTTCCCTGGACAAGCTGGCCGATCACCTCGCTCGTTTCCGCTAGCCGGCCGGGTGCCCCCTGTGGCCGGCTCACGGCATGGCAAAGATTTGCTGCTGATCGGAATCGATTACCGATCCGCGCCGGAGGTCCTGCGTGATCGCCTGTTCCAGGATGAGATTTCAACGGAAGAGGGGCTTGGCGCTTTAGCTGCGGCGGGGCTCAAGGCCGCGGTTCTGATCGCCACTTGTGAACGGATCGACGTGATCCTGCCCGCGGAGCAACGAGAAGACGAACAGGCGGCGCGGCGTTGGCTAGCCTCGCTCGCCGGTGCCGAATCGCGCCGTCTTGGCGATTCCCTATACCGTTTGTCGGGAGAGGAGGCGCTGCTCCATCTCTGGCGTATCGCCGCTTCGCTCGAAAGTGCGATGCCCGGTGAGCCGCAGGTTCTGGGACAGGTTCGTAAGGCCGAGCGTCTGGCCGAGGAGGCCGGACTTCTTTCGCCACCCCTTGTGGAAGCATTTCAGGCAGCATTTGCCGCAGCCAAGCGGGTGCGCAGCGAAACGGCACTGGGCGAGCGTGCCGTAACCATGGCGTCCGCCGCGCTGCAGGTCGCGCGCGACCTGCATGGCAAACTGGACTCCTGCCGCCTGCTGCTGCTCGGATTGGGCGAGGGGCTAGAGCTTTTCGTCGGTCCCTTCCAATCTGTAGGCGTTCAGCAAGTGCTGGTTTGCCACCCAAACGGGCCGCGCGCCGATGCCGCAGCCCTGCGATTGGGCGCCCATGCCCGCCGTTGGGAAGAAAGGGAGCAGGCGCTGGCGGAAGCGGAGATCGTCATCACAGGCATGGCCTCCGCACATTACAGTCTGGAGCCGGATTTGCTGCGCCGTGTCATAAAGGCAAGGCGACACAGGCCGATATTGGTCATCGACGGAGGTGTGCCCGGCGATGTCAATCCGAGTGCTGGAGAGTTGGAGGATATTTTCCTTTATGATTTCGACGATCTGGAAGGCTTGGCTTTGGCAGGACAATCCCGTCGACGTCTAGCGCTTGAGGATGCAAAAACGATCTTGGCGGAAGAGTTGGAACGGTGGCGTCTCCGGCTCTCGGGCCGTGAAACGGCGGCTCTGCTGCGCGAGGCGGAGATAGGGCTGCGCGCCCTGGAAGCTGATGCCCTATCGGCGGGAGAGGGCTCGGCCGTCAGCCTGCTGCGGCAGCAGCTGTTGGAGCGACTGACTGCGATGGCGCGTGGGCTTGGTCGCCAACAGCCTGAGGAACGCGCCGCGCTCGAACGCTTGATCAAAGGTCTGTTCAGCGCCAGATACGACGACGAGAAGGAGTAGCAAGCGTGAGTCTTGAACAATCTTTGTCCCGCTTGGAAGAGCGATACCGAGATATCCAGCAGGAAATTGCAGGCCACGCAAATCCTGGATCGGCTGAATACACGCAGCTTTTGCGTGAGCTATCTGAAATGGAGCCGGTGATCGCCAAGGCGGCCGAATGGCAGTCCGGGGTTAAGGAGTTCGCGGAACTTGAGCAGATGATCGAAGATCGTTCCACCGACAGCGAGATGCGCGAATTGGCCCGCGAAGAGTACTACGCCCTCAAGGAGCGGCTTCCGATGTTGGAGCGCGAGGTGCAGTTGCTCTTGATTCCGAAGGACGCCGATGATGAGCGTAACGCCATTTTGGAGATTCGGCCCGGCACAGGCGGCGACGAGGCGTCCCTTTTTGCGGCCGATCTGTTGCGAATGTATCAGCGCTACGCGGAACTCCAGGGCTGGCGGTTTGAGCCCATCGATGTCTCCGAAACCGACGTCGGCGGCGTTAAGGAAGCAAGTGTGGCCGTTTCCGGACGCGGGGTTTTCGCACGGTTGAAGTTTGAATCCGGCGTACATCGCGTGCAGCGCATTCCCACGACCGAATCCGGCGGCCGCATTCATACCTCTGCCGCGACCGTTGCAGTCCTTCCAGAGGTGGAAGAGGTGGATATTGCGGTTGCTGAAAAAGATCTTCGGATCGATGTCTACCGTTCCAGCGGCCCAGGCGGACAGTCGGTGAACACAACGGACAGCGCCGTTCGCATCACGCATCTGCCGACCGGACTTGTGGTGATCTGCCAGGACGAAAAGAGCCAGCACAAGAATAAGGCCAAGGCGATGAAGGTGTTGCGCGCCAGGCTCTATGAGCAAAAGCGGCAAAAACTCGAGGATGAACGCGCCGCCGAAAGGCGCACGCAGGTCGGAAGCGGTGATCGATCCGAACGTATTCGGACCTATAATTTCCCGCAGAACCGGGTCAGCGATCACCGTATCAACCTGACACTCTATAAGCTGGACAAGGTGGTCGTTGGAGAGGCCCTGGACGAGGTGATCGACGCCTTGATCACCGAAGACCAAGCAGCGCGGCTGGCAGCGGTCGAGGAAGCATGACGGCGGGGCGGTCAGGTTGCGCAACGGCGGAGGCGTTGCTGTCGGCTGCGACCATACGTTTGTCCGCAGCCGGGATAGAGGCTGCCCGGAGAGAAGCCCGCTTGCTGTTGGCGCAGGCGTTGAGTTGCGACCCGCAGAAGCTTTTCCAAGAACCCGGGTATTCGGTCAACGGGAAAGATCAGCAGGTGTTTGAGACACTGGTGTCGCGCCGTTTAGCCGGGGTTCCTTTGTCTCGCTTGCGAGGCTGGCGCGAGTTCTGGAGTCTGCGCTTCAAGCTGTCTGCCGAAACGCTGGACCCGCGGGCTGATAGCGAAACCTTGATTGAAGCAGCGTTGGCGCGGATCAAGAATCACGATGAGCCGCTAGAGTTTCTTGACTTGGGGACCGGTTCTGGATGCCTGCTCTTGGCGCTTTTGAGCGAGTATCCCAACGCCTGGGGACTGGGTATTGACCTCAGTAACGATGCCGCGGCTACAGCCTCCGAGAACGCACGTGCCCTCGGATTGGACGACCGAGCGGCATTTCTTTGTGGTGATTGGGCCGCTTCCCTGGTGTGCGACGGCGCCCGCAAATTTGATCTGGTCGTTTCCAACCCCCCTTATATCAATGCCCTTGAATTCGATCATCTGGCGCCGGAGGTTCGCTTGCATGATCCTTGTTTGGCGCTTGCCGGCGGCGACGACGGACTCGCCTGTTATCGAATCCTGATCCCGCAAGTGTTGGATCTGGTCAAAGAGGGTGGGCTTCTGTTATTGGAAATCGGCAGCATGCAAGCGCAAGCCGTTGTAGGCCTCCTTTCCGCTTCTGGATGGACGAAGATATCGGTCTTGAAGGACCTCGCAGGTTTGGATCGTTGTATAGCGGCATGCAGATAAAGGTGCTCTAAGGCAAAAAAAGGCTTGGAAAGGGTGACGGCGGCCACTAATGTAGCTTCTGTCAGAGCCCTGTGGCTCGGCGCTTCATAAAGCAAGTGCCTTCGTGTCTCCTAAAAACATCGAGCTCCGTCCAATGACGGAATGGGCGAGTGTTTTTAGCGAGGTACGTAAATGACTTCTGTCCCGATGAACAAATAAAGATTGCAATGAGACCAGGTTCCAATGCACGGCGGCCTCGTGGCCGTCCTCACCGTCGCCAGGGTGGCGGTGGAGTTCCCAACAAGAACCAGAATTTCGACAGCAACGGCCCTGACGGGCGCGTGCGCGGTAACGCTCATCAAGTATACGAGAAGTATATCGGGTTAGCGCGCGACGCGCAGACGGCGGGGGACCGGATACTTTCGGAATCGCACCTGCAGCATGCGGAGCACTACTTTCGGATCGTGAACGATTCGATGGATCCGCATGACGAGAACCGGCGCAGGATCAACGGGCATGATGGCCAGGACGGGCATCAGGGTCGCCATGGCGGTAATGATGGGTCTCACGATGCAGATCAGCAAAGCGATCAGCCACATGCTGCCGATTCCAATGAGTCCGGAGGACTATCGGATCAGCAGGAGCATGCCAGCGATGGCAATCGCCAGGACGATCACGCGCCTCGTCGTAGAGGGCGTCGCCCCGGTAGCCGGGATACCAGACCCGAAAGCCGGGACCGCGATACCCAGGCCTCGCCACTTCCGGTAACCGATGTAGTTCCTGCTACGGCTCCTTCCGAAGCATCTGCATCTGCGGTGGAGGGTGATGGGCCTCAGCCCCAGGCAGAGCCTCAGCCCAAACGCCGCGGTCGGCCGCGCAAAGTGCGTAGCGACGAATCCGTTGAGACCTCCGGTTCATCGACTACCGAACCAGTCGAGTCTTGAACCTCTGCCTTGCCTTTTTTTGAAGGCGGTTGAAACCGATTGGTTATATCGGGAGAATCAGGGCAGCCGTTCGACGGTATCGCCGACGCCCAGTTTGCCGCCTCGGATGATCCGGGCGTAAACGCCCATCTCGCTATGACTAAACCCGCGAGCCAGTCCTTTCAGGACCATAAGATCACGTCTTCCGCTTTCCGGGTTGACCTCGGTTGCCGCGCAGCGCCCGATGGGCGTCATGACATGAACTTCAACATCGCCAATGCGCAGCCGCTTACCGAGCCAACTGCGCTCCTCCCAGGCGGCTAAGCCCGCAATCAGGAGATTAGCGCGGAACCTGCGTGGGTCCGCCGGTTGGCCCAATACTCTTTCCAGGTCCGATATCGACGCGAGATTGACAAGCGAGACCACGGGCTCCTCGACATCGGTGAAGCCATGCTCGTGGCGTTCCTGGAGTTTGACCGGACCCCGTCCGCTTTCCGCCAGATAGGCCGTCAGGAACTGTTCTAGAATCATTCTGCCCAATGGTTCGGTGACGTTGCCCTGCGCGACCCGTCGGCCCCCTCGCAGGATCGACATGACCCCACTGTCCACGTCGAAAGTAACCCGCAATTGGGCCAGTTTCTCGTCGCGCATCAAATTGAAAAAGCTGTTCTTGCTAGCCCAACGGCCATCGATTACCTGATTACGGCTGCCGTAGGAGATGGCAAAGCGACGGTCATGTGGAAGCAGGCAATCGGCAGCTACGGAGACTTCCTGTAAAGCTTGGCCATCCAGGCTTTTGACCGGGTAACGCCAAATTTGCTCGAGCGTGGCGTTCATTGAGGGCTTCTCCCACCCAAACGGGCTATGAACAAGACGATCAAGAAGCCGCTTTTGATGAGCCTTGTCAACTTTGTGCCGGGCCAAGTTTGCGGCAACCGCCTTGCACGGGCCCGGGTCGCTCCCATATCTGAATTAGCAATCCTCTTCGGATCGCACTTGCGGTGGATCAATGCGCAGACGGGGCTCTTAGAGCACGTTTGGGTTTCATGGAGGAAGATAAATGAACTTGGAACACTACACCGAGCGTTCGCGCGGATTCGTTCAGGCCGCCCAGGGCTTGGCACTCCGGCAAAACCATCAACAACTTACACCCCTGCATCTTCTGAAAGTCCTTTTGGACGACAAGGAAGGGTTAGCGGCGAACCTAATCCGTAAGGCTGGCGGGGATCCCGCGCGCGCCTTGAGCGGTGTTGATGCGGAATTAAAGAAAGTACCGGCCGTGGAAGGTAGCGCGGCGGGGCAAGTATACTTGACTCCCGAGCTCGCGCGCGTCTTCCAGCAAGCGGAGCAAATTGCCGAGAAGGCCGGCGATTCCTACGTGACCGCGGAGCGGTTGCTGCTGGCATTGGCCATGCCAAATGCCGGCAAGGCCGCGGATATTTTGAAAGCCGCGACGATTACGCCGCAAACTTTGAATCAGGCAGTTGAGGAGTTACGCAAGGGGCGAACAGCGCAATCGGCTAACGCTGAAGAAGGGTACGATGCACTCAAGAAGTACACACGCGATCTGACGGCTGTGGCCCGAGAGGGCAAGCTTGATCCGGTAATCGGCCGAGACGAAGAGATCCGGCGGACGGTTCAGGTGTTGTCCCGGCGAACCAAGAACAATCCCGTTCTGATCGGCGAGCCCGGTGTTGGCAAAACAGCGATCGTAGAAGGCTTGGCGCAGCGTATCGTCGCCGGCGACATCCCCGAAACGTTGCGCAACAAAAAGCTCTTGTCACTGGATCTCGGGGCGCTGGTAGCCGGGGCGAAGTTCCGCGGCGAGTTTGAAGAACGGTTGAAGGCGGTCTTGCAGGAGATCGCCGATGCCGAGGGGCAGGTTGTGGTCTTCATCGACGAACTTCACACGCTGGTGGGCGCTGGTAAGGCCGATGGCGCAATGGACGCGTCCAACATGTTGAAGCCCGCGCTGGCGCGGGGTGACCTGCATTGTGTCGGTGCGACCACGCTCGACGAGTATCGGCAGCACATAGAAAAGGACGCAGCACTCGCGCGGCGCTTTCAGCCGGTTTTTGTTGCGGAGCCGAATGTCGAGGACACGGTGTCCATTCTGCGGGGCTTGAAGGAGAAGTATGAGCTTCATCACGGCGTGCGGATCACCGATGCTGCCATCGTTGCCGCGGCGACGCTGTCAAACCGCTATATTACGGACCGGTTTCTTCCGGACAAAGCCATCGACCTGATCGACGAGGCGGCGAGCAAGCTGCGGATCGAGGTCGATTCAAAGCCGGAAGCCATCGACGAGCTTGATCGACGGCTGGTGCAGTTGAAGATCGAGCAGGCGGCCCTGAAAAAGGAAAGTGACGAGGCTTCCAAGGACCGCCTTGGTAAGTTGGAAAAGGAAATCGCTGAACTGGACCAGCGTTCGTCCGAAATGACCGGCCAGTGGCAGGCGGAAAAGGATAAGTTGGGCGCTCAGCAGCGGCTTAAAGAGCAGCTTGATCAGGCGCGTGCGGAATTGGAGATTGCCCAGCGTGAGGGCAAGCTCGATCGTGCATCTGAGTTGAAGTATGGCACGCTGCCTGATTTGGAGCGCAAGCTTCAAGAGGCCGTTTCGGTCGGTGGGCATCACATGCTGAAGGAAGAAGTGACGGATTCCGATGTTGCTGGGATCGTGTCCCGTTGGACTGGAATTCCCGTCGATAAGATGCTTGAGGGTGAGCGCGACAAGTTGCTGCGGATGGAGGATGCCCTGCACGGCCGGGTGGTCGGGCAGGAAGAGGCCGTCACCGCCGTTTCCAATGCGGTACGTCGGGCCCGTGCGGGATTGCAGGACCCCAATCGTCCCATCGGTTCTTTCCTGTTCCTGGGACCAACCGGCGTCGGCAAGACGGAGTTGACCAAGGCGCTGGCCAACTTTCTTTTCGATGACGAGACGGCAATGGTGCGGCTGGACATGTCGGAGTACATGGAAAAACACGCGGTTTCGCGCATCATCGGAGCGCCGCCGGGATACGTCGGTTACGAACAGGGCGGTGCCCTGACCGAGGCGGTGCGGCGCAGGCCCTATCAGGTGATCCTTTTCGACGAAATCGAAAAGGCGCATCCGGATGTCTTCAACGTGCTGCTTCAGGTGCTCGATGACGGGCGGTTGACGGACGGCCAGGGTCGCACGGTCGATTTCCGCAACACCCTGATTGTCATGACCTCCAACCTGGGTTCGGAGATTCTTGCTGCACAGCCCGAGGGACAGGAGGCCGAAGCGGTCCGCGATCAGGTTATGGAGGTGGTGCGCAGCGCCTTCCGGCCGGAGTTTTTGAACCGGCTGGATGAAGTTCTGCTGTTCCATCGGCTCCAGCGGTCGCAGATGGCCGGGATCGTCGATATCCAACTGGGACATCTGCGCCGTCTGCTGGAAGACCGTAAGATGCGCCTGGAACTTGACGAGTCCGCCCGCCACTGGCTGGCTGAGGCAGGTTATGATGCCGTCTATGGGGCACGCCCCTTGAAGCGGGTCATCCAGCACCGCCTCCAGAACCCGCTGGCGTCATTGATCCTGGAAGGGCAGATAGGCGACGGCCAAACCATAAAGGTTTCGGTTGAACAGGATCACTTGGTCATCAACGGCCGAGCGGTGGCAGCCGAGGCCGCCTGACGGAGCGCAGGTGCCGTGAAAGAAAAACCCCCGTGCGGATCTCCGCGCGGGGGTTTCTTCATATAAGGTTCCGGGAGTATCGATTCAGGTCCGGTTTACCCTTGCGGAATGATGCCGCAAGCAACACGCCCGCCACCGCCGCCCAATGGCTTGGGTTCATCGCGGAAATTGTCGCCGCTCTCATGGATCATGAGGGACCTTCCGAGCACGTCGGCGACCGTCAAGCGCGGCGCAACCAGGGTATGTTTGGTTGCCGTGGCGCCGTCTTCGGAAATCTGTACGAAGAGAATCGGCAAGTCGCCAAGATGACCTTCACCGGAAGGACCACCATGGGTTCCCGTGCCTGCCGGGTCGAAGTGTCCACCGGCAGCCAAACCGGCGACCATCGCGCCATCTTTGTCGGCTGCATCGCAACTGGGATTCTCATGTATGTGAAACCCATGAGGTCCTGGAGCGAGCTTATCTGAAAGATTGATCTTCAGAAGCAGGCCGTTGTCGCTATCCGACAGCGTCACGGTGCCGATAGCGTTACCAACGCCCATACCGCTTATGAGGTGCATTTCGACAGCCACCTCATTGGCGTTGGCAGATTGGAGACAAGCAGAAATGATCGCAAGGCCGGTAGCCGTAGCGAAGAACGCGTTCTTCAACATTTTCTGAAAAGTCCTCTATAAGCGCTGCAACACTTTGCCGCGCAGGCGCGCATTATAGTGCGAGCCGCACCTTATTAAAAGCGGCTTATAAAGGAGTCTGGGTTCCGTTCAGCAACCGTCATTTGCGCCGATGCGTACCGGTTCGTGAGTCTGTGGAGTAACGGCTTTTAGCGTTGTCTCTGTGACGCAATCGTCGGACTGCTTTTGCGCAAGTTGTGGGGCTGCACGGCGAAGCTCGGCCAGCTCACGCTCCATGCCCTGGCGCTGCACTTCGAAGCGCGCCAACTCGCTGCCCTTCAGCTCTCTTCCGGTCGGGAGGTCGATGGAACGCGGATTTACCTGCTTGCCATCGACTAACACTTCATAGTGCAAATGCGGACCAGTGGAGCGTCCGGTGGTGCCGACATAACCGATGATCTGTCCTTGTTCGACGCGCGCGCCCTGTCGGACACCGCGTGCGAATCCATTCAAATGTGCATAGGCCGTTTCGTAACGGCTATTGTGCCGAATTCGAATGTAGTTGCCATAGCCGCCGTTGCGGCCAGCCTTTAGCACCTTGCCGTTACCGGCCGCGTAGATCGGTGTGCCTCTGGGGGCGGCGAAATCCGACCCGGTATGCATTTTGCTATAGCCCAGGATCGGATGCTTGCGCATGCCGTAGCCGGAGGACAGGCGGGCGCCGTCGATTGGTGTGCGCATGAGGGCGCGCCGCACGGATTTTCCTTCCTCATTGAAGTAATCCGTCTCGCCATCGGTCGCGGTATAGCGATAGTAGCGACGCTCCTTGCCCGATAGCGTCAGGCGGGCAAATCGCACCGGACCGGTTTTCGCCAACTGTCCGGTTTCCTCGAAAAAACCGTCATAGAGAACTTCGAAGGAATCTTCAGGTTGGATGTCGCGTTGGAAGTCGACGTCAAAGCTGAAGATTCTTATCAGTTCGATCATGGAGCCAAGAGGCACGCCCGAATCGATAGCCGCCTGGTACAGGCTGGTATCGATAACGCCGCGATGCCACTCGGGTGTTTCTTCGAAGCTGCGGGTCGTGGCTAGCGCGGTAAACTGCCCCTCGCCGTCGCGGTCGACGACCACGTCGGTTTCGATGTCGGGCCGTAGTTGCAGACTCATGAGCCGAATCGCTTCGCCTTCATCGGCGACGGCCAATTGAATCTCCTGGCCAACCCGTAATTTTCTGGGGCTGAAAACATCGGAAAGCACGTCGATGGCTTCATAGGCCTCGCGACGTTCGATCCCCATCTTGGTCAAGAGACCCATCAAGGTATCGCCGCTGGAAACCGTCAGCACCTCGTGCTTGAGGATATCCTCCGCCGAATCGACAGTACCGGCGGTTTCCGAATTGCCGTCTGCTTCGCCCGGCGCAGCCTTGGCCATTGGATCAGCGAACAGGTAGTTGCTCTCCGGTAGCGTCGCTTCGAAGTCCTTCCCCGGCTGCGCGGTGGATGCAATGGATTCAGGGGTTGATGTCGTGGATTCCGAGGTCGCCAACTCAGGAGTTGCAGGCTCTGGGGTCGCAGACTCTGGGGTCGCAGACTCTGGGGCTGCTGTTTCGGGAATCGATGCTAGCTGGGCCGGGGCCGCTTGGACTGCGTTGTCCTCGGCGCCGACTGGGCTGCTCTCAAGCTTCAAAGGCTGGCGGGATGCGGTTTCCTGGCCAACCGGACGGAGCGTCACGGAAAGCGGGATCTCGATGGTGCCGATCGGGGCTTGGCGCTCGACGGCCGCTGAATAGGCTGAATAAGCGAGGATCGGAAGCAACAAGGCTGTAGTACCAACCGCGATTCGCTTGATGACGCGGCTACGGCTTTGATCGCCCGGAACCATACGTTGACCCCCCTGGGAATGGCTGTCTTGTAAAAAGCTGTCCGTCGGTTGCGACTCGTGACCTCCACCTAAAGGCAGTGATTTCGCAAACGCGCCTTGTAAGATGCTGAATCGTAGGACTCTTGTCAAATAAAAGCCCCATGTCGTGTTGGGCTATTCCTGGTGATCCCGCGGTTCCCTACGCGTTATTGTCCCGGCGATGAGGGCCGTGAAGAAAGGTTTTGTAAAAAAACCGCAAAAGAGGTTTGACAGGGCAATCTGAGCCGCCTATATACCCCCTCGACACGGGCCGAGGCGCTCACCACCGTGTGGGTGTCGCAACCGTGTTTTTTGTGGCCTAGGTCGCAGAAAGCCGGATTGAATTGAGTTCGGTTTTGTTCATTGACATTGTGGATATGAGATAAGGAAGGGATACGCGGGCGGCGGCTTTGCGGTTGCTGTTTTGTGCTGTTTTTCTTTGG
>NZ_JACHXA010000007.1 GCF_014191775.1 Limibacillus halophilus | reverse complement strand
TCGCCGTTGGCCGAAATCGTGCCAACCTGCGAAACCTCGTCCGCGCTCTTGATCTTCTTCGAGCGCTTCTGCAGGTCTGCAACAACCGCCGCAACTGCCGTGTCGACGCCGCGCTTCAGGTCCATCGGGTTCATGCCCGCAGCAACCGCCTTGGCGCCTTCGCGAATGATCGCTTGGGCCAGAACCGTCGCCGTGGTCGTGCCGTCGCCGGCAACGTCATTGGTCTTGCTGGCGACTTCGCGCACCATCTGCGCGCCCATGTTCTCGAACTTGTCGGAGAGTTCGATTTCCTTGGCGACCGTGACGCCGTCCTTGGTGGTCCGCGGCGCACCGAAGGACTTGTCCAGCACGACATTGCGGCCCTTGGGACCCAAGGTAACTTTAACAGCGTTCGCCAGTGTATCGACGCCGCGCAGCATCCGCTCGCGCGCGTCCTGACCGAATTTTACTTCTTTAGCACTCATCTTTCATACTCCTCTGTCGAAGAAAGTCCCTATTGCTCTCAGGCAACCTTCTTCTTGGCCCCGGCATCGTCGAGGATGCCCATGATGTCGCTTTCCTTCATGATGATGTAATCGACACCATCAAGCTTCACCTCGGTGCCCGACCATTTGCCGAAGAGCACCCGGTCACCGGCCTTTACGTCGAGCGGCACGATCTTGCCGTTCTCATCCCGCGCGCCAGCGCCAACGGAGATCACTTCACCTTCCATCGGCTTTTCCTTGGCGGTATCGGGAATGATGATCCCACCCGCGGTTTTTTCCTGGGATTCAACACGCTTGACCAGCACACGGTCATGCAGCGGACGAAACTTCATTGTAGTCCTCCTTTGAGCGAACGTTCCAAAGCTGCTTTGAGCACGCGTTGGAGGGGAGCCTGGGAATTAGCACTCTCCCCCATCGAGTGCCAGAAGATAGGTGGGGCAGTTCTTTCAATGGTTCAAGAGGAAAGAATGCATCGAGGCGAAGAAAATTATCGATTAGCAGCACTCTGCCGAACAGGCTGCTAGTGTATTGTTTTGTATGTATTTTTTCTACATTACTTCTTGCGTGAAACGCCAATCTGCACGAGAATCACTTGGTCACCCTTGCTCATGAGCGACTAAAAGCAACGAGGAGACTGAATGGTATGACGTCTGACCTGGCCTTACAGATGAAGGATTATCGGTTGACCACGGCTGAAATCCTTTACCGCCTACCCGATCACCCCTCGCTCCTGCAAAGCTACATCTGGCAGGAATATGACTTGGCTCCCGACTTCCCCACCTTAAAACGATTTCTGGATTTTTGGGACAATCACCTGGAAGGCAAGCTCTACTCGGTCAAGGTAGCGAATGTCTCCTTGATCGATCCGCCCAAAGCCAAACATGTCGACGCCCTATACCGCTTGCATTGATTGAATATCCAGCGTTTCTCGGTGCGCGGATAAGGCCAATCGGCCGCAGGGCGGGCCGATTGCTGATCGAGTCGGTTGCAGCCCGGCCCGTGACGTGCGAAACCACGCGGCAGGATAAGCAAAAAACGCGGGCAACGGCCGGGCATGACAACCTACAGCCACTACACACCCAGCATTCACGAGCGCCGTAATGACCCCGCCGTGGGCCTTTGGCTGCTCGGCACCGCCCTGATGATTTTTGCGATGGCGCTGATCGGCGCGATCACGCGGCTGACCGAATCCGGTCTTTCAATCATGGAGTGGGCGCCCTTGAGCGGCACTTTGCCGCCAATGAGCGCGGCCGAATGGCAACGTCTTTTCGATCTCTACAAGACGATCCCGGAGTATCAGACCGTGAACCGCGGCATGAGTCTGGCGGAATTCCAAGAAATCTTCTGGTGGGAATGGATACACCGGCTTTGGGGGCGGCTGATCGGTGTTGTCTATGGGCTACCGCTGATTTGGTTCTTACTGCGCGGCCGACTGAAACGCCGTAGCCTGCCGCATCTTTTCGGCATTCTGATCCTGGGAGGCGCCCAAGGTTTGCTTGGCTGGTTCATGGTCGCCAGCGGATTTGCCGATCGCACGGACGTCAGCCAGTACCGTTTGGCTGCACATCTCGGGCTCGCCCTTTTCCTCTATGCCTATGTTTTCTGGATGGCGTTGACTTTTCTCGATCCGCGGCCCGAACGCAGCGGAGATGCGACATCGCTGCGAGTTCTCTTGATCGCGTTTCTTGCCTTCCTTGCGGTGACACTCACCTCGGGCGCTCTCGTCGCGGGCCTGAATGCCGGACTGATCTACAACGATTTCCCCTTGATGGGAGGACACATCGTGCCGCCCGAGTACGGGCAATACGAACCGTTTGTATTGAACTTCTTCGAGAATCCGCCAGCCGTCCAATTCAATCACCGTCTCTTGACAATCATGACGGTCGCCTTTGCCATCGGACTCTGGTTCTTGTCACGGCGCGGCGAGTTGAGCCCGGTGGCACGCGCCGCCTTTACACTGCTTTGCCTGGCGGCGCTGCTGCAGTTCGGACTGGGCATCGCCACGCTGCTGGCCGCAGTCCCGGTGGCTCTCGGCGCCCTGCACCAGGCAGGCGCCATGCTGCTGCTCACCGCAACCGTCTTCGCGCTTTATCAATTGCGCCCCGGACGGGAGACTTTGGCATGACCGACGCTCAAGATTTGGATATCCCGACCGAACCCCTACCCGCATCGGTGCTTACAGGCTTTCTGGGGAGTGGTAAAACCACCCTGCTTCGACACCTTTTAAGCCACCCGGAAATGGATGAAACCGCCGTCGTCATCAACGAGTTCGGCGAGATCGGGCTCGACCATCACCTTGTTGCTGAGGCAACCGAGGACATGGTCCTGATGAATGCCGGTTGCCTATGCTGCACGATTCGCGGCGACTTGGTCGAAACGCTGCGCAGCCTTTACAGACGTCGGATCACGCGCGAGATACCGCCATTCCGTCGTCTGGTCATCGAAACGACGGGACTTGCCGACCCGGCGCCTATCCTTCAAACCTTGATGAGCGACCCCCTGCTGGTCGAACGGTTTCGCCTGGATGGGGTGATCACTACGGTCGATGCAGCCAATGGCGAAGTCACCCTGGATGCACAGATCGAGTCGGTCAAACAGGCAGCAATGGCCGACCGCCTGCTGTTGACCAAATGCGATCTGGTGGACCAGGACCGCATAGACGCCCTCACACAACGACTGGCGCAGTTGAATCCCGCCGCGCCGATCCTGCAGGTGGAAAACGGCAAGACAGAACCTAGCTCACTTTTCGGTTGTGGCCTCTACGACCCCGCATCCAAATCCTTGGACGTGCAACGCTGGTTGAAGGCCGAAGCCTACGAACATGATGAGGGGCACGGGCACGAACACCACCACGACGTAAATCGGCATGACGAAAGAGTGCGGTCTTTCTGCGTCACTTACGACGTGCCGCTGGATTGGGACCGATTGAACGCCTGGGTGGATATGTTGATCACGCTTTACGGTCAGCAAATCTTGCGGATTAAAGGCATCCTCTGCATCGCCGGGGAAGAAAAACCGCTGGTCATCCATGCCGTGCAGCATGTCTTTCATCCGCCGGTGGAATTGCCGAGCTGGCCGGATGACGATCATCGCTCCCGCATTGTTTTCATCGTCCGTGACCTGCCGGAAAGCCTGTTTCAAGAAACCATCCGTTCCTTCAACGAGGAATGAACGCCGCTTGACCGCGCAACGATGCGCCTTTAATCCCGACGCTGAAGGTCCTAAGCAACAACAAAACGAGGCTTAAGCCATGAACGCCGAAGAACTACGAAATCTGCAAGCTCCGATAAAGCAGCGCTACAAGGACGACCCCTCCAGCGCCATGGTGACCATGCGGGTTGAAGGCGACTTGGTACAGCCCAAGCTTGCCTGCAACGTACAGACCTTCGCCGGTCTGGCGGAAGCGGGCCTGCATCCGGCAGCCGGCGGCGACGCCACCCAGGCCTGTTCCGGCGATATGTTACTCGAAGCCCTCGCCGCTTGCGCGGGCGTTACCCTGAACGCGGTGGCCACGGCGATGGGCATCGCGATCAAGGGCGGCAAGGTGCTGGTCGAAGGCGATATGGATTTCCGAGGTACGTTGGGTACCAGCAAGGAGACACCGGTCGGTTTCCAGGACATCCGCATGACCTTCGCGATCGACAGCGACAGCCCCGCAGACAAGATCGAGAACCTCGTCCGCCTCACCGAGCGTTATTGCGTGGTTTATCAGACCCTGACCAACCCACCGCGCATCACGCAGAAACTGAAGCATCTCTAGTTCTTGATCACGCTCTGGAGAAATTGGAGCGGGCGATGGGGATCGAACCCACGACATTCAGCTTGGGAAGCTGACGCTCTACCGCTGAGCTACGCCCGCACCTTCTAACCTCGGATCGGCGATTTTTAAGGCTTCTCGGCGGCGCTGGCAACAGGCGTTTGTCTGGGCCATGCGTGCTCGCAAAATAATCAGTAAATTCATGGCTCAAAGTCACATAGTGACGAGAAAGCAACAGTTGTTGCATTTTTGCAATAATTACCGTGAAATACTCATTGAAGGTCGCAATTTTGTGAAACTCATGCTAGGAAGTGGTGACGACTGAAGAACAGCGAACAGCAAACAGCTATTCGTCACCTCAATTATGAGATGGCAGTTAAGTCATTAACTATTCGTATCGTGGATCACTAAAACCCTGGAGGGTTAGCTATGGTCAAAACCAAAATTCTAGGCGCTCTGGCTGCAATTACATTGCTCGCCGGTTGCGTGGGTACCAAAACCGAGACTCTGGGCGACGTTGAGCCGTCCGGCAGTGCGTTCACCAATGCGCTTTTCAGTGAGTACAAGGCTCTGGCCGAGTTCGAGGCCTATGAGATGTACGACTGGATTGACGCCGACTACTTCGCAGACAAGGCCGCTCGTGCAGCAGGCGGCGAAGCTGTCGAGCCCGCCGTTCTCGAGAACTGGGACCTTCCGGCTGAGCACGTAGACGAACTTACGACCGCCCGTGCGGCGCTCGTTGCGGCTTTGAATGCCGGTGCAACGACCAGGAAGCCCGAGACGGCCGCTCTCGCCCAGGCCAAATTCGATTGCTGGGTTGAGCAGCAGGAAGAAAACTTCCAGCCCGATCATATCGCGGCTTGTAAGGACGCCTTCTGGGCGGCCATGAAGGAGTTGGAGCCCCAGGCCCCGGCTGCCGTCATTCCGGCCACCTACACGATCCTCTTTGCCTTCGATAGCGCTGTCGTCACCGATCTTGGAATGAAGATCATCGACGCCGCCATCAAGGAAGCCACCCGCACTGGTGCCAGCTTCGCCCTGACGGGTCACGCTGACCGCTCCGGTTCGGAGGATTACAACATGAAACTGTCGCTGCGCCGCGCTGAAGCTGCTCGCGATGTCCTCGTTGCCAAGGGCGTCGAAGCCAGCAAGATCAGTGTCGCAGCCCGTGGCGAAAGCGAGCCGGCCGTGCCGACCGCTGACGGCGTGCGTGAGCAGGCCAACCGCCGCGTCGAGATCCTGTTGCAGTAGTAACAGACTCGAATCGGACCGAAAGGGATGGCGCCGCCTTCGGGCGGCGCCATTCTTTTTGCCCGTTTTCTGCTAATCTTGATGGAATGGCTTGGGCCGCAGGGCATGCGGGTTCTTCGGATTGTTTTGCCCACCGCCTGCGCCTATCTATGTGAGATTGCAGCGCCCACAAGGAACAGAAAAGCAATATGACCGAAGAAGGTTTCCAACCGCCCTACAGCCAGATCACAGCGGATATTCGCGTCAGCGCGAACCCGATCTATCTGGAGGAGCAATCGTCCCCGCTTGAGGGGCGTTATGTATGGGCCTATCAAATCTGGATCGAGAACCTCAGTCAGCAGCGGGTTCAGTTGCTCAATCGCTATTGGCATATAACCGACGCTCGCGGCCAGGTTCAGGAAGTCAGCGGTCCTGGCGTTGTCGGAGAGCAGCCTGTTCTGGAACCGGGTGAGCGCTTCGAGTACACGAGCGGGTGCCCGCTATCGACGCCTTCCGGCGTCATGGTTGGTCATTACGAGATGGTCGACAGAGAAGGGCGACTGTTCAAGGTTTCCATTCCCGCCTTTTCACTCGACAGCCCGCATCAGGCGGTTCACCTTAACTAGATACCGCCGGAAGCTATGGTATTGTTTTATTGCATAAGAAAGTCGGCACGCTTTTTTCTGGCTGTAGGTTGCGTGCGGGGATGAATTCAAGAAGGACCTGAACTGTGAGTGCGATCAAACCTGTGTCCAGCGGCGCTGCGCCTTTGGAGGAAAATGCCGACAACTTGAAGCCAAGCCGGCAGGAGGCGATGAAAGCTGTAGAGACTCTTATTCGTTGGGCGGGCGAGGACCCTTCTCGCGAAGGCCTGAAGGGCACGCCTGACCGCGTTGCGCGCGCTTATGAAGAGTTTTTTTCCGGCTACGATACCGACCCGGTTCAATTGCTCCAGCGCACCTTTGAGGAAATCGACGGTTACGATGAAATGGTTCTGTTGCGCGACATCCGATTCGAATCGCATTGCGAGCACCATCTGGCGCCGATCATCGGCAAAGCGCACGTCGCTTATATGCCCGACCGCAGGGTCGTAGGCATCAGTAAGCTTGCACGCGTCGTCGAGGCCTATGCGAAGCGCATGCAGATACAAGAAAAGATGACCGCGCAGATCGCCAACACGATCCAGGAAGTTCTTCAGCCCAAGGGCGTTGCGGTCGTAATCGAGGCGGCACACCAGTGCATGACGACCCGTGGCGTTCATAAGTCCGGCGTCACCATGGTTACCAGTCGCATGCTCGGCCTCTTCCGTAGCAACCCCTCGACACGGCGAGAGTTTTTGTCCTTGGTGGGAAACCCCGGGAACAGCGCCAGCTCCGGCATGATGGGATGATGAAGTCCTGAGAGCCGTTACCGGGGCTTGCCTGTCCAGAGCAACAGCTTTGGGGGTGGCCGATCACTTTTTTGTTGAGTGGAGCGTCGGCTTTTGGCCCTATGACTGCATGACAATCGGGTATCCTAGGGAACATTCCGCACGAGAGGCGCCTCGAAGATGGACCTGAGACCGGTATGCTTCGTGCTAGGAATACTATTGTCGATCCTGGCGGTCGCCATGACCTTGCCGGCGATCGTGGATTACGCTTTCGGGCATCGAGACTGGGAGGTCTTCCTGGCGGCGGCTGCCGTAACGTTGTTCGTGGGCGTCGCGTTGATACTCTCGACGCGGTCCGGTTGGCACGGGTTTAGCTTGCGCCAAGCCTTCGTCATGACAGCGTCAGCTTGGGTGGTCATCGCCTTTTTTGGGGCGTTGCCGCTGGCTTTCTCCGAACTGAAACTGGATATGACCGACGCTTTCTTCGAGTCCATGTCCGGCATTACCACGACCGGCTCAACGGTCATCGTGGGTCTGGACAACGCACCGCCTGGCATTTTGCTGTGGCGCGCTATTCTTCAGTGGCTGGGCGGGATCGGCATCATTGTCATGGCTCTGGCAATTCTGCCGATACTTCAGGTCGGTGGCATGCAGATCTTCCGCGTAGAGGCCTTTGAGACCAGCGAAAAGGTCCTGCCGAGGGCCGCGCAGATGGCCGGTGAGATTTCAATTGTTTATGTCGGCCTGACCTTCGTGACGGCGGTCTTGCTGTGGACCGCAGGCATGAGCGGATTTGATGCACTCGCCCATGCCATGACGGCAATCGCTACCGGAGGCTTTTCCACGCGTGACGCCTCGCTCGGCGCCTTCAATGTCCCCGCGATTCATTGGATCGTCATTGTGACCATGATTCTAGGCTCCGTGCCGTTTGTGCTGTATCTGCGCGTATTGCGCGGCGATGCCCGATCCCTGTTTCGTGATGGCCAAGTCCGCTGGATGATCGCCATTCTATTTGGCGCCAGCATGATCACACTCCTGTGGTTGCTCAGTGAAGGATTCTACAGCAGCAGCCACGACGCAGCCCGGCATGCGGTCTTCAATGTGGTCTCGGTGATGACGGGAACCGGCTATAGTTCCACTGATTTTGGGATGTGGGGCGGTTTTCCCTCCACCCTGCTTTTTGTGTTGATGTTCATCGGCGGATGCGCGGGCTCGACAACTTGCGGCATCAAAATTTTCCGCTTCCAGGTAATTTACGCAGAGGCACACGCCCAGTTGCGAAAACTAATCCAGCCCAACGGCATCTTCATACCTTACTATGCCGGAAAGCCTATTCCCGAGGGCGTGGCGCAATCGGTCATGGGCTTTTTCTTCCTTTATGGCGCGGCCTTTGCGACCTTGGCCTTGGGTTTGGGATTCATGGGTTTGGATTTCACCACCGCCGTTTCAGGGGCGGCAACCGCAATTTCCAACGTTGGACCGGGTCTTGGCGAAATCATCGGCGCATCGGGAAGCTTCGCAACCCTGCCGGATGGCGCCAAGTGGCTGCTGTCCGTGGGTATGTTGCTCGGCCGCCTCGAGCTTTTCACGATTTTGGTGCTTTTCCTGCCGGCATTCTGGCGCGCTTAACACGAAAGGGCATAGGGGTTCATGACGGGCAAGATTTTTTCGCCGTTGGAGATGATCGAGCGGTTGGTTTCATTCGACACCACCTCGGCGAAGTCCAACCTGGAGTTGATCGCCTTCGTTGAAGACTATCTGGACAGCCACGGAATTAGGCACCATCGCTTCGCTAACAGCGAGGGAAACAAATCGAACCTTCTTTGTTCGGTTGGTCCCGACGTCAAGGGCGGCATCGTGCTCTCGGGGCATAGCGACGTGGTGCCGGTGACCGATCAAGCCTGGGACAGCGATCCTTTCACTGCCGTTGCTAAAGACGGACTCCTCTATGGCCGCGGCACCGCCGACATGAAATCGTTCCTGGCCATTGCCCTTGCGATGGTCCCAACATTCAAGGAATCGAAGCTCACAAAACCTATCCATATCGCGCTCTCGTACGACGAGGAAGTCGGTTGCCTGGGGGTGGGGAGCATGATCGAGGGGTTGAAGGACGTGATACCGACACCCAGCATCGTTCTGGTTGGAGAACCAACGAGCATGCAGGTGGTCAACGCTCACAAGGGTGTCTTTGGCTTTCATACGACGATCGACGGTCAGGCTGCACACTCCAGCCTGCCGCACCTGGGCGCCAGCGCCAATCTTGCCGCCGGCCGGCTGGTCAACCTGATCGCGGATCTGGCGGAAGAGAAGCGGCAATCTGCGTCGGCGGACTGCCCCTTCGAACCACCCTATACCACGTTCAATGTCGGCCAGATCAATGGCGGCACGGCGCTCAACATCGTACCGCGACATTGCGAGTTTGTCTGGGAGTTCCGTCTGCTACCTGGCGATGACGCCCAGGCGATTATCGCGCGCTACGAAGCGGCCGTCGCGGAGGAAGTGCTGCCTTATCTGCGTGCCACTTTCCCCGCGGCCCAGATCACCACACGGTCAATTTGCACCGTGCCACCATTGGAACCTGAAGAAAACGGGGCCGCCGAAGCGCTGGCCTGTCATCTGACGGGCGCCAACGCAACGAATGTCGTCGCCTACGGCACCGAGGGCGGCATGTTCCAGGCAGCAGGGCTTTCCACCGTGGTTTGTGGCCCCGGATCAATCGAGCAGGCCCATAAGCCCAATGAATTTATTGCTCTATCCCAGGTAGAGGCCTGCGAGACCTTCATGCGGAAGCTTGCCGCCTGGCTTTCGCATCCCTCGACCTAGGTTGCCGATCAGCGCAAACTCGGCCCCAAATAGCGCGGAATTTCCTTATCGAGTTCCGCGTCTAGATTTCTCATGATTTGCTCGACGATCCTAAAGAGAATGCGGTCGCGCTGGTTGAGCGTTGCATTCTCAGCGATGCTGCGCGAGTGCCGCGCTTCAGCCCACACACGACCCGTCGTGTTACCTTGCGCGTCCGTAACGATCAACTCGACGGCGATCCGGCCATCATACTGACGGGATTGATCGTTGGTCAGCAGCCCGGTCAAACCACCCTTGGTTTCGAGCTCACGACGCAGAATCGAACCGTCTAGGATAATGAAACGCGCACGCCCGCCACTACCCACCGCCTTCAGACGATCCGCAGCCCAGTCGGCAGCAGCTTTGACCGGCGGTAGCGGTGCGCGTTCTTCTATGTTGGGCAGTTGTGACCTGGTCCGGTACTGCTGCTCGACGACAATTTCCGAGACCGCCAGAAAATAAGGCTTCTTATGAGCCCAGGTGAGTTCCGGAAAGCTGTTCTCGGGCGGCGGTGTCCTGCATCCTGTCAAGGCCACCACACCCAACAGCAGTAACACGGCCATTACACATCTTCGTTTCAACAGCGCTCGCATCGCCTTGGCAGACCTCCAGAGCTTGCGGTTCGTCTCAGTTCCTCGGCGTTTCCGCGTCGGCGTTTTCTTGTAACACGCGCAGGTCGTCATCATCGAAATGATAAGCCGTGCGGCAGAACTCGCATATCACTTCGACGCGCCCATTGTCCTTTAAGGATTCCAGATCATTGGGTGCAACGGAAATTAAGACCTGACTGACCCGGTCCCTCGAACAACGGCAACCAAAAGCAAGGTCGCGTCCTGGAAACACCCTGACGCCGTCTTCATGGTACAGGCGGAACAGCAACTCGTTGGGCGTCAACTCCTCAGAAAGCAACTCCTGATCCTTGGCCGTCGACAGCAGCGTCAAAGCCCTCAGCCAACCTTCCTCACGCTCACTGTCCCTGGCGAGCCCTTGCTCCTTCGCCTCTTCGGCAGGCATCTGCTGCAGGATGATGGCGCCTGCTCGCCAGCCGCCGTCCTCGCTTTGGCCGGCCGCCGAGCGCAGTGCTGTCGACAATTGTTCCGATTGGCGAAAATAGTGCTGCACGCTGTCGGCCAACTTGCTGCCGGTCAACTGAACAATCCCTTGATAGCGCTCCGTGTTGGCGCCCTGATCGACTGTAAAGGCCAGATAGCCTTCACCTAAAAGGTCGCTGACTTCCAAGGTGGTCCTATCCGTTGCCACAGCGGCAACGGCATCGGCATCGTAGTCGGCATATCCCCGCAAGTTTCCCTCGGAGGTCATATCGACAACCATCGTGCGGACCGGACCATCGCTCTTCGTCTGAAGGGTAAAGATGCCCTCGAACTTCAGAAGACTGCCCAGCGCCGCACCCAACGCCAGCATCTCGGCAAGGACTCCGGCAACGGGCGCGGGATAGGCATGGCGCGACAAGACTTCCTGGACAGCGTCGGCCAAGCGGACGACGCGGCCACGCACACCCGCCGCCTCGACCATGAACGGCTTTATCTGATCGGTCGAACCCGCCTGCGCCTCAGACGTCGTACTTACATCAGACACCAGCGGAGGATCCCTTTCTGGGCGTGCAAACGATTCTCGGCCTCGTCCCATACGGCAGAGGCAGGCCCATCCATCACCTCGGCAGCGACTTCCTTGCCGCGGTAGGCTGGCAGGCAATGCATGAAGATGGCGCCTTTGTGAGCCATGTCCATAACCTTCTGGTCGACCTGATAATGACTAAGCAGCTTCATTCGACGTTCGCTATCGCCAACGTCGTCACCCATGGATACCCAAGTATCGGTGACGACACAGTCGGCATCGGTCACCGCCTCTTCGACGTTGCCGGTGACGACGATGGTCGCACCCTCACCCCGCGCCCAATTCACGACATCGGAAGGCGGCATCAGCTTCTCGGGGCAGGCAAGTCGTAACTCGAAACGGAAGCGCGCGGCCGCCTGCAACCAGGATACCGCCATGTTGTTGCCGTCCCCACACCAAGCCACCACCTTCCCCTCGATGCTGCCCAGGCGTTCCTCGAAGGTCAGGATATCGGCCATCAACTGACAGGGGTGGGTGCGGTCCGTTAACCCGTTGATGACAGGAATGCTGGCAAACTCCGCCAACTCCAGCAGCTTTTCTTCACGGGTTGTGCGAATCATGATGGCATCGACGTAGCGCGACAGGACGCGGGCCGTATCGGCAATTGTCTCACCACGCCCTAACTGCGATCCGCCGGGCTCCAGAACGACTGGGTAACCGCCCAGCTGCTTGATACCGACCTCAAAGGAAACCCTTGTGCGCGTCGAGGGTTTCTCGAAGATCAGAGCAACGCACTTGTTGTCCAGAGGCTTGGCATCGCCCTCCGGCGGCTTACCGGCCTTGTAGGCCTTGCCCCACTCCAAGATGTTCCGCAGGGACTTGGCGTCCAACCGATCGATGTCCAGAAAATGTCTTGGGTTATTCATATCAGGCCGCCTTCGCCATGGCTTTGCAGGTCTGCTCAAGAATAGCGACCGCTTCCTTGACCTCAGCCTCCTTAATGATCAACGGCGGCAGAATGCGCACAACGTTCTCAGCCGCCACCACCGTCAAAAGCCCCAGTTCGCGTGCTTGAAGTCCAAAATCCGTGTTCGGAACCCGACATTTCAATCCCAGCATCAAGCCGGCGCCACGCACCTCTTCCAGCACCTCGGGGTTCCGGTCGCAGAGCGCTGCCAGTTCACGCCAAAGGTGACGGCCAACACGATCGACCTCTTGGAAGAAACCTTCTTCAAGCAGGATATCCATCACCGCGTTGCCAACGGCCATGGCAAGTGGATTGCCGCCATAGGTGGAGCCATGGGTGCCGGCCGTCATGCCGACCGCGGCTTTCTCGGTCGCCAGGCATGCGCCCAGCGGGAAGCCGCCGCCGATCCCCTTTGCCGAGGCGACGATGTCGGGGGTGATCCCCGCCCATTCATGGGCGAAGAGCTTTCCGGTGCGCCCCATGCCGCACTGAACTTCGTCAAGAAACAGCAGCAGGCCGAACTCGTCGCAGATCGTGCGCAAGGCGCGCAGGTACTCCAAATCGGCCGGGCGGATACCGCCCTCGCCCTGAACCGGCTCAACCAAGATCGCCGCTGTCTCGTCATCAATGGCGGCACGCAGCTCGTTCAGATTGCCGAAAGCCACGTGAACGAAGCCCGGCACTTCCGGAAGGAACCCCTTCATGTACTTTTCGTTCCCGGCCGCCGAGATAGTCGTCAGCGTACGACCATGAAAAGCGCCACGGCAGGTGATGATCTTGTACCGCCCCGGAGAACCGGTGTCGTCATGGTACTTGCGCACCATCTTAATTCCACACTCCAGCGCCTCCGCGCCGGAGTTCGTGAAGAACACGGTGTCCGCAAAGCTTGCCGCAACCAGCCTTTCCGCCAGACGCTCGCCTGCGGGAATTCGATAGAGGTTCGCGCAATGCCAAAGTCGTCGCCCTTGCTCCTCCAGCGCCTTGACGAGGTGCGGGTGGCTATGCCCCAGACTGTTGACGGCGATCCCTGCCGCAAAGTCCAGGTAGCGCCGCCCGTCGCTGGTGAAGAGATAAGCGCCCTCGCCCCGCTCGAAAGCGAGATCGGCGCGCGCATAGGTGGGCATAACGGCGGAAATCACAGAGGTTCCTCCACTCCATAAGTACGTCCCGTGTGGGAAGGAGCTGACTTTTGCCGATGGCCCCGCTTGTGTCAAGACAACCAGGGGGTTGCGCCCGGGAGAAACAAGCCTTGAGCAAGCCGGCGCTATTTAGGCTTTGATCTTGTACCCCAACCGGAACAGGCGCGCGCAAAGCCACGCCAAGAAAGTGATCACACCAACAAGCACCAGGAAGCCAACCAGAAGATTGCTTTCGCTTTTGCCTATCAAGCCATAGCGGAAACCATCGACCAGGTAGAAAACCGGATTGAGGCGAATGGCCATCGCCGCCAGGTCCGGCAGACTGGTTGTCGGGAAGAAGGCCCCCGACAGAAACCCCAGTGGCAAGATCATAAAAGTATCGGTTGCCGCGTAGTGTTCCCATCGATCCGCCCAGAGGCCCGCCAGAACGCCAATCAAACCGAACAAAACCGCGGTCAGTATGGCAAATAGAAGTGAAATCTGTGGGGCCGCAAACGAAAAGCCGGCAAATGGCGTCAGCGTGAGAAATACCGCACAGCCGACAATCAAGCCGACCACCGCGGCTCCAAGGACGTAACCAAGCATCATTTCGCCGGCTGACAGCGGCGCGGAGACAATATCGCCGATCATGCCCTCGAGCTTGTCATACAGCAGCGGTACGGCACCGAATTCAAAGGCCGAATGCGCCAACGCGAAGATGATGATACCCGGGGCAACAAAAGTTACCGGCAGCAAACCGCCCTCAAGGATAGTGCCCGGTGTGTAGGCAACCGCGAACACGCCCAGGAAAAGCCCGCCGGAAACCATAGGGCCACCAATTGTTTCCACGGCCTCTTTCAGGAATCGGCTAACGCATCGCCAAAAGAGCGTCCACAGTCCGATGGAATTTAGGGCGCCGAAAGCCCTCGGCTGCAGTGTGCGCGGCAGGCTCATCGCCCTCAGCTCTTTAATCGCCAGCCGCTCTTTAGCAGCCGGTAGCAGACGAATCCGAGGATCAGATTAGCCGAACCAAGCACAAGAACACCCAAAAGCAAGCTACCATCGGCGCGGTCGATAAAACCGAAACGGAAGCCGTCGATCATATAGAAGAACGGGTTGAAATGGGCGACTGTTTGCCAGACATCGGGCAAGCGCTCGATTGAATAGAAAGTACCGGACAGGAATGCTAGAGGCGTCACAACAAAGTTTGTAATCGCCGCTATATGATCGAATCGATCGGCCCATATACCGCCCAGCAACCCAATCAACGAAAGCAAAGACGACGCCATTAACGCGTGCAAGATCACGAAACCGGGGTGCGGTATCTGCATCGGCACGAAGATCCACATACCGACCAGAACCGCGCTGCCAACGACGAGACCCCGCGTGATCCCGCCAAGAATCAAACCCAACGTCAACTCCGCAGGCGATAGCGGCGGCATCAGAAGGTCCACGATATTGCCTTGAACCTTGGCGATCAGAATTGATGACGATGTGTTTGCAAAAGCATTTTGGACCATCGCCATCATGATCAAGCCGGGAGCCAGGAACTGGTCATAGGGAATGTTGCTCGGCGCGCGCGCCCGCCCGCCCAAGGCCAGTGTGAAGATCGCGAGAAACAGCAGCGTGGTCACCATCGGCGCCATGACCGTCTGCGTGAATACATTCAGAAACCGGCGAACTTCCTTGACGTAGAGCGTCCAGAAGCCGCGCCAGTTGACCACACCCAATTGGCGCGGCAGGGGTGTATCGAAACCGGTATTGGACATGGCAGGACCACTTAGGCTCTTTCCTTTCTGAAAGCAAGTTCCGGACTGGCAATACACCGTCCCATACAAGCGCCAAGCAGATGACCAGACGCCGTCTTTCGTGGCATATTCCCTGGATGACCGACAAGGATGCAGACGATGGCCGGATGTCTGAGCGGCGACAAGGCGCGCGACGCAGGCGCATCAAGAAAGTAACGCCGCAGTATCTTGAGCGTGTCGGCCTCTGGTATCTGGAGCGCTATGGCTCATCCTCGGCCAATTTCGAACGGGTTCTATGGCGGCGCGTGGAGCGAAGCGCCAAAGAACATGGGACGGATCCCGAAGAGGGTCGCAAAGCGATCGTCGCATTGGTCTCGAAACTGCAACGCGCAGGGTTGCTGAACGACCGTGCCTACGCACAATCCCGAGCCCGTGGGTTGTTCCGCAAAGGCCAGTCCTTGAAAGCGATCGATCAATCACTCCGGCAGAAGGGCCTAGCCGAAGAGGATCGTCAGGCCGCCATCGAGCAGTTCGAGGAAGCGGACGAAGACACGGATTTGGCCGCGGCGGCAACCTATGCCAGGCGGCGGCGCCTCGGCCCTTACCGCCCCTCGGAGAAGCGAGCGGAAACGCGGGAACGGGACCTGGCCGCGCTGGCGCGAAGAGGCTTCGACTACGCAACGGCACGCGAAGTTATCGATGCCGAGGACCCTGAGATTCTTGAGGCCGTCGCGCACAAAATCCTGGCGTCCCTTTGATCTCGAAGCGACCTGCGCTATTTCTTAGATTACGAAGATTACGAACGCGGGAAAGGTTTGGCCAAATGCTCCGACTGCTCCTGATCTGCGCAACCCTTCTGATCACCAATGGAGGATCCGCCATGTCCGCAGAGTCCCAAGGGAACGCCCATGCCTTTGGTTTCACCGCCATTGAAGGCGCGCCCCTACCGATGGAGACCTTTGCCGGGCGCCCCGTCTTGCTGGTGAATGTCGCCAGCGAGTGCGGTTTCACACCCCAATACGAAAACCTTCAGCGTGTTTGGGAGACCTACCGTGAACGGGGATTGGTGGTTCTTGGCGTGCCCTCAAACGACTTCGGCGCACAGGAGCCGGGCAGCGAAGCCGAAATAAAGACCTTTTGCGAGACGCGGTTCGGTATTGATTTTCCGATGACCCGAAAAGAGAAGGTTGTCGGTCCCGATGCACATCCACTGTATCGATGGATTCGCGAGAGCTTGGGCGAGGCTGGCGAGCCGCGCTGGAACTTCCACAAATACTTGCTGTCGGCAGAGGGGGAATTGTTGGACGCATGGCCATCAGCCGTGAAGCCTGACGAGGAGCCGGTAACCACAGCAATCGAAGCCGCGCTCCAGTAGCGAAGTGGCGGCTTAAAGCGCCACAAAAAAACCGACCCCCGACGTAAAGAGAACTTCTCTTCCATCGAGGGTCGGCAGTATTTGCGAGGATATCTCTTAGCTGTAGGCGAACACCCCCATCGTTCAACCTACCGGCCGGAGATGACGACCGACCGAGACCAACTGGAAGAACAGCGCATGGCCCTGGTAAAGGCAATCTCCATGAGTGGCGGGCCCAGCTCAAGTTGAAGTTTGTACTAAATTTACTCAGGGATATTAACGCCCTGCGCCAAGGCTTATCGCTCGCTTGCGCCAGAACACCTGTCTTCGATCGCCGCCAGGATACTTTGCTTTTCTTCAGCCGACAGAATCGGCCAGTTGCGAATCTCGTCGATGGTTCGGTGGCATCCCATGCACCAGTTCGTAACCGGATCAAGCGTGCAGACCGAAATACAGGGCGATGGGATTGTGGTGTCGATCTTACGCCCAAGCGCTTCGCGGCGGCGGCGGCGGCGTTCGGCTCGATCTTCCGGATTCACTATCTTACTCCCGTCTTCCAAACTCACGCTCCTCATATGGCGCCGGGCCAAGATCAAGTAAACGCTGCAACCATAAACGACTTGCCGTTCACGTTCAGCCGACAAACGACTATGATTACCGAAACCTCGCCAAGGAAGGGGCCGCCGAGTGAAAATCCCGTCCCTGCGTCGACTGCGACTTGTTACCGGGCTGATCCTTTTTACCTATATCAGCGGTCATCTGATTAATCACGCCATGGGGCTTGCCGGTCTCTTTGCGATGGAGAACCTGCGCGAATTGTTGCAAGGCTTATGGCGCTCCCTGCCAGGCACTATCCTGCTGTACGGCAGTTTGGTTATCCACTTGCTGCTGGCCTTTTGGGCGATCTACAAACGACGCCGCCTACGGATGCCTGTATCCGAGTGGGCGCAGTTGCTTCTGGGCCTGACAATCCCTCCACTCCTCGCGGCGCATCTCTTCGGCACGCGATTGGCCGTTGAACTGTACGATCTGGAGACTAGCTACGGCACTCTGTTGCTTCTCTTTTGGGGCGGCGATTCAATGCTGGCCCTCAAGCAGTCGCTGCTGCTGCTTGTGGCTTGGACGCACGGCTGCTTCGGTATTTATTTTTGGCTGCGGCTAAAGCGGTTTTTCCCGCAGGTGCGGGCGCTGTTGCTCGCTTCGGCCGTTGGTATTCCCTTGCTCGCACTCTCAGGATTCACCGCGGCGGGGCGCGAGGCACTGCTTCGCGCACGCGCCAATCCGGATTGGGCTGAACCCTACCGGGCCGCGCTTCAGGTTCTGGGCGAGCCGGAAGTCGCAACATTGGGCTTAGCCGAAACCTTGCTGCTGAGCCTGCAGGTGGCATTGCTGGCCCTGGCGCTGAGCTCACGTTTGGTCCGCTATGGTCTGCAACACCGTGCCGGCCGGGTCGTTGTGCAGTACAGCAACGGGTCGCGGGTGACGGTTGCCAAGGGCACATCGGTGTTGGAGGCCAGCCAGTTCGCCGGCATCCCCCATGCATCCGTATGCGGCGGTCGTGGTCGCTGCTCGACCTGCCGGATCGGCGTCAGGCGAGGTCTGGAATCCTTACCCAAGTCCAGCGACGAAGAGCAACGGGTCCTAGATCGTATTCACGCGCCGGCCAACGTACGCCTCGCCTGTCAGTTGAGGCTAGCCTCTGATTTGGAGGTACACCCATTGCTGCCGCCCGAGAGCGCGCCGCGACACGTCCACTCGCTTGTCGGGCGCCGCCATGGCGAGGAGCGCCTGACCACAGTGCTCTTCGCCGATCTCCGCGGCTTCACAACCCTGGCCGAAGGCCGCCTGCCCTATGATGTCATTTTCCTTCTCAATCGCTTCGCCCGTGAAATGGGCGAGGCGATCACCGAAGCAGGCGGCAAGATCGATAAATTCATGGGTGACGGTGTCATGGCGCTCTTCGGTCTGGAAAGCAGTGGCGAAATTGGCGCCCAACAGGCTTTGCGCGCTGCGGCCTTGATGGCGGAGCGGCTGGATCAATTGAACGAAAGCCTGGCGCATGACCTACCGGAGCGGCTGCGCATGGGGATCGGCATTCACGCCGGGTCAGTCATTATCGGCGAAATAGGCTTTGGCGACGCGCGTAGCCTGACCGCCGTTGGCGACGTCGTGAACGCCGCAAGCCGAATGGAGGCGCTAACTAAAGAATATGGCAATGATCTCGTCGTCTCCGTTTCGACCCTTGAACTAAGCGGCATAGATTTACCCGCTCAAGAACAGCATGAAATTACTTTGCGAGGACGGCGTGAAACGCTGGCCATCGTCGCCATCAATCCACGGACAATTCATCGCAATAATACAATGTAATACTTTCGATTGAAGCCTGTGCGGCATTGCCCTTATTCTGAATTCGTCGGTTCCAAGTCATTGTTACAATGATCATCAACGGCGTAATTGCGTCGGCTCGGGGGAAAGAATTTGCTGCTGAAACATTTTTGGGGAATCCGTAACGGATTCCTGCTTATCTGCACGCTGGGTCTGCTAGCGGCCTGCGATCAGCAAGATAAAACCTCGCAGACGCCGGCAGCGCCGCCGCCGAGCGTCACTGTAGCCCCTATCGTGTCGAAGCAGATATCGACGTCGCTTGAATACGTCGGTCGTACACGCGCAAATCAGCAGGTTGAACTACGTGCGCGCGTTACCGGCTTCTTGCTAGAGCGCCCCTTCAAGGAGGGTAGTGACGTCAATAGAGGTCAACTGCTTTATCAGATTGACCCGGCTGAGTTCGAAGCAGCCAAGAAGGTTGCAACCGCAGGCGTTGAAAGAGCGCAGGCCACCCTTGTCGATGCCAACAAAACTTTGGAGCGAAGCCGAACCCTCGCGGCTCGTGGCACAGTCAGCCAAGCCAAGCTTGACGAGTCGACGGCCGCCGCCGCCCAAGCTCAGGCCGATTTGGCCGCGGCGCAGGCCGACCTTACCGCAGCCGAACTGAACCTTGGCTACACAACCATTACCGCACCGATTTCGGGACGCATCGGCGCTACGACGGTCGATGCGGGAAACCTTGTTGGACCGGATGCCGGTGTGCTGGCGACAATTCTCGATCTCAATCCCATAGAGGTCGAGTTCGCGATATCGGAACGGCAGATGCTCGACTACCAACAGCGCAAGGCAACGGGCGAGGCCCGCAGTTTCGAGCCGAAGTTGCGGCTGGCAAACGACACTATGCTTGAAACACCGGGCGAGCTTTACTTCATCGACAACCAAGTTGATCCCGTGACTGGCACCATCAAGCTAAGAGTTCGTTTTCCCAATGCGGAGGGGCTGGTCTTGCCGGGCCAGTTCGTCAACGTCCTCCTGGTAAGCAGCGAGCCGCGCGATGAGGTCGTGGTGCCCCAGGCTGCAGTCCAGACAAGCCAGGCGGGTGCCTTTGTGCTGACCGTAGATGCAGACAACCAAGTGACTGCTAAACCCGTCGAACTCGGCGAGCGCAGCGGTAGAGACATCGTTGTGAAGCAGGGTGTCGCCGTCGGCGAAATGTTGATCGTCGAGGGTGTTCAGAAAGTGCGTCCGGGCGCCAAGGTAAGCCCGACCGTGATCACCCCAGTCGGCTCGGATTCCTGACATGCTCAGCGGTTTCTTCATCGACCGGCCTAAGTTTGCCTTCGTCATCGCGATTGTCATCGTTCTGGCGGGAATGCTGTCGCTGTCGCGGCTACCGATTGCAGAGTTCCCGGAGCTGACGCCCCCGCAAGTCCAGGTAAAGGCCAGCTATCCCGGTGCCAATGCTCAAGTTGTCGAGCAGACGGTTGCGGCAGTTATTGAATCCGAGGTCAACGGCGTCGAAGGCATGATTTACATGTCCTCGAAAAGCGCCAACGACGGAAGCTACACGCTGACCATAACCTTTGAAGTCGGAACGGACGGCGACCAAGCACAGGTAAATGTGCAGAACCGCGTCGCCTTAACCACTGCGCGACTGCCCGAAGAGGTCGTACGGCAAGGCATAACAACCAAGAAGCAGAGCACGTCGATGCTGATGCTGGCCAATATCTATGCGCCGGACGGCGGGTTTGACGACATCTTCTTGAGCAACTACGCGAGCATCAACGTGCGGGACAGATTGGCCCGTGTGCCCGGTGTGGCGAGCGCGGATATTCTGGGTGCACGCGATTACGGCATGCGCGTTTGGCTGAACCCGGATCGCCTTACGAGCTTAGAGATGACGGCTGGCGACGTGATCAATGCAATTCGCGAGCAGAACGTCCAGGTATCTGCAGGTAGCATCGGCGAGGCACCAACCACCGAAGGGCAGCAGTTCCAGTTCAGCATCCAAACCAAGGGCCGTTTGGAAAGCGTTCAGGAGTTTGAGCAAATTGTCATTCGAGCTGGCGGTGACGGCACCCTAGTCCGCTTGGCCGACGTGGCGCGCGTGGATCTGGGCGCGCAAACCTATGGCTGGTTTGCCAGGCTGGACGGCAAACCAGCAGCGGTTATCGCCATCTATCAGCTGCCTGACGCCAACGCGCTCGACGTCGCAGAGGGCATCAAGGCAGAGCTTGCAAAAATTTCCACGAACTTCCCGGAAGGGCTAGCCTACAAGGTTACCTACGACACGACCCGTTACGTTCAAACATCCATGCGCGAGGTACTCGTCACCCTGCTGCAAGCCATGGCGCTGGTCATCTTGGTGGTCTTTGTGTTCTTGCAAGACTGGCGGTCCACGCTCATTCCGACCATCACCATACCGGTTTCTTTGATCGGCACGTTGGCAGCGCTCCTGGCCATGGGCTTCACTATCAACACCGTGAGCCTCTTCGGATTGATCCTGGCGATCGGCGTGGTGGTCGATGATGCAATCGTGGTGGTCGAGAACGTCCAACGACATATGTCCGAAGGCAAAGCGCCCCGCGAGGCCACTTGGCTGGCGATGAAGGAAGTGAGCGGCCCGGTCGTCGCCACCACCCTGGTGCTGCTGGCGGTTTTCGTGCCGGTGGGCTTCACGCCCGGTCTGACGGGGCGCCTGTATGAGCAGTTCGCCGTCACCATTTCGGTCGCAGTCGCGATTTCATCAATCAATGCCCTGACGCTCAGTCCTGCACTTTGTGCGAGCTTCCTCAGACTCCCCAAGCCAGCCAAACGCGGCCCATTGTTCTGGTTCGAGAAGCTTCTGAACCGCACACGGAAGGGTTACACCGGCATTGTCGGACTGATGACCCGGCGGCTGGCGATTACCGGTATTGTCTTTGTCGCCAGCCTGGCCGCTACCGGCTGGTTGCTGCAGAGCCTGCCCACCGGCTTCGTACCTGAGGAGGATCGCGGTGCGCTCTTCATCGATATGCGCTTGCCCGATGCCGCCGCGCTACCCCGTACAGCAACTCAACTGGAAGAAGTCGAAGCTGTCGTCGCTGCGATTCCCGGAGTGGAAAGCATTACCTCGGTCGGCGGTTATTCACTCCTTTCCGGCGCGGTAGTGCCCAATGGCGGAATGCTTGTCGTTGTGCTTGACCCCTGGGACGAGCGTCAGGAGCCGCACCTTCACCTCAACGCCATACTCGCGCAGCTACGCGCGAAACTTTATACGCTCCCCGGCGTGACGGCGATCCCCTTCAATCCGCCCCCCATCCCCGGTTTGGGTACGACTGGCGGCTTCGAATTCGTTCTCCAGGACACCGAGGGGCGGGATTCATCCGAACTCGCCTCGGCACTCGGCGGGTTCATCTTCGAGGCCAATGGAAGGCCCGAGCTGAACGCCGTCTTCAGCATGTTCCGAGCCAATGTTCCGCAGCTCTTCGTCGATGTCGACCGTGAATCGGTTAAGACCCGCGGCGTCAATTTGGGCGAGGTATTTCAGGGTTTGGCGGCGAATCTGACGGCGTTCTATGTCAACGACTTCAATCTGTTCGGCCGGGTCTATCGGGTGATGCTCCAGGCCGAAGCGGAACGTCGCAATGCCCCGGAAGATATCGAGGACATCTACGTCCGCGCCAGCAACGGAGAAATGGTGCCTTTGCGTACACTCGTGCGGGTGAAGCCGATTCTGGGACCAGAACAGGTGGAGCGCTACAATCTCTATCGTTCTGCGACCATCAATGGAAATCCAGCACCCGGCCGCAGCTCGGGCGAGGCTTTGCAAGCCATGGAGACTTTGGCGCAGGAAACGCTGCCTAGCGGCTACAGCTTCGAATGGACCGGCATGGCCCTGCAGGAAATCAAGGCCGGGCAGGCGGGGTCGATGGTCATGATTCTCTCCATCGTGTTCGCCTACCTGTTCCTGGTAGCACAGTATGAAAGCTGGACTGTTCCCTTCTCAGTCATGCTCTCGATCGGCGTAGCGGTGCTTGGTGCTGTAGCATTGCTTGGCTGGCGCGGTATTGCGCTCGATGCTTACGCGCAGGTCGGGCTTGTCCTGCTGGTTGGCTTGGCGGCCAAAAACGCGATCCTGATTGTCGAGTTCGCCAAACAGCTTCGCGAGGAAGGGAAAAGCATATTCGATGCGACGCTAGAGGCCGCCGATCTGCGATTCCGGGCCGTGATGATGACAGCGCTCTCTTTCATTCTAGGCGTACTCCCGCTGGTCTTTGCCAGCGGCGCCGGATCGGCAAGTCGGCAATCTGTCGGCACCACCGTCTTTGGCGGCATGTTGGGCGCTACACTTCTGGGAATTTTCTTCATCCCGCCGCTTTTCGCGCTCTTCCAATCCTTGCGTGAGAAAGTCAAGGGCCAGAGCGCAGGCACCACGGAGGTGCCACAACCGGCACAGGCAGACTGATCGTCAGCAATGAAATGGGCGCGCTAGGCCTTACTGTGCCGATGCAACAGGTGAATTACGTAAACTTTCCAGATAGCGCAGGTTTTCCGCCGCCTGGGCGTGATAAGCGGGACTGAGGTCAAGAGCCCGGTTAAAATAAGTTCCCGCAACATCATAGTCGCCGCGCAGCATGGCGACATAACCCACATTGTTCATGACTTCCGGCAGGTTTTCGGGAGAGACCCCCATGAGAGCCTCCACATAGCGACCCTGCCAGGCGATTGCCAGCTTCAGGTTGTTCTGCGCCGCGACAAACTTTGGATCGAGATCAATCGCCAGCCGAAAGGTGTTCTCTGCTTCAACGTACTGTTCTTGAAGCAACTTCGACATCCCCAGGTTGTTGACCGGAACCGGTGACCGAGGCACCAACTCCATCGCGTGGGTATAAGCCTCCGACGAACCGACCCAGTCGCGCCCCGCATCCTTGGCCCTGCCCAGGCCGTTCCAGGCCCGCCATAGACCGGGATCGCGCTGGACCGCGAGTTCAAGCCGCGCCCTTGCTTCACCAAGCTCACCTTGCACCAAAAGAATGAGTCCCTCACCCTGAAGCGCGCGGGCGCCATACTCCGGGTCCCCGACGATCGAAGCAAAATGCTTCCGAGCTGCGTCCAACTGTCCCGTTTGGAGAAGCGTTTCGGCAAATCCATAAATGGCCCGCGGATTGCTGGGGTCATCCTGCAGCACGCGTGCGTATTCCTGCTGCGCTTCGTAAACTCTCCCGTCGGCCAGAAGTTCATCCGATCGATCGAGATCGCCAGGTGGGATTACGTCTTTGACCAGACCGCGGACCTGCGACGCCGGCGGGCCTTCGGGCTCGCTCGACAGACAACCACTGAGAATGAGCGCGGCAAGAGGTATCAAGGCAACCGCCAGACGGGAACGATTTCCAGTCTGGGCCGAAGCCTCGGTAGGTCGCAACGTCATGGTTCCCCCCTTTAGCTCCAGGTTCTCAGTTGTTTTCCGCCTGGGCCACCATCGTGTCGAAAATCAGGACATCCGCGCCAAGCAGGACACGCAAGTCTTCGGCCAAGGTATCGTCCTTAACCAACCGCGGCAAGGAATCGAAGGTTACTGCCAGACGCTCGGCCGTACAGCGGGCCGAAGAACGGTAGTGAATGGTGCTGCTCGCATAATTGTAATGATCTGCGTTCAACAGGCGCGCCGTGACCAGCCCATCATGTTTGAGCCAACCACGCGTCCGCCGCGCCATCCCCTCGCGACCATTGCCATTGACCAAGGTAATCTGCGCCTCACCGATGGATAGCGAGCAGTTTCGTGCGGCATCAATCACCGACGCGACGCTATCACCTTTGCCGTCGCTTGGTGTCACGGACGGAGCCTCCAAAGGCTCCACGATCACCGCCGTAACCGGTAGGGCCGGCATCTCTGTGGGACCAGCTGGCTCTTGCCTTTTCGGGCGCGATCCGTCGGGCAGCACCGCAAGCGCGACTTGCTCCAGCTTCGCGGGCATCAGTCGGGAACCGCCTAGTCCGGCTTTCAATGGACCACTAACAACCTGAGAAAGCGTATCGGGCTTCACTGCAGGGAGCGGTATCGACGGCAATGTATCGTATGATTCCGAGGCCGAAGGCTCCGGTGTCCGCGTCAAGCTCACCGGCTCAAGCGCAAAGGATGCGGTGTGCTCGGGCACCAACCGTTGCGGGGCCGGCAGGCTAGCCTCCTGGATGGTTGCCGGCATCTGTCGCTCCGACGGGCTCGGTTCCGGCTGACTTGGCTGCGGAGCCAAAGCGGTCATCTCAGCCGACGGCTGAGTAACGATGATCTGGCTTCGGTCCGATGTCTTTGCGACATAGGGTTTCGTTAGCTCCGCAACCTGTGCCGCAGGCGGCGTGTCTTCCTGTATGTCGGAAGTGGGTTCCGGCTTGTTCTCGAGCAAGGCGATGTTGGCTAAAATGACATCATTGCCAGCGGAGAGCGCCCTGGCCTCGTTCAGGTAGCGCTGGGCTGTTTGTTCATCACCGCGCTTGAGATGGGCATAACCGACGTTGTTCAAAACATCCGGGTCTTGCGGCGCCAGCGCCAGGGCCTTGTTGAAATAGCGATCGGCAAGATCCGGGCGCCCAACCATATCGTAAGCGACCGCCAGGGCATTGATACCCTCAAGAGAATCCGGCGCCTTGCGATGCGCCTTCAAAAAATACTCAATCGCCTTACCGACATTGCCTCGGTTCAACTCCTGCTTGCCCTGCTCATATTCCTGCGAAACAGTGACGGCAGACTGGGCTTGCGACGTCGTTTCCTGGTTCACCTTCTCCGGTGCTGAAGGAGCTGCCGTCAACTGTGCCGCAGAATTGCCAAGACTTCCGCAGGCGCTCAGCGCCGACATGGCTACGATCAAGCCCGCGCCCTGGAGCAGCTTGTTTCTCATGATCATACCCTCCCCTCGTCCTCTAAATGTCGGCGGCGCCAGACAGCGGCCCGCTCACATCACCTTCATCATTCGAATGATGACTGGTGACAGAATGACGATCATCAACACCGGGAAAATGAACAGCACCAGCGGCACCGACAACTTGGCCGGTAGCGCCTGTGCTTTCTCCTCAGCGCGGGTGACCCGCTTATCTCTCATCTCGTCGGTGTAGACACGGAGCGTTTCAGCGATGCTGGTTCCCAATTCTTCGGATTGGATCAGCAACACGACAAAGGCCTTGACCTCGTCCACTCCCATACGTTCAGCCACATTGCGCAGCGCCTCGGTTCGCGATTGACCCGCGCGCAACTCACTAGCCATCATTCTGAAGTTTTCACCCAGCACCGGATATGATCTGCCGATTTCTCGGCTGATACGTTCGATGGCCTGGTCGAGCGACAAACCGGCCTCCACACACACCACCAACAAATCCAGCGCATCGGGGAAGCCATCCCGGGCCTGCTGTTGCCTCGCGCCTATTTTCTGCTTCAAGAACATAACCGGCAGATAAAGGCCGACGATGCCGAGCACTGCGGCGCCACCTACTGCGGTAGAAACCGTGAACTCACGCGTGACCAGCGGGAAAACTAGTGAAAACAATACCGGCAGGGTTATCGCAATAACAGCGCGCACCGCGTAAAAGATCGGGACGGCACGGGCCGAATAATAACCGGCCAACACCAGTTGCCGACGGACCCGCGATAGATCGGTCATATCTTGCGGGAGGCTTTCACCAACCTTCGAAAGGACCTTGGCAATCTTGTCCTTGCGGTTGGCGCTGATCTCCTCACGATCGGTCGGCTTCTGGCTCAAGCGCCGCGCGAAACCGCCTTCGCCGCCCGCAACCGCCGTCAATCCGAAGAAGAGCAAGCCGGCAACCAAAAACACCAAGCCGCCGACGACTATCGGCGCATTGGCTTCAGCCAGTACTAGAAGATTTGCCAGGAAGTCCGGCATACTTGCTCCGTCCTCAGATCTTGAAGTTGGTCATGCGGTACATGACGAAATAACCAATGAACATCAGAATCATTCCGATGCCCATGCTGATGATGAATCCCTGATCATCCTGAACGAGTGTGTAGTACTTGGGCGATAGAACGTTGATGGCCAGGAACACGGCAATTGGCAGAATTCCCAGGACGATCGCAGAGAACCGACCTTCCGCGGAAAGAGCTTTGGCCTTACGGCGAATCTTGAAGCGCTCGCGAATAACCCTCGAAATCGAGGATAGGATCTCAGCCAGATTGCCGCCTATCTCGCCCTGAATCTGCACTGTGATAACCAACATGCGGAGGTCGGGACTACCAACCCGCTTTTCCATGTTGGTCAGCGATTCATTGAGGTCCAAACCATACTGCATCTCGTCCACGGCAAGGCCAAACTCAGAGCCGATGGGATCAGGAAGCTCCGACGCCGCCAGACCGATAGCCGAGGATATCGGATGCCCGGCCCGCAAGGCGCGCACAACAACGTCGATGCACTCCGGCAACTGCTCATTGAACTTCGATATGCGCCGGCCGCGAACGAGCTTGAGTATCAGCAACGGTAGGAGGAACGGCAGAATAACCGAAACCGCGATGGTCAAGGGGTTGAGCGCCTGAAGTACAAAAAACGCCCCGACGCTGATCAAGGAAAACATCGTGCAGATCATGAAAAGCTGCGGGATCGATACGCCAGCGCCGGACTGCGCCAGCAGCCCGTCCAGCTTGTTAGCCAGGACCTCCAGGATATTGCCCTGAGCATCGTATGCACTCTCGCGGCGCAGACGCAGCATGACTTCCTGAGAGCTTCGCCCTTCGGACAGCATCGCCATGCGTCGGTTCATCTGGCGATACTTGCTCTTACGCCAGTCCGAAATTAGGAAATACAATCCTTCTATGAGAAGGAATGATACGAGGAACACGACCCCGAGAATGATGATGGTTGTAGTTTCCATGCCCGCTTTCCCTTATCCGAGAACGCGATCTTCGCGATAGACTTCCGGGTCGATCTCAATCCCACGGGTTTTGAATTCCTTGGCAAATTGCGGCCGGATTCCGGTAGCGCGATATTCACCCATCACGGTGCCGTCGTCGGCAATGCCCTTGCGCTGGAAGTGGAAGATCTCCTGCATCTGGATGACGCTGCCTTCCATGCCCGTTATTTCGGAAACACTGACCAATCGCCGTTTACCGTCGCTCAAGCGCTGCGTCTGGACGATAACGTCGATGGCCGATGCAATCTGAGACCGCATGGAGATTGTCGGAATTTCGATCTCCGACATGCCGATCATCTGTTCCATACGCGAAAGCGCGTCGCGCGGCGTGTTGGCGTGAATCGTCGTCATGGAGCCTTCATGGCCGGTGTTCATGGCCTGCAGCATGTCAAACGCTTCACCGCCACGTACCTCACCAAGAATAATACGGTCAGGACGCATACGCAGTGCGTTCTTGACCAACTCGCGCTGCCGAATTTCACCACGACCTTCAACGTTGGGGGGCCGGGTTTCCAGTCGCGCAACATGGATTTGCTGCAGCTGCAACTCCGCTGCGTCTTCAATCGTAACAATACGTTCCGCGTTCCCGATGTAAGCCGACAATGCGTTCAGCATCGTGGTTTTACCGGAACCGGTACCACCCGAGATGATAATGTTCTGGCGCGCTTCCACGCAGCCCTTGAGGACGTCAGCCATATCCTGAGCCAGTGCCCCAAGCTCGATCAACCGGGGCATCGTGATTGGCACCTTGGCGAACTTACGGATGGACACCAAGGGACCATCAACGGCGATGGGATGAACCACCGCATTGACGCGCGAGCCGTCCGGCAAGCGCGCATCGACCAGTGGTTGGGACTCGTCGATACGGCGTCCAACCTGGGCAACGATCTTCTGGATGATGCGCATCAAGTGCCGGTTGTCCGCAAAGCGGGCGTTGGTCAGCTCGAGCTTGCCGTAGCGTTCAACGAAGACCTTGCTATGGGTATTCACCAGAATATCGGTAACGGTCGGGTCCTTCAGCAGCGGCTCGATCGGGCCATAGCCGATAACCTCGTTGACGACGTCGGTAATAAGACTTTCCTGCTCGGTCTTGTTGAGCGGCAAACGTTCGGAAATGATCAGTTCGCGGATCAGGCGCTCGACCTGCGGCGCGAACTCGGCTTCGGGAATCTGATCGAGTTTCGAAAAATCAATGCGGTCCAACAATGTCCGATGCAGCTTGACCTTGAGGTCGGTCATCTTATCGGAAGCTTCACGCGCTTCTGCGGACATGCCGTGCCCAGCAGTGGCGATGTTCCGCTTCGGATTGACTGGCGCCTTGGGTGCGACTTCAGGCGCCGGTGCAGGTGCTGGCGCCTTCTGATCCGGCGATGGCTTCGGCTGCACTTCGTCGGGTTTTAAAAAACGTCCAAACATTTACTGCTCCCTTCTTAAGAGCGCTTACTTAGGCGGCGACGGCGCCACGCCCTTGGCGTATCGAGGCTAGAATCTCGTCGGCCGCATCGGAAATCGCCTTTTCTACATCACTCCCCGGCTTCACTTCCTTCAAAGGAACGCCGCGGTTGATGGAATCGGTCACGATCGTCGGGTTATCAGGCACATAGAAGGAAATCTCCCGGCCTAACGCCTTCTCGACATCCTTCATATTGACACCAAACCAAAGGAACTTCTTCTTGAAACGATTGGCATGCAGGAACATCGGCACCTGACCACCGCCGTTTTCGAAGATGGTATCGATCAAAAGGCGGGTGTGGCGGATCGATTCCACATTAACCTGGAACACGATGTTTACCGCATCCACACCCCGCAAAATCTCCGATGTCCAAGACGCCCAGTAAGGCGGCATGTTGACGATCACGTAGTCATAAGCGTGTGCCACGATCTCCATCAAACGGCACACCGCTTCGCTGGTTACGTTCTCCCAGAGCGAAAGCCGTTCGATAGGCGCGAGCACATCGATCTTCGAGGGATGCTTGACGACCAGCGAACTCAGAAACGATTCATCCAGCCGGGAGGGTGCATTGGAAATCTCCGCAATATCCAAGCGGCCCTCGACATCCAGGTGTGTGGACACCTTGCCGAATTGAAAGTCCAGGTCGACTAGGCACACGCTATCGGTTTTCGCGGCCTGCTCACGAACCCTGATAGCCGTCTGACAGGCTACCGTGGCCGCGCCCAAACCCTTGGAGGCCGCCAGTACAGCCAGAATAACGGCGTGGGCATGCTCTGTGCCGCCTGCGTCACTTGATTGCTTCGCAACCGAAGTGAGCGAATTTGCGAGTTCTGCCTCTGAGAGAGGGTGCGGAAGGAAATCCGAGACGTCGTTGCGCATAAGCCAGCGCACATCCTCGACCTTCGCATCATCTGCCGTAACAATAACCGAACCGCGTGCCTTACGTACCAAATCCGTGAAGGCGGCCCGATCCGTCTCTTGATTCAAGTGCATCTCAACGATGATGACATCTGCGCGCTGCCAAGACGCCGACTTCTCCATCGCCTCAGCCAAGCGGCCGTCTAGCACACTCACCTTCGAGTTCTGCAAATCATCAGCGACTTTTTTTACGGTCGTCTTGACCTGGTCACTTTGTGCGATCGCTACGATGTTCATTTGTCCCCGCTTATATTACTTCTCACGTCGCCTAGCGGCCGATTTCGACTCTTTTCAACCACGGTTTGGCGCATTCTCACCCAGTCGGCCCTAGTTGGCCGACGCTATCCGCGGTTAGCAATCCCTACAGCGGCTAATCCTCTCCTACGTCACTGGTGATAATCTCCTCAGGAGCAATTACAGTGCCCGTGACATAACGGCCATAGGCCGCCGCCGCACGCGTACCATTCATTTCAATATCAGTATTCTTCGCCGACTCCGGCGCCGGATCAATCGTATGAACACTAGCGTTGAAAGACGAGGACTCGCCGGACATCAAGGATTGGCGCGGCGGCCCGAAGTTCCAGGTGCTCGCATGATTCTCACAGGCCGCGAGGCCAAGGAGCATGAGCAGGCAAGCCGCGAATTTTGGTGTCGTGCCGTTCATCTTGGACCTCACTTTAAAATGTAGCCATGGTTACCGGCCATCCCGCCGGCAGAACCCGCTGCCATGGGCGCAGCGGCCGTGCCGCCTTGGCCAGCTCCCACGGTACGGCCCAGAAGGAAGAATTCTCCCTCGTTGGGACGCAGATAAAGATCGGTTGGAACCCGGAGATCGTCAGGAGACTGCGCCGGTTTGACAAGGCGCGGCGTGACAATGATCACCAGTTCCGATTCGTCCTGCTGGAAGTCGGAGCTGCGGAACAACGCCCCTATAATCGGGATGTCGCCCAACCATGGGAACTGCTGGATGGCGTTGTCGTAACTGCTCTGGTAAAGCCCCGCGATTGCGAAGCTCTGCCCGTCGCGAAGCTCTACCGTGGTTTCGGCACGGCGCGTAATCAAACCGGGAATGTTCAAACCGCTTCCCGGAACAGCGAAGCTGCGCGTCGGGTCGATAGCGCTGACCTCGGGTCGGACGATCAGGTTTATGAGATCGCCATCGAGCACGGTCGGCGTGAAGGACAGCGATACGCCAAACTCCTTGAATTCAACCGTGATGGAATCGTTGTCCTGCGCCACGGGGACCGGGAACTCACCACCAGCGAGGAAGCTGGCCGTGTCACCTGATAGCACGACAAGATTCGGCTCTGCGAGGCTGTGTACCAGCCCTTTCGTTTCCAACGCGTCAAGCGTGGCATCAATGGCCAGGGCGCCCAACGTGCCGCCAATTCCGATCGTGCCGAATGCGCTCGCCAGTCCACCGGTTGTGACACCGCTGAAGGTGAAATCACCGCTGCTGTAAGAGGTATCCAAGGACAACCCGAGTGCCTTGCCAACCGAACGCGACACCTCGGCAAATCGGACCTGCAGCATAACCTGCTGGCTCGAATCCACCGATAGACCGTTCTGCACCTTGCCCGGCGCATAGCTTTCCGCGATGGCGGCGGCCCGTGCGGCAACCGGCGTGCTGGAAACATGGCCTTTTAAGAGCACAGCGTCGTTGACCGAGCGAACTTCGATCCGCTCATCGGGCATCACTTCGTAAAGTTTCGCCTTCAAGCCGGCGACATCGTAGCCAACCACCAGATCGCCAATCGCGATCAACTTACGTCCCGCCCCGTAAATCGTGATGCTCGTATTACCGAGCGCGCGTCCTAGGACGTAAGCCGATTTATTGGTCAACGGAACAACGTCCGCGATCTCAGGATTACCAATCATGATCTCTGTGAAAGGCTCCTGGGTACGCAAGATTTGTGACTTGTTAAGCGGGACGATGATCTCGCCGGCATGTCGACCGGTGTCGCGTCCATTCTCGATCGTGATCTGGGCCGTGGCGGCGTTTGCCATCACCACCAACCCGAGCAATGCGATCAGGGTCGCGAAAAACCCGGACCGGATACTGACGATCACGTTCATTGACCGTGTATAACTGGCCATCATATGTCTTGCCTCCCCCAGCTTCACCTTTGCGACCCCCACACTATTCCTTGCGAACGCTCTCGGTTGTCGAAGTTAGACCTCGATGAACCTTGACCGTCGCAAAGGGATTATATGCCGGCGTGTTACTCGCCGCCTTCGTGACAACAGGCTGATCAGCGAACAAGTTCCCCAATGTCACCGCCTTGTCGTCGACCACATCGTCGTCCTTGTTGGACCGCAGCATCAAGGCCATCGTCCCGATCGTGCTGGCCAGAACAAGCTTCTTGGCCTGCACGGGATCAGCCGAAAGCGTCACCGTCGTAACGATCTCAGGAACCTCGTTTTCATTGGTTACTTGCTGATCAGCCGCAAGCACCTTGATATTCTGGAGCAATGTCCTGGATTCCGGGCCACTGGGCGCCTCGCGCGTCAAAATCACGTCAACGCGATCATCGGGCTTTACGAAACCGGCCACACCCAACACTTCGTTGACTGAAATCGTAACAGCGCGATTCTCCGGTTCGACAATCGCTGACAGCGTCGCCCGTCCGCCCGGGTCCGTCACATTGGAAACCAACAAAGGCTCGTTCGGTTCAATCGGTTGCAGCACCTTGCGTGGTTGCGCGCCGATCAAATCATCGATCGAGGTAAAGGCGCCTTCCGGAATCTGATCGGTCTCCCAATCACGTAGCGCCAGGTGCTGTGCACCGATGCGGCTGCCGAAGGGCAAGCGCACCCGTGCGACGACGATCTGCGACATCTTCGCCTTTTCCATCGCGGCCTTCTCGGCTTCCGCAGCGGCTGCCTGGGCGGCTTGCGCCGCTGCGACCGCGGCTGCCTCGGCGGCGGCGGCGGCGGCCTGCTGCTCCGCCGTCATTTCTGTGGTCCCAGACTGACTGATGTTGGGCGTTTCCGCGAGGACCGGGCTCGTCGGCGTCATAACCGGCTCAGGTTCTACGACCGCCTGTGTCGGCGGCGCTTCGCTGGCCTGCAGGTCCTGCATCGTAATAGTGCGCGCTTGAATTGCCTCGACATCGCCAACGTTACGCAGCGCGATCGCGAACTGACCGACAGTGCGCGCCAATGTCAGCTTCTGAACCTGCTCGGGCAGCAACTCTACGGTTACGCTCTTGGCAACGACAGTCTTGTCGTCGGCTTGGATCTGCTGGTCCACGGCAAGAATACGGACATTCTGAAGCAGTACGTCCGTGCCCATCTGCCCGTCTTCGCGTTCCCAGGTCAAAAGGATATCGACCCGATCATCTGGCTCGACGAAACCGCCGACGCTCAAAACCGTGTTCACCACGATCGTCGCGGCGCGCTTGCTGGGGTCGATGCGCGTGGACATCGAAGCCCGACCGCCCGGACCGGAGACCCGGTTACGCAGGAGCGGTTCATTAGGCTCGAAGGCGCGCAAGGCCACCCGGCCTTCCTCGACCAAAACTTCTTCCGTTTTCGTGAAAGCTCCTTCGGGAGCAAATTCGGCGGGCCATTCGACGGCCCGGATATGTTCACCGCGGATACGGTCGCCATAACGTAGCGGCGTACGGGCCACGACCACGGTGGTCATCTGGGGGCCCCTTTGCTCGACGACGGCAGAGCCTTGTTGCTGCGACATCCATCGCTGAACCAGGAACACTGCACCAACTGCCAAAATCAGCGCCAGAGCAACGATCAGAAATCCGCGAGCACGCATGGACCTTCTCCCCTTACGTCAGAAGCAACCGTCGGCGCCTCCTACGAGAACCCCCGGCAATCCGCCCCTTGTGACAAATGTACCCGGAGATCAACTGCGAACTCTCGATTGAGCCGCAAAGTAATTGAGCCGCAAAGTAATCGAGGGGGCCAGGGGCTTGATAGCCTCCAGCCCCCTCGACCTAGCTTAGAAGTCCAGCAATTTTTTGCTGAACCTTCACCCGGCTTACGTCAACGCCGTGTTCAGCGTATCCCACTGGGTGTTGATCCAACCGCCGACGGCGCCAATGATGGCGACCACCAGAGCTGCGATAAGACCAATCAGGATCGAGTATTCGATCAGGGACGCGCCGTCTTCGTCACGGACGAAACCAGCGATAAGTTTGTTAAGCTTCTTCATAACTTGCTTCTCCTATTTTCACGTTCACCTTCGTTTTTCCCCTTCGCTTTGCAGCGAGGCCAAACCTCACCCCCACTTTTATGGGATGAAAGGTTATTGGCCGTATGTACTCTTAAGGCACATTTACTAAACAATTCGTTACACTCTACACGATAAGGCGCTCAAATGTAACGAATTATGAATTATGGTAGCAATCATCTTGTTTCTTGGCGAGAAAAAGCGATCCAAAACAAGCTTCGACCCGCCTGTTGATGCAATTTTGCAACAGTGTGTTCCTATAATTCAACATTCGATGACTACTCTTTTACACCCTGGTTACCAGGCGTTCCGTCGGTTCTAGTTGTCTCGAACCTTTGAATGACCGCACCGTTCTTGTCGCCCCGTCGAACATAAATTTCGTAAATCTTTCCGTCGAAAACCAAGGCGAAGTCGCCCGCCTCGTACAATAGCTTGGCAATAGCGTCCTGCTTTTGGACGACGGCGTAATCGATCTGCCAATCGTCCAAATGCCGCCGCCAGTTTTCGCCCTGTTTAGTAGCCCGATGATTGGCGAGGACAAAGGAGTCGCCATAGAGATCCGCTCTACCGTCGATGAACACCTTGCGCTCCGGATAAAGGTCCCGGATCAGGTGCCCGCCCAAGCCGTACTCGTTCATCATCCGGCCCTGGAGGTCCTGCTGCTTGATGAAATCAGTCAACTCAGTCGGTCTGAACGCCGCAATCCTGGAGAAATACTGCGCGCTGTTGCTGGCACCGATTGCATAACCGGCAAGCAGAACGACGATAAGCCCATTTAGCAGACGCTCTATCCTCGGGTTGAGCGAATCCCCCTGCGACTCGGCAGAACGCCTGTCTAAACCGAAGGCGCTCGCCAGCGGCAGCAACGCACCATCGCCGATAAATCTGCCCGCGTAGGCCACCATGATAACCACCGCAAAGGGCGCGTTCCGGGCTGAAGCGATGCCGGCCGCAACCGTAACCAAAGGCAGCAGTATCTCGGTCAGATCAGGTTTATCGCGCCGCCCCACCATCAAGGCCACGAATCCCATGAACGCCACGACAAACGATAGATTCTTCAGATCGCTAAAGTTCAGGGTCGCCCACTCACTGATCGTGCTGATGGCTTCCATCTGCATGACCGTCAGCGGATAAAGAAGGTGACCGAAGCCGTAGGGATTCACGCCGCTGGCCGCCAGCGTCAGAAGCAAAACAATCCATAGCCGCGCCAAGTAACCCCCGCCGGGGCCCGTCGGCGCGACGCGCTCCACCAAGAGCAACCGCAGCGACTCCGATGCGGCAAAGGCAAATAAGAAGGCAAGGCCGACGAAATAACCGCCGTGCAGATTGACCCAGACCACCATCAGCACCGGCAGCAGGAAAAGACCGCCTTGTTTGGTCTCATACCGCGCGCGCCACAAAAGACCCAACTGCACGCCGAAAAACAGGTAGCTGAACAGGTGCGGACGCGGCGCCATGAAACTCACCAGGATCACACAGAAGAACAGTGTAAGCAGACAGCTCGCCAACGGCCTTTGAATAAACCTATCGGCCAGGCGCGCGGCAACGAACAGCGCCGCGCCACCAACCAGCGCGGTCATGAAAAGCACGGCAGGCTCACCACCAAGGCTATAAACACCATAGAGAAGAAGCTGGAACAGCCACTCATGCAAGACCCAGGGTTGACCCTCAAAGGTCCAGGAAAAAGGATCGCCTGTCGGCAAGGCGCCGGTCGCGGCGATCAGCTCCCCGGCCTTCAGATGCCACTGGTAGTCCGGATCGGCCAGGCCCGGCGCAATCCCGGTCTGCATGACGAGCTGACAGATGAAGATCAAAGTGACGAAGGACACCATCTCGGCGCTAACCAAGACTGCAATAGGGTTCTGTCGCAACCGGGTCATGACATTCTCAATCCTTGTTGCGATCCCGTAGGAGGAGGCTATGGGCGCCAATGCGGCGCTCTTCGTGATATTGGCCGCTTGCGATCATCAACTGCGCAAGCGGCAGCGTCGCGGGAAGGACGGCATAGTCAAAGTCCCATCGTTCCAGGAAGGTGCGCCAGTTCCGGCCACCCGTTGCAGCCTGAAAATAGTCACTGACGAAGGCATTCCGATAGAGCCCCGCGCGGCCATCTATGAAGACCTCCGTTTCCGGAAAAAGCCGCCAGATGAGATAGCCGCCGTCGCCATAGGCGTTGAGCATTCGGCCTTGGCGCGGATTGGCCTCCAGATAGTCCGCCACTTCGATCAGCGGATTCACCTCGGATGTCAGCGACCGCGCTACGCTCATCGGCACGAGAACCGCAGCCGCAACAGCGACGAGAAGACAAAACAGGCCGTCCACCGCTGCTTTGCCCTGTCGAGGGCTGTTCATTTTCCCGATCCAATCAGAAAGCCAGTTCCATCGCGTGCGCGCGTCCTCAAGACCGTCCCTAAGCGCCAAGCTCGACATGAAGCGAGCCGTCAGAGGAATCAATGTCATGATTGCAAAGGGCAGGTGCCGGGCGGCACTAAAGGCCGCAAATGACAGAGCGATCGGTAGCGCAACCTCGGTTAGGTCCGCCTTTCCACGCCGCCAAACGAGCGCCAGAAGGTAGGCCAAAAGCGTTGCCGCGAAGATGCGCGGCAAGGTGTCGTTCAAATTCAACGGCCGCCATTCTGCCAAATCGGCATTAATGCTCATGCCAACAACCTGCAGCGGGTAGATGAGCCTCTGCGGGCCGTCGATATTTATGAAGCTGGCCAGAATACAAGCCAGGAATGACCATCCAAGAACTGTCACCAAGCGCGCGCCGCCATTTTCGGTTCTGTCGAAAAAGAACCACCGCACCGCTTCGCCGGCCAGAAAAGACAAAAGAAGGGCCAGTCCGATCATGAAACCTCCGTGGAGGTTAACCCATACGATCATGATGACCGGAAGCCAGGCGAGAATACGATGGCGTCCGAGATACTTGGCCTTCAACAGTAAATGCAGGAAGACGGCGAACAGCAGATAGGTCGTCAGATGCGGTCTGGGCGCCGTAAAGGCCAGCATTGGCAAGCTGGCGGCGGCCGTGAGTATCAAGGCTGGAAAAGCATTGGCCATGAACAAGCGGGCAGATCGGTAGGTAATCCCCAGCGAAACCGCCATCACCAAAGCGGCCATCACCAGATTGCCTGCGTGTCCCCACAGTTGGTAAATCTGAAACACGAGGTATTGAAATGGCCATTCTTCGAGCACCCACTCCGCGCCCTTCATACTGAAGGAAAACGGATCGCCGCCGGGGACTGCTCCAGTTTCCGAGATATAGCGACCCGTCGATAGATGCCAGAAATAATCCGGGTCACTTACACCGGGCGCGGCACTGCCGAGCGTCGATACGACCGCCAGCAGGAACAAGAGGTAAAAGGGCAGAGCCTCATACGACAAGGTCGCGAGAAGCAGCTTTCTCAATCTCATTGGCACCTCTTGTCTTCTCCTCTCAGCGCTGAACCGGGTGAGAGCATGAGGCTTAAAAGTAAAATTTTATCTAACGATGATTTGTTCTTTTACGCTCTGGCGGGGATTCGCGGCAAGACGCCCCATCTGGCGTTCCCTTGCAAGTAACCCCGGTCTTCGACAAAGCAGGGGGCAACAAAGAAATGGCCCGGCAGCCTGCACGGCTCACCGGGCCACAATATGAGCGGGTCGTGTTTTACTCGGCGGTCATCTCGTCCCATTCCTCCTGAAACCCAATCCAGGTTTCCTCAAAGGCCTGCTTTGCGTCCTGCCAGTCTTCCGCCGCCGAGTCCTTCAAGCGGGCCCAGTCGTGTTCGACCTGCTGCCAGGCTCTTTTAAGATCGGCCATGGCGGGCTCTTCGGAGTCGGGCTGCTGTTCGATCATCTCTTCAGCCTTCATGATCTGCTGCTCCTGGCGCTCCAGGTAGGCGGCTCGATCGCTTTCCGTGGAGGCCGTGGCGGAAGCAGGCAAAGCGGCGGCGCCGAAAGTCAGACCGAGCCCCACCACAAGGGCGGTGGCCGTACGGTTGTAGAATGTCGTTTCGCGTTTCATCACACTCTCCTTGCTGAGTTCGGTCACAACGAATCGATGACGCTCAACATCATCAGTGATGGTGGTGATCAAGGTTGATCTGGTCTTCGTCGGTCAGCGCACCAACCGCAGCACCCGCTGCACCACCCAGGACAGCACCGCCAAGTACACTGCCGCCGGTCAGGGCACCTGCAACGGCACCTGTACCCGCACCGATACCGGCACCACTCAGGGCGCGCTCACCTTGCGTGTTCCCGCAGGCTGCCAGCGGAGCGGCAACCGTCAGAATCATCATCGTTTTTGCCAGGGAGCTCATGCCTGTCCTCCTTTCGGAACCGCGTTCCTCGTACGTCTTCTTACTGTGCAGTTCCCTTTTGCGTTTTTCCTGCAACACCCCAAGCGTCGTCATGGCGAATGGGGCTGCAATCGAACGTACCCAACCACCTAGGAAAGCCCACGAGGGTCAACAACCGCTGTCACAGACATGACACAGTTTGGCTACATATAATTGTGATTTTTCAAATACTTATAGGAAATACCCACAGACCGGCGACGTAAGCAGCGAACGTTTCACACCTCCGTTTCACGGCGGTGGCCCCTTCCGATGCAATAAGCTTAAAGACGCCCGTCGTACGCGCGTTTGCCGATGACTGCGGCAATCACTGTGAAGCCCGGGTACTGCAAGGCCCGCTGCAACGCTTCGGCGAACTCTGCACGGTTGCGGCACCATTCACCCGCGCCTCCCAGAGCCTTGGCGACAGCAGGGAAATCCGTCGCGCCAAAATCCACCGCCAGCGGTGGCAGGTTCGAGCGCCGCTGCTTGACCTCGATCAGGGCAAGTTGCTCGTCAACAAACACAATGATCGGCAAAGAGAGATTCAGGTCGCGAATGGTCGCCAACTCTCCAAGGAACATTTCCAATCCGCCGTCGCCGACCGTCGCCACGACCGGACAGTCCGGCTCGGCCAACTTTCGTCCGATGGCCAAGGGCACCGCACAGCCCATGGTACAGAGCGCAGAGGACTGCAATAGGCCGCGACGCCGGTAACATTCGAAGATTTGACTCAAAAGGATACGGTGCGCCCCACTGTCCGTCGTGACGACCGCTTCGCGCGGCAATCCGCGCCGCAACTCGTCGACCACGGCGGCAGGTCCCCAGGTCTCGTCCGCGCCACTTTCCGCCCACAGCTTCCGACGAACCTCGGCGGCTTCACCCGCAGCCCAGTTCTTGCGAGACGACAACCCGGCACCCAGCACTTTGAGGGACGCGGCCACGTCACCGACGAAGTTGAGGGCGGCCTGGTGCATTCCGTGATCATTGGCCACAGCCGATATGTCGATCACCCGAGCGCCTTCCGGCCAAGGATCGCGCCACCCGACACGCATTTCGATGGGATCGTACCCGGCTAGGACGATACAGTCAGACTTGGCTATCAAGGGCAGTAAATGCGCGTCCACTCGCGGCGACAACCCAGCGCCGCCCAGCGCCAATGGATCGTCTTCCGGCAAGATGCCTTTGGCCTTGTAACTCGTGATCAAGGGGATCCGAAACTGCCGACAGAACGTCGCCACGGCCTCGGCGCCGACTTCGTCAAGCACCCCAACGCCCGCGATCACTATGGGGCGCTCTGCTTGGGAGAGCCAATAGCGCGCCTGTTCCAGCCCTTCGCCCGCCGCCGGGACGACCGCTTGCAGGGCTTGCCGGCGCGGATGAATGGGTTCTTCCTCCATTGTCTGCACATCGATGGGCAGGTCCAAGAGCACCGGCCCAGGACGTCCTTCGCTCGCCAGTGTTACAGCCTTGTCGATCAGCAGCGCCGCGTTCCCTGCCTCTACACGGTAGGCAGCCTTGGCAATAGGCTCTATGAGCCGCACGTGGTCGAAAACCTGGTGCGTGTAGCTGTGCCGCTCGCGGGCCGGAACGCAGCCCGTCAAGACGATCATCGGCACACGGTCCTGATGCGCATTGGCAATCACGTTCGCAGCGTTCGCCAGACCCGGACCGATCGTCGCCACCAAGATGGCGGGGGCACCGTCGTGATGGTGGGCGCCCTCACCCATGAACCCGGCGCAGTTTTCATGCCGGGCAAGCACGACCTTGATTCCCACCCGATCCAAGGCCTCCATGATCGCCAATACTTCTCCACCGGGGATGCCGAAGGCGTAGCGACAGCCTGCATCGTAAAGCCGTTTGGCGATCAGATCGGATGCAGTGGTCATGATCCGGCTTTGCCTTTCATAAGCTTATGGTAACCGTCTCGCGTTTGCGGGGTCTTGATGCCCAGGATCTTTCCTGCAACCAGATTGCGCAGCATTTGGGCGGTGCCGCCGCCAATGGTGAACATGCGCGCGTCCCGGAGCATCCGTTCGATCGGGTTGTTTCGGGAATAGCCCGCCGCCCCGTGCAACTGCAAGGCATCGTTGGTGACCTTAACGGCAGTCTCCGACGCCAATATCTTTGCCTGGGCAGCAAGCAGGGGGTCCGGAAAACCGGTGCCGTTGGTCTCGGCACTGGCGGCAGCCTGCCAGATCATCAACCGGGCCGCATCGATAGCAACCTTCATGTCCGCCAGAATCCACTGCAGACCTTGGAACTCGGCTATTGGACGTCCAAACTGCTCCCGCTTCTTGGTGAAGTCCCGAGCCGTCTCGAACGCGCCCTGGGCTATTCCCAGCGCCACTGTTGCCGCACCGACTCGCTGGGAATTGTAAGCCGTCATCAGGCCCGCAAACCCACGGGCAATGCCCTCCGGCGGTACGAGCAAACGATCCGCGCCCAACTTCAGATTGCGAAAATGAACCCGCGTTTCAGGAATCCCCCTAAGCCCCAATGCCGGTTCACGGGTCCCAATCTCCAGCCCCTCATCTTCATCGCGGAGAGCGATGAACCCGGCGATACCCTTCGGCTCACCATCCTCGACCAGCTTCGCGAAGATCAGATGCAAGCGCGACACTCCGCCGCCCGTTATCCAATGTTTGGTTCCGTTCAGTACGAAGTGGTTTCCCTGCTTTTCAGCCGTCGTGGTCATTTCAGTCGCAGCACTGCCGGCGCCCGGTTCGGTGATGCAGATGGCGGGCTTATCTCCGGCCAGCACCAGCTTGGCTGCCAGTTCCTTTTGTTCAGGCGATCCATACCGCAGGATCGCGCCAATGGCACCCATATTGCCTTCAACGACAATGCGTCCGGTCACGCCGCAAACGCGCGCCATCTCCTCGATGACCAGGACCGTGTCCAGATAGCTGCGGCCGGCGCCGCCCAAATCCTTGGGGACGGTCATGCCCATGAAACCGGCCGCTGTGAGTTTTTCCACGGTGTCGACCGGGTAGGCTTCGCTTGCATCCACTTCTGCTGCCCGGCCCGCTACATGCGATTCTGCAAGACTGCGCGCCCGCGCCCGTAAATCTTGTTGCCCGCTGGTCAAATCAAACATTGCCGATCAGTCCTTGTTTCTTTCAGTCATCACGCCGAGTGCGCCGCTCGCGCGGGCCTTCTCGTATCCTTGTGCGCCGAGCAGTTCGGATAACACCTCGGCAGTATGCTGCCCTAGATAGGGCGGCGGTCGCCGATAGGTCACAGGGGTAGCCGAGAGCTTCGTCGGGTTGCCGATCAATTCAACACCTTCGGGGCCGGACAGCGGATGCGCCATGCGTACCCGCATCTCCCGCGCCGCCACTTGATCGGAATCGAAGACCTCCTGCAGATTATTGACGGGGCCGGCGGGGACACCGAGTTTACCCAGCCCCTCCAGCAAATCCTGCTTGGCGATCTTCCTGACTGCGGCTTCCAACAGCGGTATCAGCTCTTCCCGGTTGGCCAATCGCTGCCGATTGACCGCAAAGCGCGGATCCTCGGCAAGTTCTGCCACACCGATAAACTGGCAGAATCGCTTGTACTGGCTGTCATTCCCGACGGCGATGATGACGTGGCCGTCAGCAGCCTCCATAACTTGATAGGGCACAATGTTGGGATGCTGATTGCCGCGCCTTTGCGGCACCTTCCCGGAGGTCAGATAGTTCGTTCCTTCGTTGATCAGCCAGGACACCTGTGTGTCGACTAACCCCAGATCGATATGCTGGCCCTCGCCCGTTTTATCGCGATGACGCAGCGCCGCAAGAATAGCGGTCGAAGCATACATACCGCACATGACGTCGGCGATCCCCACACCAACCTTCATCGGTTCGCCCTCGGGCGCACCGGTCAAGCTCATGATACCGCCGAAGCCTTGCGCCATGACGTCGTACCCGGCTTTGGAAGCATGCGGCCCTGTCTGGCCATAGCCTGTGATCGAACAATAAATCAGACGCGGATGAAGCGCCCTGAGGTCTTCATAGCCCAGGCCGTACTTGACCAACCCACCAACCTTGAAATTTTCCACCAGCACATCGCAGTGACCAGCAAGCTCGCGGATCAACGACGCTCCTTCGGGTGAGGCCACGTCAACGGTAACCGAGCGCTTATTCCGGTTGGCGCAAAGATAGTAGGCGCTCTCGCTGGTTTCCTGCCCGTCGGGCGCCTTCACGAAGGGTGGCCCCCAAGTCCTGGTATCGTCGCCTGCACCGGGCTTTTCAATCTTGATGACATCGGCGCCCAAATCGCCTAGCAACTGCGTGCAGGTTGGTCCGGCCAAAATCCGGCTCAGGTCGAGAATTCGTAAGTCCGAAAGAGGGCCTTTCTTGGTATCAGGCGCAGACTCGTCGCTCATGCTGATCAATCTCTCGTATCCTGTGAGGGAAGGAGGTCAGGCTATCGGCGCAGCACGCGAAAAGAAAGCGCTATCGGGGCACTTTTTTCTTATCGATGGGATCGGGTCGGTTCGCGGCAAGCCCTCGGCAGCCGGGGACAGGGAAAGGGACATCAGATGCAAGGTGGCGTTATCCTTCTAGACGGCGGCATGGGCCGCGAACTCATGCGAATCGGCGCACCATTTCGCCAACCCGAATGGTCGGCTCTAGCACTGATGGAGGCTCCGGAGACAGTAGAGGCCGTCCACCAGGCTTTCTTGCAGGCTGGGTCAGAGATCGTGACAACCAACAGCTATGCATTGGTGCCGTTTCACATCGGCGAGCAGCGGTTCCGGGATCAGGCTCAAACACTGGCACATCTCTCCGGGCGTCTTGCGCGTCAAGCAGTTGAGCGAGCCTCTCATACCGCCAGGGTCGCGGGATCGCTGCCACCGCTATTCGGGTCATATCGCCCAGATCTTTTCAATGCGCCGACAGCGCAAAGTATCCTGGAACCCCTGATCGCAGGCCTGTCGCCATGGGTCGATATCTGGCTCGGCGAAACTTTGGGCAGCATTGCGGAAGCCGAGGCGATCAAGGTAGGCCTCGACCGCGCCGACAGCGAAGATCAACGGCCGCTCTGGCTGTCCTTTACTTTGGAGGATATCGCTGACGACAGACTGCACCCTCCTCGTCTTCGATCTGGTGAAAGCATTGCCGCCAGCGTGGCCGCAGCGCATGCGCTTGGCGCCCATGCCCTGCTTTTCAACTGCAGCCAGCCCGAGGTCATGTTGCCTGCAATCACCCTGGCCGCAACAGCGATCAGGGAGCAGGCCACCTTAGGCCAAACGGCTCTGAAGCTCGGCGTTTACGCCAACACATTCGAGGATCGCAGCAGCGCTGAAGGGGCCAATGAAAGCACTTCCGGTCTTCGTCGCGATCTGACACCCGATAGCTATCTGACATTCGTGCGCCGTTGGGTTGAAGCCGGCGCATGTATAGTCGGTGGCTGCTGCGGCATCGAACCCGAACACATTCGCAAACTGCATGAAGAAATACCACTCTGATTGGGGTTTGGAGGTCTGATCGCAAAGAAATCGCACGATTGTGTATTTTAATTCATCCAGTTTTCACTGAAATAATAGTCACTGTGCTGGACAGGGTTTGGCGGCAGCGTCGAAACCCATGGCAATTTGAAAAGGAGCGGACCGATGTTGAGTTTCAAGAATATCTCTCTTGTTGCGCTAACGGCCTTCGTCGTGTCGGCCTGCACGCAAGGCGGATCGTCCCAAGGTAACTACATTGAAGCCGACGGCAAGGACATCGCTGCGACAGGAAACAGCGACACCGATGCTTTCTTGATGTCGATAAACAATCGCCACCGGGGCAGTGGCCGCTAGTAGGTACGCTTGAGAAGTCAGGTCAGGACCCAAAAAACGGCAGGAGGGTCTGGCCTCATGTGATCCTTCCGCTACTATGACCGGTATCAGACTGGATAGTATTAAGCGGGAGGATTTGGCGTGCAGCAGGATGAACGTGGTCATGCAATGACCAGCGACAGCGCCGACGCGGCCGCTGCGTTGGACTTGGCGATTCACAATTTTCTGCATTGGCGGGCCGCCGTCATTCCTCCATTACGCAACAGTCTCGAGACCGATCCTGACTTTGGGTTTGCCCACATCGTTAGCGGCTTGATTCTACACGGCGCACGCAACATCCACTTCCGCCCGAAAATTGCCGCGGCCATTGCCAGCGCCGAAGAAACCACGACGGCGATGACGCCTCGCGAGCAACTCTACCTAGCGGCTCTGAAAGCCGCTTTCCAAGGCGACATCTCCGGGTCGGTTGCGCTCTACGAGACAATTTTAGTTCAACACCCCCTGGACCTTTTTGCTCAGCGCCTCGCTCAAATGGAGTTGTTCTGGATCGGCGAAATGGAGTGGTCCGCAGATATTTCGGCCCGTGTCGCTCCCGCTTGGAGCGAAGCGGTGCCCAGCTACGGCATCCACCTTTCCTGCCGCGCTTTCGATTTGGAAGAAAGCGGCGATTATCGCGGCGCGGAGAAGCTTGCCCGTCAGGCCGTTGAGATCGACCCATCCGATGTCTGGGGCACGCACGCCATGGCTCATGTAATGATCATGGAGAACCGGATAGACGAGGGTATCGCCTGGCTCGATGGGCTAAAAGACCATTGGGGCGAGGCCAATCAGATGGCGTTGCATCTTTGGTGGCATCGCTGCTTGTTCCACCTGGAGCACGGCGAGTTCGAGGCGGTAATCGACATCTACGACAACTGGATCCGCAACCGCGAACTTCCGTTGCTCAAATCCATGGCGGACCTTTACATCGACATGCAGAACGGCGCCTCAATGCTGCAGCGCTTGGAGATGTGCAAGGTCCCTGTCGGAGACCGTTGGGAGGAATTGCTACAACTCACGCTCAATCGGTTGGAGGACCACACCAGCCCCTTCACCAGCCCTCATTACGCGCTGATCCTGGCCGCTAGCGGGCGCTTCGAAGAGTCTTATGGTCTCTTGGCATCGATGGAGGCTTTCGCTGCCACTGACAAGGGAACCCTGGGTCCGCGCTATCGCGCCGCTGCGATTCCGGCGGCGCGCGGCGCAATCGCCTTCAGACAGGCCCAATACGAGGATGTCGTCGCCGCCCTGTTCCCCGCGCGCAGGTCACTTTGGCAAATGGGCGGCAGTCACGCACAGCGGGATGTTTTTACGCAGATGCTGGTGTTTGCGTTGGGCCGGCTGGGGCAGGCCGATCTCCTGGCCATCGTGGTAGACGACGCCAAAGCCTTTGGATTCTCGGACGTACCTGAACGCCTCTGTTATCGTCAGGCCGCGGCGCTTCTTCAGTAGGATCGAACGCCCAGCCTCCATAGGCGAATATCATAGAGCTATTGTTTAACATTGCTGTTGTGTTAAATAAGCATGGCTTACCGGGCTGCGTCCCTTCCGGTCGGCGTCTATAGTCCTGCTTCGTTTCATCGAGAATGAGATCAGCCTTAAGATGTCGCAACATGCTGCGCCGACCCGGTGGCGTCTTTTTATTCCGAAGTTGGTAACTTGCATCAAGGAAGGATACGGCTGGCCGCACCTGAAGGCCGACGGTATCGCCGGACTGACGGTCGCCATCGTTGCCCTGCCGTTGGCCATGGCCTTGGCGATCGCCTCCGGCACGACGCCGGAGCGGGGTTTGATTACCGTTATCATTGCCGGTTTCGTGATCTCTGCCTTCGGCGGGAGCCGATTTCAGATTGGCGGGCCGACGGGCGCCTTTGTCGTTGTTGTCTATGGAATCATCGCGCAGTACGGCTACGACGGCCTTGTCCTGGCAACCCTAATGGCCGGCGCCTTACTGGTGCTGGCGGGGCTTGCCGGTTTCGGCACTTGGATCAAATACGTCCCGCAACCTGTCGTCGTGGGTTTCACCGCAGGGATCGCGGTCATTATCTTTTCCAGCCAAGTCAAAGACTTCCTCGGGCTGGCCATTGAGCAGCCGCCTGCCGGGTTCGCCGCGCAGTGGCAAAGCTATCTCACCCATATCGATCTGATTCATCCCACGACACTGGCCCTGGCCCTTGCCTCCTTGGGATTGATCATCGCCCTGCGCCGCTGGCGGCCTCAAGCACCGGGTTTCCTGATCGCCGTGACCGTGGCGGCTGCCGCCACGGCGCTGTTCACGCTCCCCGTTGAGACCATCGGCACTCGGTTCGGCGGCATTCCGAGCACTCTACCCTCTCCCAGTCTGCCCAGGATCGATTTTGCACGCCTGGCGGAACTGCTGCCCAGCGCCTTCACCATCGCCTTTCTGGCAGGCGTGGAATCCTTGCTGTCCGCCGTGGTTGCCGATGGCATGACCGGTCGGCGGCATCGATCAAATTGCGAGTTGGTTGCTCAAGGCCTTGCCAACAGCGCGTCCGTCGCTTTTGGCGGGATTCCCGCGACCGGCGCGATCGCCCGCACGGCGACCAACATTCGCGCCGGCGGCCGGACACCCTTTGCGGGCATATTTCACGCTCTATTTGTGTTGTTATTCATGCTGCTGCTGGCCCCCTTGGCAAGTTTCGTTCCCCTGGCCGGCCTCGCCGCCGTCCTGTTCATCGTTGCCTGGAACATGAGCGAGGTCGATCGCTTCAAGCGCCTGCTCCTCCACGCTCCCTGGGATGAGCGCCTTGTGCTGGTCATCACCTTCGGCTTAACCGTGGCTGTCGATCTGACCGTGGCCATCGAGGTGGGGGTGGTCTTTGCGGCAATGCTCTTCATGCATCGCATGACCCGTGCGGTCGCAATTCAATCCCATGATCTGCTGATCGAGGAAGACCAGGAAGACACACTCGATGCCGCGAACGGTAACGGCAAGGACGGCATGCGCGCCGCCTTGCCGCCTGGGGTGGAGGCCTATCAGATTCGCGGGCCTTTCTTCTTCGGTGTCGCCGACCTTTTGGGGGAGGTCATGGAGCGGATCAGCGCGCCGCCAAAGATCTTCATATTGCGGATGCGTCTGGTGCCAATGGTAGATGCAACCGGCGCTCAGGCCCTGGAAAGTTTTGTCGCCCGGTGCCGACGCCATGACACCGAAGTCATTCTGACCGGCCTGCAGCCGCAACCGCGCGAAGTCCTGGATCGCATGGGCCTCCTGGCCCGCCAAGGCGTTCGAGAGGAAAGTGATTTCCGAAGCGCGGTCGAAAAATTGACCTTTGCTGCGCCCGAAGCAAACTAAAGCCAGTCGGTCTCGTAGGGCAGGCTGGAAAGGCGTTCGACGCCGGTCTCGGTGATCAGCACCTGTTCTTCCAACTTGACGCCTTCTCTACCGCCGGCAACGCCGATAAAGCTTTCCACGCAAAGCGTCATGCCCGGCGTGATAATGCCGTCATAGCCCTTCGTCGGGAAATCTTCCCAATGCTTGATGGAGGGGTACTCGTCCGCCAGCCCGACCCCATGGATCAAACTTGGATAACGCAACGAGAGGAACTCCTCGGGGATCCGCCAACAGGCCTCGGAAAGCTCGCGAAAGCTCATGCCAGGCTTCAGGACGGCGATGTTGTGCTCGATCTGCTCGTATGCCTTGGCATAGAGACGGCGCTGCTCGTCGTTCGGCCTGTCACCGCACAGCCAAGCGCGGGATATGTCGGCACAGTAGCCATAGGGGCCAATGAGGTCCGTATCGAAGCTGACCATATCCCCTCGCTCGATGACACGCATTGAGCATTCTCGAAACCAGGGATTGGTTCGCGGCCCGGAAGACAACAGCCGCGTTTCGATCCACTCACCGCCCAGACGAATGTTTACTTCGTGCAGTTTGGCCCAGAGTGCGTTCTCCGTGATGCCGGGCTCAAGGATGGACCGCATCTCGCGACAGCCTTCCTCGCAGACCGCAATAGAAGCCCGCATGAGCGCCAGTTCTTGCGTTGACTTCACGGCGCGGGCACGCTCCGCGATCCCCTCGCCTTCCAGGAGCGTCAAACCTTCGGCCCGCAGCGCGTCGCTCCCCAGATGGGACAATCGATCCACCGCGAGGCGCTTGCTACCGCCGCCGTACTGGCGCATGAGTTCGGCAACATCCTGACCCATCTTCTTGGCCCGCGCTTCGGCATGGGGGCCGGCGGTGAAGTAGTAGGCCGAGGAGTTGACCCTGTACTCATCCACCGTCGGCAGACCCTCGGCCAGATGCGGCAAGTTGGCATAGTCGAAAAGGACCACCGGACCGTCGAGTGCCACGAAAACGCAGCGCGCTTCATAATGGGAGCACCAGATTTGCATGTTCGTCGCATCGGTCGCGTAGCGGGTGTTGATTTGGTCATAGAGGAGTAACCCGGCAACATCGGCTTTCTGCATCTCCTCTCGCAGGCGACCCAGACGGTAAAGACGCACCACATCCAGGTCCACGGGAGCTTGCGTATACTCCATGGCACCGTGTTGGCGTGCCATCGACGCAAGCTCTTTCGCATGACCGCCGGCAACCTCTACTGCATCAATGCTCATCCCCGACTCTCCCTTTCCAAACAGGTCGCAGAAAAACGCACTCAGATCGCACCGCGCATTCTTTCGCCCTTGGGATCGAACAAGGGTTCGCTGAGCAGACGCGCGGACAATCTCTCGCCTAGCAGTTCGATCTCCCAGCCCTCTGCCTCTCCGGCGATCTCCCTCGGAACATAGCCCATGGCAACCGATTTTCCGGAAGCGTGCGCATAGCCGCCGGAAGTCACCCAACCTTTCACTTCACCTCTGAACCAGATCGGCTCGTCACCGATCACATCGGCGTCCTTGGCTGCAAGTATGAAGCTGCAAAGACGGAGCTTGCCGCCCTGCTGCTTTTCCTTGGTTGCCGCCGCCTTGCCAATGAAGTCCGCGTTCTTCGTCAGGGACACGAACCGTCCAAGGCCCGCTTCATAAGGGCCGTAGATCGGTCGGTACTCACGCGCCCAGCTTCCAAAGCCCTTTTCGAGGCGAAGAGCATTGAGCGCACGTGACCCGAAGAGCGCGATGCTATGCGCCGCACCTGCATCCATCAGAACATCGAAGAGGTAGCGCTGATACTCCGGGCGGCACCAAATCTCGTAACCCAGGTCGCCGGTGTAGCTCACCCTCCCAACCAAAGCAGGCGCCATGCCGATATCCATCCAGGAAATCGCCATGAAGGGAAAGGCCTGATCCGACAAATCGTGGTCCGCCAGGCGCGCCAGCAAATCTCGGGACTTCGGCCCCGCCAGCGCCAGACCGACGAGTCCCAGACCCTCCGCCTTGACCGTCACCGAGCCATCTCCGGGAAGGTGCTCTTCGAACCAGCGCATATGGTATTCCTCGGCGATCCCCGATCCCGCGATGAAGAAGGCATCTTCGCCCAGATTGGCGAGCGTGAAATCGCCGATCAGCTTGCCGTCGTGTTTGAGCATTGGCGCCAAGGTCATGCGTCCCTGATCGGGAATCCGGCAGGCCAGGATACCGTCCAACCAAGCGCGCGCGCCCGTGCCGGTCACACTGTATTTTGCAAAGCCTGAAATCTCGCTCAAACCCACGGAACTGCGGACGGCCCTGGCCTCTTTGCCTACCTGCTCGAAATCGCTTGAGCGCCGCCATGAAAAGCTGTCCTTAACCCCCTTCGGCGCGAACCACAGAGGAACCTCCAATCCATAGGCAGCACCAAACTGAGCGCCTGATTCCTTTAGTTTGTCGTAGATGGGCGTCGTTCTGAGCGGCCGCGCGGCGGTCAGCTCCTCGTTGGGGAACTTGATGGAAAAGCGGCGCGAGTAATTCTCGCGCACCTTTGCGTTGGTGTATTTTAGCGTTGCCCAATCGCCATAGCGGCCGACGTCCATGGCCCAGACGTCGAAACCCGGGTCACCTTCGATAATCCAATTCGCCAGCGCGAGACCGACACCACCGCCCTGGGAGAAACCCGCCATGACGCCGCAGGCGCACCAAAAGCCCGGCAAGCCGCGAACCGGGCCGACAAGCGGATTGCCATCCGGTGCGAAGGTAAAGGGGCCATTGATGATCTGTTTGATGCCGGCGTTCTGGAAGGCCGGGAAATGCTGAAAGCCCACCTCCAACGACGGTGCAATGCGGTCGATATCCGGCTCAAGAAGTTCATGCCCGAAATCCCAGGGCGTTCGCTTCTCGGACCAGGGGACACAGGCTTTCTCATAGGTCCCCATCAACATGCCGCCGCGTTCCTGGCGCAAGTACAGCTCACCGTCAAAATCCACAGCGTGCACCACTTCCTTCCCCGTGGTGCGGTTGACCTCGGCAACTTCGGGCATGTCTTCGGTGATGAGGTACATGTGCTCCATCGCCAAAACCGGCAGCTCCAACCCCACCATGCGCCCAACCTCGCGCGCCCAAAGTCCGCCCGCGTTGACCACGTGCTGCGCCAGGATATTGCCCTTGTCGGTCACCACCAGCCATTGCCCGTCCGGTTGGCGTACGATGTCTTCGACCTTGGTATGACGGTGAATCTCGGCGCCCAGTTTGCGTGCCGACTTGGCGTAGGCATGGGTCGTGCCCGAAGGATCGAGGTGGCCGTCGACGACCGTCCGCATGGCCCCGACAAAACGCTTGGGGTCGAGCAAGGGCATGTCCTGATGCGCTTCTTCCGGCGTGATGATCTCGGCTTCGATCCCCAGATAGCGACCCTTGGCGACAAGCCCCTTGATCCAATCAAATCGCGCCTCGGTCGCCGCCAGCATCACGCCGCCCGTCATATGCAGGCCCGTTGATTGCTCAGACAGCGCCTCGATCTCCCGGTAAAGCTCGATGGTGTATTTCTGCAGCTTGGCGACGTTGGGGTCGCCATTGATCGTATGCATGCCGCCCGCCGCATGCCAGGTCGACCCGGAGGTAAGCTCCGAACGCTCCAGCAACACCGAGTCCTTCATACCGAACTTCGCGAGGTGATAGAGAACCGAGCAACCGACGACGCCACCGCCGATGACAACAACTTGCGCGTGGGATTTCATAGAGTGGGCCTTCTTCCTTGCTTCTCGTGTCCAAGTGGCCAGAGGCCGTTAATGTTGCCTTTGCCAGCGCCCCCTTCAGGGTTCGCCGGTTCCGATTGCCTCCTTGCGTCGCGCGATGTAGGCATCGACCGCTTCCAGCCGCGCGGGATCGATTGGCGGTGCCTCGTATTCCTGCAACACCCTTTGCCAAACTTCCGTCGCGCGAGCCGTGGCATCCTTCGCGCCGGCAATTTCCCAATTCTCGTGGTTCTGCCAGTCACTGAGGAGCGGTTCATAAAACGCGGTCTTATAGCGCTCCATCGTGTGGGACGATCCAAAGAAATGCCCACCCGGCCCCACTTCGCGGATCGCCTCCAGACCAAACTCCTCCTCTGACACCGCAATCGGCTCCAGAACCTTGGCCATGCACTGCAGCGTCTCCACATCCATGATCAGCTTTTCAAAAGAAGCGACGAGCCCACCCTCCAGCCACCCGGCGGCATGATAGATCAGGTTCCCGTATCCGTTGACGGCACCCCAAAGGGCGAACTGCGTCTCGTAGACAGCCTGACCGTCGACCGTGTTGGAGGCATTGCAGGCACTCGTGCGGTAAGGCAGCCCATAGCGTCTTGCTAATTGTCCGCCGGCCATATTCGCCTTGCAGTTCTCCGGCGTGCCAAAAGCGGGGGCGCCTGATCGCATATCCACGTTGGAGGTGAAGCCGCCGTAGATCACTGGCGCACCGGCGCGGACCAACTGGGTGAGAGCAATGCCGATCAAGGCTTCCGCATTTTGCTGCACCAACGCCGCCGCCATGGTGACAGGCGTCATCGCCCCCATCAGCGTGAAGGGCGTGACAATTACCGCCTGTCCCAATTCGGCCATCTGCATGGCGCCCTCGGCCATGGTTTCATCGAGCTTACGGGGCGAATTGATATTGATGTTGGTGATGGCGCCGGGGCTCTCGGCCATTTCCTCCAACGTCAGCCCGCGCGACAAGGCCATGATCTGGGCGGCATCACGTGCGCGCCCCGCACCGATCGATACGCAGTTCCAGATCTTGTCCGTATAGACGATGTTGGCCCGACAGGTATCGAGGTGACGGTTGTTTGCGGGCAACTCCTGAGGCGCCGTTGCCTGGTTGCCCAGGAAGGAAATCACGTTGAAGCTTTGCGCCATCTTGATGAGGCTGCAGTAGTCTTCGAGATTACCGGCACGACGGCCACGCAAGCAGTCGTGGACGTTGGGCGGGCCAGAAACCAACCCAAAATTGATTGCATTTCCACCAATCCGAATTGCGTGACCGGCATTACGGGGCGTTAGCATGAACTCATTTGGCGCTGTCGAGATGAGCTGCAAGATCAGCTCAGGCTCCAGGCAGACAACGCCGGAGGCTTCATCGACCGTGGCCCCGGCCTTGCGAAACAGGTCGCGGGCCCGGACACTCATAACCTCGACGCCTTGCTCGGCAAGCAAGCGAAGCGAGGCCTCGTGCACCGCTTCCAATTGATCGTCGCTCAGAGGACATAACGGCGGAAACGGCGATTCGATGTTGCGCCAGGGAATTTGGTTTAGCGCACGCGCTTCAAAATCCTCACGCGCCGATTGGCGACGGCGGCGGCGCGGGCTCTCTTCAGTCATTGTGGCGAACTCCCTTGGTGCTGCCCTCTCTGTATGATGCTAGGGGCAGCGACTTTGAGAAATCAGCCCTCTCTCGACTCTAACTAGAACAAATCCGACACCCGACGGTTCCTTGCCTCAGGCGCTAATGACACCGCCGATTGATCTACGTCATCCCGCTAATCGGTTTATGCAGCGACAATTGAGATTGTGGCGGTTCAACCCCAGGAACGGAGATCATAGTCACCATGCGTATAACCTTTCTCGGTGCGGCGGGAACAGTGACCGGGTCAAAGTATCTGGTCGAAGCTGCCGGCAAACGCCTGTTGATAGACTGTGGCCTATTCCAAGGATTCAAAAACCTGCGCCTGCGGAACCGTGAACCGCTATCTGTTAACCCAGCAACAATAGATGCCGTGATCCTGACGCACGCCCACATTGATCATTCGGGGTATCTGCCGCTGCTCGTACGTGACGGCTACAAGGGCCCGGTCTTTACGAGCCGCGCGACCGCCGCGCTTTGCGGCATACTCCTGCCGGATAGCGGCCATTTACAGGAGCGCGACGCCGAGTTCGCCAACCGCCACGGTTTCTCGAAGCACTCTCCGGCTTTGCCGCTGTACACAGAAGAGGATGCCCGCCTAGCGTTGAAGTCCCTCCGAGAGGTCTCCTTCGAAGAGTCCATGGAACTCGGGGACGGCGTCAGCTTTACCTTACGGCGCGCAGGTCACATCCTTGGCGCGGCAATGGTTGAACTGCGTGCCGAGGAACGCAGCCTGCTGTTTTCCGGCGACCTTGGACGTCCAAACGATCCCGTCATGTTACCACCTACGGTTGGCCTTGAATGCGATTACCTGGTGGTGGAATCAACCTATGGAAACCGCAGGCATCCAGATGGCGATGTCGAGGAAAAGCTGGCCGACGTCATTAATCAGACAGTGTCAGGCGGCGGCAGTGTTTTGATCCCCTCATTTGCGGTCGGGCGGACACAGGCGCTGCTTTATCATCTCCACCAACTAAAGCAGACTGGGCGAATAGCAAACGTGCCGGTTTATCTCGATAGCCCCATGGCCATCGACGCAAGCGAGCTTTTCCTGGCACATCACGATGAACATCGACTGACGGCGGCGGAGAGCCGATCAGCGTGTCGGGCAGCAACCTTTGTACGCGACGTCGAAGGCTCAAAAGCACTGGACCGCTCCAGCATGCCGCTCATCATTATTTCAGCCAGCGGCATGGCGACGGGTGGGCGCGTGCTCCATCACCTCAAGCATTTCGCGCCGGATCCGAAGAACACCATTCTGTTCGCCGGTTTCCAGGCCGGCGGCACGCGCGGCGCGGATATGGCCGAGGGGGCAAACCGAATCAAAATTCACGGTTACTATTACCCGTTGCGCGCTAAGGTCGAGATGCTCGACATGCTTTCAGCACATGCGGACTACTTTGAGATTCTGGCTTGGCTGACGACCTTCAAACGCGCGCCTCGCACAACTTTTGTCACGCACGGCGAGCCTGCCGCCGCCGATGCCTTGCGCCACAGCATCGAGGAAGCCCTCGGTTGGCGTTGCCGGGTTCCCGATTATCGTGATGCGGTGACTTTGGAATGACGCCGTCGCGACGCGAAAACAACGGCGAGGCCGAGGCACCCTTCCAGTCCTTGACACCGGACGCAGCGCTTGAGCGCCTACGGTCGTCGATGCAAGGGCTGGAAACGGAGGAGGCCGCGCGGCGTCTGGCGCGGGAAGGACCGAACAGCCTCCCAAGGCCACGGAAGCGGGGCCCCGTCGCCATCATCCTGCGCCAGTTCGCAAATCCGCTGGTCGTGCTTCTAATCGCCGCCGCATCGGTATCGCTGCTTATCGAAGAGCCTGCGGACGCACTGTTTATCGGCGCCGTCCTTTTGTTCAACGCCCTCGTTGGTGCGTTTCAGGAATGGAAAGCCGAACGGAGCGCCGAGGCCCTTGATCACTATCTGGGAACAATTGCCCGTGTGCGGCGACCGAGCGATTCCGGTCACACGCTCATCCGGCAGCCCGCCAGCCAACTCGTTCCCGGGGACGTGGTCGAGGTTGAAGGCGGCGATGCCGTGCCTGCTGATATACGTCTTTTGTTCGCCCAAATCCTTGCCGCCGACGAGTCTCTGCTAACCGGGGAATCAGAACCCACGAGTAAGGACACCCAGCACCAATCTGCGACTGAATGCGGATTGGCGGATCAATGGGGAATGATCTTTGCCGGGTCGACGATCGATCGAGGCCGCGCCGTGGGCCTCGTCACAGCGACCGGGGCCAAGACGGCTATCGGAGGCATTTCAAAATCCCTGCACAGCCCGGATCTGAGCGACCCGCCCCTGGTCGTGCGGGTTCGGCATTTTACCCGGCGCCTATCGATCCTGAGCCTTCTCGCCGTATCGGCAATTGGGTTTGCCGCCTACAGCCGAGGCACCGCCCTGGAAGAGGTCTTCGTAACCGCCGTCGCCTTGGCCGTCGCAGCCATTCCCGAAGGTTTACCGATTGCAATCACCGTTGCCCTATCAATTGCCAGCCGCCGCATGGTGGCGCGGCATGTCATCGTGCGTTCGCTCCCTGCCGTGGAAGGGCTCGGTGCTTGCACGCTGATCGCAAGCGATAAGACCGGGACCCTCACGCAGAACAAGCTAACGGTCGTGCAACTGTTTTCGCCCCTCGACGGGAGCTGGGACTCGGCAATAGATATCGACACCTCATCACCGGGCAAGGCACGACTTTTGGAAGCAGCCTGCCTTTGCAATGATGCAGAGATCGGACCGAACGGTCCGGTAGGCGACAGCGTGGACTGCGCGTTTCTAATGGCCGCCCGCAGAAGCGGACTGGAGCGCGCGAAAATGGCACTGGAGCACCCCCGGCTGGCAGAAATTCCCTATGAACCCGCAAAGCGCTTTCAAGCCACTCTCCACGACGATGCCAAAGGGGGTTATCTGGCTTGCGTCAAAGGCGCGGCGGAAACGGTGTTACCCCTTTGCGCCAACAGCTCCGAGGAAATGCTTCAGTTGGCCGCCTCCTGGGCTGCCGAGGGTTTGCGCGTAATTGCCGTTGCTCAAGGACAGGTCCCGCGAGAGGCCCTTGAAAAGGGGGAGCCCCCTCAGAACCTAAAGTTCTTGGGATTTGCAGGAATCAGCGACCCTCTACGCCCCGACGCTCCACTCGCTGTCCAGCGATGTCAGCAAGCTGGGATTGAAGTTCGCCTTGTCACCGGCGACCACCCGAAAACCGCCTTGGCCGTTGCCTCCGACCTTGGTATTGCCCAGCACCCAAGTCAGGTTATCACCGGCACGGAACTGCATGAGGCTGGCGAAGGCGCCGCGGCCCTCATCGCTCGCGCGCAGGTATTTGCACGGGTTGAGCCGATGCAAAAACTGCAGATCGTCGAGACCCTGCGCGAAACAGGGCACTTCGTCGCGGTCACAGGCGACGGCGTTAATGACGCGCCCGCCCTGCGCGCTGCGAATGTAGGTGTGGCCATGGGTCAGGCTGGCACCGATGTGGCCCGCGCAGCCGCCGACCTCATCATCACGGACGACAACTTCGCATCCATTGTCAATGGGATCGAGGAAGGACGAATTGCCTATAACAACGTCCGTCGCGTGACCCTGCTTCTGCTGGCCACTGGCTTCGGTGAAATCGTTTTGTTCCTGCTGACGCTGGTCGCGAACCTGCCCCTACCGCTCTTTGCGGTCCAACTGCTGTGGCTCAATCTCGTAACCAATGGCATTCAAGATATCGCGCTGGCTTTCGAACGGAGTGATCGGGATGTGCTCAAGCAAAAGCCCCGCCCACCGGAGGAAGCACTGTTCGACGGCCGTATGGCCGAACAGGTGTTGCTGGCGGGACTTTACATGGGAGTGGCCACGTTCTTCGTTTTCCAACAAGCCATTGCGCAAGGTTGGAGTGACGCGGAGGCAAGAACCACGGCCCTGCTGATGATGGTGCTTTTCGAGAACGTGCAAGCGCTCAACAGCCGCTCGGAACGGGTCTCGATCCTTCGCTTGCCGCTGCGTGACAACCCCGTCTTGATCTCGTCTATTCTACTGGCGCTAGGACTTCACTTGGCGTCTGCCTGGATTCCGGGATTGGGAAGCACCCTTGGGATCGTCCAGCCAACCTGGTACATGATCGTATCAGTTCTGCCCCTGGCACTAGGGCTTGTCGTCGTCATGGAGCTATACAAATGCTTGCGCGGCAGAATTCTTTGAGCAGGCCACCATCGGCATTGATCAGGCGGGCGGCTTCACACCCTCAAGATTGAAATCACGATGAAAAAAGCGATCGCGATCCTCACGCTGCCACTGCTCGAAGACCCAAGGGTCCTTGTCCTGGGGAAGCGGTCTGGATGGCAGATAGAACTCTACCGAGGACCAGCCATCGCACAACATCACATCGCCGGCCACGCGTCGATAGTTCACACCTTCAAACCGGTCTAGGCGCGCGATTTCGTCATAAACCAAGCCGATCATAACAATTCCCTCGGCCCTGGCTCCCTCCTCTGCTACCAGCATGGGGTACGCCGTGCCACGCACCCGGCGCACGGCATACCCGGAAAGCGTGGCGCTCCTCAGATCCTGCGGTGCACCGGCCCGACCGATCACCCGTTCGCGCACCAGCGCATCGCGCAACGTTCCATAAAAGAAAAGATCAGGCATCGCACGCCCCCTCAATCTCACACAAATCTGTTGATTCCTTAGCCGTCTTCGCCCTTGCCGAAGCGGCGGCGCTTGGCCCGCAATGACAGCGGCAAGCTTCCAAGATAGAGAAGCGATCCCAAGGTCATCGCCAGCCAGACGTTGGTGAAGAGGAACGCCACGAAAGCCGCCATGCCCAACAGGGTCGGGAACAGTAAATCCCGCCGAATGCTGACCTTCTTGACTGCAAAGGTCGGTATCCGGCTGACCGCGAGAAAACCAACGAAAATGAGATAAAAGGCCGCCAGTACCGGCGCGCCCTCGATTACCGATACGCCGAGGAAATGGAGGAACAACGGGAGCAATGCCAACAAGCCCGCGGCTGGCGCAGGCACGCCGACATAGAACTCTTTTCCCCAGGCTGGCCCGTCGGTCGCCTGGGCCATCACATTGAAGCGCGCCAAGCGCAGGCCGCAGCAGATCACGAAGATCAAGGCGGACAACCAGGCCAGCGGCCCGGTCCCCTGAAGAAGGCTTAGGTAGAGCAGCAATCCAGGAGCAACGCCGAAATTGACGAAATCGGCGAGGGAGTCGAGCTCTGCGCCGAACTTGCTGGTGCCCTTCAACAAGCGGGCCACGCGACCATCCATGCCGTCCAGCAAGGCGGCCAGCAGTATGAGATAAACGGCCATCGTCTGCCGCCCGTCGATGGCAAAACGGATGGAGGTCAGACCGGCGCAAATCGCCAGCACCGTCATCAGGCTGGGAATCAAGAATCGGATTGGAATAGCCTTACGGCGGCGGGATTCGGGCATCAGCTAATCCTGGCGCCACGCTGCGCCTCCTTACTTGTCAGATCGGCAATGACCGTTTCGCCCGCGACCGCGGTTTGTCCCACGGCGACCAGCGAGGCGGACCCAACCGGTAAATAGACATCCAAGCGGCTGCCAAAACGGATCATCCCAAAGCGTTCTCCAGTTTCAAGGTGACGATCTTCCTCCACTTCGCAGAGGATACGGCGGGCGACAAGCCCGGCGATCTGCACAACGCCGAGATCGCCATAGCCGCCGTCAATTTCTACTGCCAGGGCATTGCGCTCGTTATCCTCGCTGGCCTTATCGAGTGAGGCATTCAAGAACTTGCCCGGCGTATAAACGATTTTGGTGATACGTCCAGCGATCGGCAAGCGATTCACATGGCAATTGAACACGTTCATGAAAATGGAGACCCGCACGCGCGGCTCATCACCAAGGCCCAGAGTCGAAGGCGGCGCTACCGGGGCGACACTGCAAACCTTGCCGTCGGCAGGTGAAATCACGAGTCCTTCGCGCAGCGGCGTCGCCCGCTCGGGATCACGGAAGAAATAGTAGCACCAGAGGGTCGCGCCCGCCCCAATCCAACCAAGTGGTTCGATAAACAAGAACAGAACAAGCGTCACTGCGGCAAAGATGCCTATGAACTTCCACCCTTCGGAATGAATTGGCGGCGCTACGATCTTCAACATGTCCATGGTATTCGAAAACCTCACAACTGATGGTGCACAGCAACCCTCTGGTCGCCCATTTGCCCGGCAACATAGACTGCCCGTCGATCCCATACCAGAATTCTAATGTAACGACACGGCCGGTGGCGCGAGAGAACCTGCGGCCACCGCAAACGTCAGGTCATCCGTCTACCGCGGATATCCGGGTCTAACGCAGATGTGAAGTTACCGCTCTCTCCTTGGCGCAAGGATTCGGATAGATTGCCTAACTTGCTTTTTGATGAGACGGAATTTCCATGGAATCGATTTACTATTCGATCTGCTGGCATTGCCACCGCCGCTGCAAACACTGCTACGAGGACCGGTTTCATCCCTATGCGCGCGACGCCTTGGAAGGCGTCGTCGCCGAGGCCGAGGCAAATGCGCCGCGCATCATCGCCAACTTGCCGGATCGCATGACCTTTCTGGATCGCGACGAACCGGACGTGACCGCGCCCGGCGGATTTCGCGAGAAGGTCGGGCGAATCATTCTGTCCGGCGGCGAGGTGCTTACCGATCCCGTGCGCACGCGCGTTCTCTATCCCATCATCGAGGGATTACGTGCCAAGTACGCCAACAGGGGCGGCGTCAAGATCGTGGTCCAGACGACTGGCGATCTGGTGACAAAGGACATTGTGACGGAACTTCTTGCCCGCGGAGTCTGGATGATTTCCGTTGCTGGCATCGACGATTTCCACGTCGGCATGGAAGGCGACAAGAAACGAGTCCTTCAGGAGAAAGTGACCGCCATATTTAAAGCTGCAGGCATGCACCCGTCCGGACTCGACGCCACCAAACGTAAGTGGACGGATGAAGCAGGCCCGATTTACAGCTTCTTCGGGGCAACCGAGGATGCCTGGATCGGCAAGCTTTGGCCGCGTGGCCGTGCCTGGAAAAACGGCCTGTCGAAAGCCACGATGGCCGACAATTTTTGCAACGCCTGGTCTGGTGGCCTTGGGTTCTTGGATCATCGTTTCTCAGGCTCGGAAGTCGCCATTGAACCGACGGGCCAGATCTTCCCCTGTTGTATGAAAACCGGGCGCGCGTTGGGCAACCTGACCGAGGAACCGTTACTGGAGATTCTCGATTCTCTGGTGGGGCATCCAGTCTATGAGGCCATCAATGCCGGCGACCCTGGGAAAATGGGTCTGGCGCAGGGCTGGAGCGTAGCGGATTTTGAAGCCGCCTGTCACACCAAGACGCCCAAGGGCGACGACTACGCAAATCTCTGCATAGGTTGCGACCGGTTCCATGAAACAGTCATGGGGCCGCTTCTGGAGCAACTCCGAAGCAAGCGGGAAGCCGATCGTCAAAGGCGATCTTCCCTCGAGACTGCCAAATAGCCGATAGTATTCCATAGCCGCCCCCGATAGGAGAGCTTCCGATGCCCCTACGCCTGCAAGTCTTTGCCGTCCTTATCCTTCTGGCGCTCCAGTTTCCTCTATCGCCCCGGGCCGCTGAACCTGACCCGGGAAATTGGTCGGCCGTGCTTGAAGAGGCGAAAGGGCAGACGGTTTACTGGAACGCCTGGGCAGGCGAACCGCGAACCAATGATTACATCGCCTGGGCCGGCAAGCAGGTGGCCGAGCGTTATGGAGTCGACGTTGTCCACGTGAAGCTTGGTGACACCGCCGAAGCGGTGTCACGGGTCGTCGCGGAGAAAGCCGCCGGAACCCTGACGGGCGGGGCCGTCGATCTCATCTGGATCAACGGCGAGAACTTCGCGTCGATGAAACGCAACGGCCTGCTGTTCGGTCCCTGGGCGGAGTCCCTGCCCAACTTCCCGTTGACCGACCCCGACAACAATCCCGGCGTGCGCAATGATTTTACCGTGCCTGTCGAGGGGTACGAGGCACCCTGGGGGAAGGCGCAGATCGTTTTTTATTATGACCAAGCATTCGTATCCGAGCCCCCGACAACACTGGCGGCGCTATTGGAGTGGGCGACGGCGAACCCCGGTCGTTTCACCTATCCGCTCCCGCCCAATTTCCTAGGGTCGACTTTCCTCAAGCAAGCGCTGTTGAAGCTGGTGCCCGACACAGCCCCTCTCTACCGGCCAGTCGATGAATCCGATTTCGCGGTCGTCTCCGCGCCACTCTGGAGCTATCTCGACACGCTTCACCCCCAACTCTGGCGGCAAGGCCGCGCCTTTCCGGCGAACAGCACAGAGATGCGCCGCCTGTTAGCCGACAGCGAGATCGCCATCAGCCTGTCGTTCAACCCTGCCGAAGCCTCCTCCGCCATTGCCAACGGCGAGTTCCCGGATACGGTTCGCAGCTTCGTCTTGGACGGCGGCACTATAGGAAACGTGAGTTTTCTAGCCATTCCCTTCAATGCCAGCAACAAGGCTGGCGCGATGGTTCTCGCCAATTTCCTGCTGTCCCCAGAAGCGCAGGCACGCAAGCAGGACCCCGCTATCTGGGGTGGCGAGACCGTGCTGGTCATGGATCGCCTAGATCCCGACGAGCGCGCTCTTTTCGATCGCCTTGACCTCGGTGTCGCATCACTCAAGCCTGATGAGTTGGGGGCCATCATTCCGGAACCGCACCCAAGTTGGATGGAGCATTTGGAGGCTGAGTGGCAGCGGCGCTACACGGACCAGTAATGAAATCCGGCACGCACCCATGCCTTAGGCTCGTGCTGTCGTGTTGAGAGTCGTTCCCTATCTGACCGTGGCGCTTCTGGTTGGCCCAATATTGGCCGGGATCGCTGGCGCTTTCCTGCCGGCATTTGGTTGGATGCCTACGCTTGGTGGTTCGAGCCTCACGCTCGAACATTGGGCGCACCTGTTTCAGCGGCCGGGCCTCTGGACTTCGGTTTGGATCAGCCTAGCAAGCGGCTTGATTACACCTGCCGTTTCCTTGGCCATCGTGTTTCTTTTTCTATCGGGTTCGGGCGGCACATGGCTGGACCGCTGGCTCAAACGGGCGATTTCACCGCTGCTTTCGATACCGCATGCCGCGGCTGCGTTCGGCCTCGCCTTTCTGATTGCGCCTTCCGGGTTGATCGTGCGCTTCCTTTCACCCTGGCTGACAGGATGGGACAGGCCACCGGACCTGCTGATTGTACATGATCCCTCGGGATTGGCGATGATGGCCGGACTCATAGCCAAGGAAATACCCTTCCTGCTCCTGATGAGCCTGGCTGCATTGCCACAGATCGATGCGCCGCGCCGCTTGGCCGTGGCGCGGTCGCTTGGATACGGCCCCGTAACCGCATGGCTCAAAGCGGTGGCGCCGGGACTTTATCCGCTGATCCGATTGCCCATCTACGCCGTCATCGCCTTTGCCTCATCGACAGTGGACGTCGCCTTGATTTTGGGGCCGACCAATCCACCGACCCTCAGCGTGGCGGTGGTCCGCTGGCTAAACGATCCCGACCTGTCGCTGCGCTTCGTGGCCTCGGCCGGTGCGCTGCTGCAACTTCTAGTGACCTTTTCAGCACTTCTGACCTGGCATCTCATGGAGCGCCTCTTGGGGTTTTGCGCACGCGCCTGGTACACGAACGGGCGCAAAGGCCACTGCGACCGCTTGCTGGCAAAAGCAGGAGCCGGCGGAATCACGTTGGCCGCGTTTGCCGCTTTCGCGGGACTGGCCGGATTGGCCGTCAGTTCCTTTGCGGGCTTCTGGCGTTTCCCCGACACGCTGCCACAAGCGATTACCATGAAACACTGGGTTCGTGCTTTGCCAAACATAGAGGGCCCCTTCGTAACGGCGCTTCTCGTTGGCTTGGTGGCCACGTCGATATCGCTCATTCTGGTTCTCGCGGCATTGGAGAACGAAGTCCGCAGCAACCATCCTGCTGGCCGACGGGCAATGCGTATTCTGTATTTACCACTGATCGTCCCGCAGGTTGCCTTCCTCTTCGGTCTCTTGATCGGGCTGGAGGCGGTGGGCGTTCGGCCGGGGTTCTGGCCGGTCGCGTTCGGTCATGTGTTGTTCGTCCTGCCTTATGTTTATCTGTCACTGGCCGAGGCTTACCGGCAGCTCGACCCGCGCTGGATCATGGCGGCCCGCACGTTGGGCAACACGCCGACCCGCGCCTTCTGGATGGTGCGTCTACCGATGCTTACGACCCCAATACTGACCGCGGTGGCGATTGGGCTGGCCGTCAGTATCGGCCAGTACCTTCCTACACAGTTGCTAGGCGCAGGCAGGGTCCCCACGATTACGACTGAAGCTGTGGCGCTCGCCACAGGCGGCGACCGACGTGTGATCGGCGTCTGGGCCCTGGTGCAGGCACTCGTTCCCGCCTTGGGCTTCGGCTTGGCATTATTGCTGCCGCGCCTGGTGTGGCGTCACAGGCGCCAATTGAGAGAGGTGCATTAATGGCCCACCGGCTGCTGTTGAACGATATCCGGATCCGCCTCAAGGAAAAGGTTTTGCTCTCGCTGAACGCAGAGATCGGCCCGGGAGAGGTTCTGACTGTGATGGGCCCTTCCGGATCGGGGAAATCAACCCTCCTCGCTTATGTCGCGGGCTTCTTGGACCCTATATTCTCGGCACAGGGAAACATCTTGCTCGATGGCGAGGATGTCACGTCCAAACCTGCCGAGGCCCGCCATATCGGACTGCTGTTCCAAGACCCCTTGCTGTTCCCGCATCTTTCGGTTGGCGGCAACCTTCTGTTCGGCATGGACCGTCGAACTCCCAACCGCAAGCAGCGCATGTGTGACGCCCTTGCCGAAGCCGGACTGCAGGGATTCGAGCAACGGGATACCGCGACCCTGTCGGGCGGACAGAAGGCCCGGGTAGCGTTGCTCAGGGTCTTGCTGTCGGAACCACGCGCTGTGCTTTTGGATGAACCCTTCTCTAAACTCGATCAGAGTCTCAGGGATGATTTGCGGCGACTGGTCTTCGCCCGGCTTCGACAAGCGGGGCTCCCGGCACTCCTGGTAACTCACGATGCCGCTGACGCACAGGCGACCGGCGGCCCGGTCGTTGAACTAGCTGAGCATTAGACTGCTATGAAAAGTTGAGCTGCGAAACCGTCGCTTGGCGGTTGCCAAAGGGCGTCTCGACCTCGACAACGCTCCCCTCATCCCACCAACCCAGTTCCAGCATCCCTATCGCAACGTTGCAGCGGAAATCAGGCGACCAAACCGCCGAAGTGACCTGCCCAACCCATTGGTCGTCGGTATGGATCGCCCAGGGCTGCGTTGGCGGTGTCAGCGCTTCGCCCGCAATCCGCAAACCTCGGATCATCCGTTGTGGTCCTTCCATTGACGCGCGAATCAAAGCATCGCGGCCAATGCAGCCAATGGCGTCAGCAGTCTGGCAAAAGCGGCCAAGCCCACATTCGTGCGGTGTATTCTCACGCGTCATATCGTTGCCGTAAGACAACAATCCCCCCTCAATCCGCTCAATCAAATTCGGACAACCTGCACGCACCTGAAAGGCTTGCCCCGCTTCGAACAGCTTGTCCCACAGAGCGCCACCGAAGCTGGAGTCCTGCAAGTAAACCTCGAAGCCTCCCTGTTTGCTATAACCTGACCGGGCAACGACCAACGTTTGACCGTCGAGTTTGACTTCCCTAAATCGAAAGAAACGCAAGCTACGAATGTCCTCGCCAAAGACAGCCGCCATCAGGTCGTCGGCGCGGGGTCCTTGAACCGCCAGCGGCGACACGTCCGGCTCGTCGACCGCGGCATCCAACCGCATGCCATTCGCCAGCCCCTTGACCCAAAGCAAGAGATCGGAATCGGCAATCGAAATCCAGTAGCGGTCCTCCGCAAGCTTCAAGGTAACCGGGTCGTTCAACATGCCGCCGGTTTCGTCCACCATCGGCGTGTAGAAACATTGACCGACCGACATACCGGATAGATTGCGCGGCGTGAGCAATTGAACGAGTCGCTGCGCGTCGGGCCCTCGCACCTGAACCTGCCGCTCGCAGGAAACGTCCCAGAGCTGTACTTGCCGCTTCAGATGATGGTAGTCGGCCTCCAGGGATTCAAACACCGTGGGTAGGAGCATGTGGTTATAAACGGTGTAAGCCTTGACGCCCTGCGCTTCAACGCGATCGGAAAAAGGCGTGCGACGTGTTCGGCGCGACCTCGAAAGAACGGGGGGCATTCTCGTTTGTGTTTCACGACCCTGCATAGCTAGCGTGTCCCTTGATCGAGTGAGCGTTGAATAGCCAATCATTATCCTGCAGCAAATAGTTCATTGCACAGGCTGTCCAGGGTGAAGCGATTGACCATGCCGAGTCGAGCGCCTTCTGCACCCGACTCTCCGTAACTGCGAGCGATCCGATTTTACCTACCCGAGTAATTGTTTTAAGCTCATTGCTCCGGTTACGGGAATTACCCGGATTCCCTGTAGCGGCACCGAACAGGAACCGCGCGATGCCCCAGCGAATACGACTGCGCGTTGCTTTGATCAAGCCGTCGCACTATGACGATGACGGCTATGTCATTCAGTGGCATCGCTCTTCGATTCCCTCGAACACCCTAGCGTCCCTCTACGGCATCATCCGGGACCGGGCGGAGGAGCCCGATTTGGCCGGGCGCATGGCAGTTGAGTTGGATGCCTACGACGAAACCAATTGCATTATTCCGATCAAGGCCATCATCGCTTCCTGCAAGGCCGCAGATGCTTCCTTCGTTGGCCTGGTCGGGGTGCAGTCCAATCAATTCCCAAGGGCATTGGAATTGGCACGGCAGTTTCGCGCCGCCGATATCCCGGTAATTGTCGGTGGCTTTCACGTCGCAGGTTGCCTTGCCATGCTGCCGGAGATACCGCCGGAACTGCGCGAGGCTGAAAAGCTTGGCGTTTCTCTTTACGCGGGTGAAGCGGAAGGCCGCATCGACGAAATTTTACTGGACGCCTGCAACGGTACAATCAAACCGCTTTACAACTATATGGCTGCCTTGCCGGACATGGCTGGCGCGCCTTCTCCCTTCCTGCCGAGCACTCTGGTTTCGCGCGCGGCCGGGCATTACACCAGCTTCGATTCCGGACGCGGGTGCCCCTTCCAATGCTCCTTTTGCACGATTATCAACGTCCAGGGCCGCAAGTCCCGATACCGCACGCCCGATGACATCGAACGGATCATTCGAGAGAACGACGCGCAAGGGATTCGGCGCTATTTCATCACCGACGACAACTTTGCCCGAAACAAGAACTGGGAAGCGATCCTCGACCGCTTGATACGGTTGCGCGAGATCGACGGCCTCCGCTTCAAGTTCATCATCCAGGTGGACACGCTCTGCCATAAATCGCCCGGATTCATTGAAAAGGCTGCCCGTGCGGGTTGCAACCGCGTCTTCATCGGCTTGGAAAACATCGACCCGGAGGCGCTGCTCAGTGCCAAGAAACGCCAGAATAAGATCTGGGAGTATCGGGAGATGCTCCAGGCCTGGAAGGACGCGGGCGTGGTAACCTATGCTGGGTATATCTTGGGTTTTCCCGAAGACACGCCCGAGAAGATTCGCCGCAACATTGAAATCATGAAGCGGGAGTTACCGCTCGATCTCGTCGAGTTCTTTTTCCTGACGCCTTTACCAGGCTCGGAGGATCACCAGAAGATGGCGCGCAACGGGGTCTGGATGGACCCCGACCTGAACAAATACGACCTGAACCATCGGGTGTCGCATCACCCTCTTATGAGCGATCAGGCTTGGGAGCAGATCTACCTGGACGCCTGGAAGCAGTATTACACGCTGGAACACATCGAAACCGTGCTGCGTCGGGGCGTCGCGCGAGGACTGAACACCAAGCAACTCTTCCTGACACTTGGCGCCTTCTACGGGTCCGTGACGATCGAAAAGCTGCACCCGTTGGAAGCCGGGTTCTTCCGGCACAAGGTCCGGCTTCAAAGACGGCCCGGCTTGCCGATCGAGAATCCTCTGATCTTCTATCCTCGTCGGGCCTGGGAGATCACGACAACACATTTGAAATGGCTGGCGCTTTATCTGCGGCTCAAGCGCCTGCACGCTCGCGTTCTGAAGGACCCCGCCGCCAAGAACTACAGCGATCAGGCCCTGATACATGGCTCGCAGGAGGACGAGGATAACCTGGACCTCATTCGAACCTTTGAGGACGCCATACCAAACACCTACGGCGCTCCCGTCAAGCATGCGAAAGCCGCTGGTCTCTAGAACAGTTACCCAGCGCTAGTAACCCGCATTCCGATCCACCTCGTGGAGCAGCGGTTGGCCCGCCTGCAAGCGCCTGTAGTTTTCGGCCACGTCCGCCAATCCCCCTGTCAAATGCCATCCGGAAACGTGGGGTGTGACGGTGATTTTTGGATGTGACCAGAAAGGATGGTCGTTTGGCAGAGGTTCCTGGCGCTGAACATCAAGCACAGCTCGGGAAAGATGGCCGTTATCAAGGGCGGATAGCAAAGCCGCTTCGACAATCAGATCGCCTCGACCAACGTTGATCAAGACGCTGCCCGGTTTCATTGCCGCAAAAGCTGCGGAGCCGAGGAGGTCTTGGGTTTGCGGTGTAGAAGGCAGCGCCGACACCACATAGTCGCAGGCGCCCAAAAGGGGGAAGAAAGATTTCTGCCCCGCGTGGCAAACAACGCCCTCAAGCGTCTTGAGGGACCGGCTCCAGCCCATAACATTGTAGCCGAGCGCGGCAAAAGTTGCGGCTATCTGGCCCCCTATGTGACCAAGCCCCAACACACCCACCGTTGTTTCCGCAGCTTCTCGCGGCTCTCTGGGTGACCAAGCGCGGCTGCGCTGCGCGTCTTCGTAGTACGCCATATCGCGCTGCTCCCGCAGCACATAGCCCAAGCTAAAGGCTGCAATCTCCCGGGCCGCCGTTGCCGGCTTGAGGCGCGCGATTTTCACCGCAGGCGGCAAATCGGGTTGCGCAACGATGGTCTCGACGCCGGCGCCCAACTTCTGGATCAACTTGAGGTTAGGGAAGCGTCTGGCCTGACCGGGTTTGAGGCGTGCGACCGCCAGCATCTCAATCGCCTCAGGTGTACCAACATCGCGCGCGCAACGAACATCGACTCCGGGCAACAAGGGGCGAAGAATGTGGGCCAACTTCTCATCGGTCATCCAGTCCGGATCGTCGATGTCTATCAACAAAGCCATGAATCAGGTACCTCGCGTCATCTGTCCGGCGGCTTCCTCCGACCCGGCGCGTTCGTCGATGGTGTGGCTCAAGATCCATCGGCGAAAGCACTCTATCTTAGGTGTCGCGCGCTTGGCATCAGGGATCACCAGATAGTATGCGCTTTGCGGCCTGGCAACATGACTATGGGCGAGGATTAGCCGCCCCGCCGCCAGTTCACGACGCACCAGAACCAAGGGCAGGATCGCAATGCCATGCCCGGATAGTGCCGCCTCTATCACCATCTCGAATTGCGAGAACATGAGACCGGAAGGGGGCGCGGCCAACTCACGCCCCAGGCTCTTGAACCAAATTGGCCAGGACAACGGTCGTGTGGTGTGCTGCAAACTGCGGAACTCCAGCAATTCCTCAGGCGCATCGAACGACCGATCGATCAATCGGGGCGAGGCCACCGGGGCCAGATCCTCAGGCATCAGGAAATCCGATTGCAAGCCGCGCCAGGGGGGATCGCCCTGAACGATCCCGATATCGATTCGTTCCGGATCGAACTCCTCGTTCCTCAGATAGGTGATGCTGTTTGTGCTGAACTCCGGATGGGCCTCCGCGAAAGCCAACAGGAGAGGCAGCAGCCAACGGGACCCGAGCGTCGGGTAAACCCCAACATTGATCGAGCCTTCCCGGAGGTCGAACGAACGCAATCTGAGAGTGGTGGATTCCAAGTCCTCCAAGAGCGGCACGATCTCGGCCAGATATCGAGCGCCTGCGTCGGTCAGCCGGACCCGCTGCCGTACCCTCGTAAAGAGGGGGCGATGTAGGAAATTCTCCAGAATGGCGATTTGCCTGCTAACTGCGCTTTGACTGAGATTTACCTCTACGGCAGCTTGGGTGAAGCTGCCGCTTCGTGCCGCCGCTTCAAAGCAAAGCAAGGCTGTTGTCGACGGTAGACTGCGACGCATGCTGAAACTCCCTTCATGGAGCGATAGTCGCTAGTTAATCACTTTTTCTGATTAATTAATGCCAAAATTCCGATATTTTTCGACTATTTCCCCGTTCATAATCTGAAAGTCTGATCGTTTAAAAGCTAAGGAGCGGAAGTGCCATGGGTGCGGATTCAGGTTCGATTCAGGACGATAGCACCAGGATGAAAGCTTGGTTGGCCACACGCCTGGACACGCGATCGGTAGCCTCTTTCGTTCCAGGTCCAGGTATTGCCCGGCTAAACCTGATGTTCGACATCGCCAAATTACGCGAGGCCTTGACGGTTTGCCTCTCGCGCGCTCACTACCAGGGCAATATGCAGGCCGAAGGCTTTGCCGCCTTACCCCTCACACGTCGACCCGGCGTGGCCGAGGTTTCGGAGAACGACCTATCCGGCCGCTACTGGTTGCGCCCCGACGACAGCTACGAGGAGGTGCCGCGCGAAGAGTATGTCGATGAGGCTGCCTATTCCGAGTTTGACCCGATGTTCGCGGGAACCTATTTCGAGGAGGTATACCATGCGCTGAGCCAGCGCTTTACGATCGGCAGATTGCGCGTGCTTTCCAAGGGCCTCTACAATTGCAACTCCTGGCATCGTGACCCTGAACCTCGGCTGCATATTCCGGTTGTCACCAACCCAGGCTCGCTCTTCATCGTCAACCATCATGTCACCCATTTGCCGGCCGACGGATCGGTGTATTTCACCGATACACGGGGCTATCATACGGCGCTCAATGGCGGCGAGACGCAGCGCGTACACATAGTGGCCGCCTTGCCGGACGGCCGCATCTGATGCTTGCCCACCGAGAACCAGGAGATCTGCTTTGTACGAGGGGATGACCCAGGCGAACCAGACGCCCGATAGCGGCATCACGATTGTTGACCTGCGCAGCGATACCGTCACCCAGCCGTCCGAGGGCATGCGTGCCGCCATGGCCGCCGCCATTGTAGGGGACGATGTATACGGCGAAGACCCGACAGTCGCCGCACTAGAGGAGAAAGGCGCCGCCCTTCTCGGCAAACAAACGGCTCTGTTCTTTCCAAGCGGCACGCAAAGCAACCTCGCGGCCTTGCTCACCCACTGCGGGCGCGGCGAGGAGTACATCGCCGGTGACCGCTATCACGTCTATACCAGCGAAGCGGGCGGCGCGGCAGTGTTGGGTGGAATCATGCCCTGCCCCATTGCTACGCAGGCCGATGGCGGCCTGGACCCGGAAGCCGTGCGCGCCGCTATTAAACCCGACGACCCGCACTACCCGGTGACCCGGCTGCTGTGCCTGGAGAACAGTGTTTCTGGAAAAGTCTTGTCGCCGGATCGCATTGCCGGTCCCGCGGCAGTGGCTGCAAAGGCTGGCTTGCGTGTCCATCTGGACGGCGCGCGGCTTTTCAATGCCGCAGTGGCGCTGAACATCCAGGCATCGGAGCTGGCCGCACCCGCGGACAGCGTCTCCATCTGCCTTTCGAAAGGTCTGGGCGCACCGGCGGGGACCCTGCTGGTTGGCGCGGAAGATTTCATTGCCGCCGCGCGGCGACAACGCAAAATTCTTGGTGGCGCCTTGCGCCAGGTCGGGGTCTTGGCCGCTTGTGGGCTCTATGCTTTGGAGAACAACATTCAGCGCCTGGCGGAAGATCACCGCCGCGCGGCGCTTTTGGCCGGCGCCTTGGCGCAATTCGATGGGCTGGAAGTACAACGCCAGGCAGCCCCCTCCAACATGGTCTTCATCACGCCAAGGACAGAAGACCACGCGGCGCTGACCCTATACTTGCGGGATAAAGGTATTCTGATCGGCGGACAGCGCCCGACCATCCGGCTCGTCTTGCACAAGGACATCGACGATGATGGACTGGAGCGCTGTTGCGCCGCCTTTCGGCAGTTCTACAGGTACCGCTAGATCGGCGACTACTGGCAGGCAGGGTTTTCCGGCGTCAAGGTAGCGATATAAGCAATCAAGTCCTGTCGGTCCTTTTGGTCGGGAATGCCAGCATAAGCCATCGTCGTTCCCGGTACCGCGCGACGGGGTGCTTCGAGGAATTGATCCAGGGATTGCGCATCCCAGATGATGCCGGAGTTCCGAAGGGCCTTGGAGTAGTGGAACCCCTCGACGCCGCCCGCCGCCCGGCCCATCAGACCACAATGTTTGGGGCCGGTTCGGTCGTAACTCTGCGCGTGACAAGCCAGACACCGCCCATAGAGGTCTTCACCACGCTGCGGGTCGCCGGTCGTTGCTGTTTCTGCCGACGCGACCGAGGCCATGAAGACTGAAAGAACCAGAGATAAGGCAAGCCGAAGCATGATCTCCTTCAACCTTTCCTGCTTGGATGAGTAACGAGTGGGGCGGCACCAGAGGAGAGAGGGAAAGGTGCCGCCCCGGGGGAGAGAGGGTGTAATCAGTTTACGAAGGCGGAGGGAACCGGGTTCTCGCCCAGTGCCTGACGAAGGACAGCCCAGTGCATCGCTTCGTCGCCAAGGATCGAGGCCGCCGCCTTTGCGAGGTCGCGATTATCGAACAGTGGCACAGCGCCCAGATAAGCGCTGACCGCGCCGCGCTCAAGCCCTGCGGCAAACTGCAGCACATCGGCCTCGGATTTCAACTGATCGGTCGGGAACATGTACTCTTGCTTGGCTTCGGAGGGTGTTCCGCCCAACTTCTTGACGGTGTCAGCCAGAACGTCTGCATGTTCCTTGTGGTGGCCTTGGAATTGCACCGCCACGCCCAACACGCCTTTGCTCAGCAAGCCGCTCTCAGCGCCGACCTGATAGGCTGCGATCGCTTCCAATTCTGCGCTAAGCGCCGTGTTCAGGATCGTTACGTCATTGGCGGTATCGCCGCTGCTGTGCGCCTTTGCAACATTGTCTTGCCCGGCCATAAGCGCAACCGCCGCAGCGCTGAGAACGCCGCCACCAAGACGGCCCAAGGCAACACGGCGATTCAACGGCTTGGTCAAGAGTTCACGGGAAAGGAACGAGGTCGGAAAAGGGTTCTGAATGGACACGGAGTATCTCCCTTGCTGTCGTACATCTGGAATGCCTGCGGCGACAAAAAGCGCCGTACAGTCATTTGATGCACACAAGGAAGAAAAGGTTCCCGATGCAGGTATTGTCAGGCCTGTCACTGCTGGAATCCCGCCCGAAACCCGGCGCTCAGCTTCTGTCGGAGTAGAGCGGCAACAGGCGGCTAAACAACCAGATCCACAGGACGCCCGCCAAGGGCACCATGACCCCATAGATCAAGAAGACGGCGGCGAACCCCCCGGCATCGGCCAGGTAAGCCATGACTTGTACTTCGGCGTAGAGGAGGTACAAGATCAGTACGGAAAGTGTCCCCAGTGTCGCCAACAGCGCGGCCTTGGTAACGACCGAGCGTTCCTCCAATCGGCGCGCATTGAGGGTCAAGAATACTCTGTCAAAGCTCTCGCTGTTGAAATCCATGCCGATTACCTCCTGAAGATTCCCTCTTCCGTCACGATTACATCCATCGGAATGTCATGCGGAAAAGGATGAATTGAGTCCAATCTGCCAACCTCGAAACCGACGCCGATCGCATGTGGACGTTGCCGGCAAGAGGCCAGCGTCCGATCGTAGTAGCCGCCGCCATACCCCAAACGGTACCCTTGCTGATCGAAACCCAGCAGCGGAACCAACAGTACTGTCGGCAGCACAACCTCCCGTTCTGCGGGAATGGGGATGTCCCATATGCCACGCGCCAAGGGTTGGCGGGGCTGCCAACGCCAGAATTCGACCGGCGCAGCTTTCTCGACAACCACCGGAAGCGCTGCCGCAGCGCCATGGCGAATCTGCTCCCGCACAAAGCCGCGCATGTCCGGCTCGCCCTTGAAGGGCCAGTAAAAGCCGATACAACTGGGATCGGACAATCCGAATGCGGCCCGGAGGTTGGATAGCAGCGCCGTTGTTTTCTCAGCGCGCTCGGTTCGATTCATCGCCATCCGGCGTGAGCGCATCAAAGCACGGGTGTTGCGGCGCCAAGGGCGGACGGCCTCCCAGTCAGTAGGGTCCGGTCCGACATCCCCTCCGCAAGCCCCAGGCGATTTGGATAGTTGAAGTATCGGCGACGCATTGTTCATAAGCGACCATGTCCCAATAATGGCAAATGGCGGTCAGCGCCGCCTTGCCACTATCGTTCCGTAGATTTTTATATCTGACAAACGAAACTTTTCTCTAATATCTATCGATAATTCCGATATATAGTCCACAACATGGACTTATCTCTGATTCGGACATTCATCGATGTCACGACCTACGGCAGCTTCTCCGAAGCTTCGGAGCGGCTGCATGTATCGCAATCCACTGTCAGCAGCCGCATCAAGACATTGGAGGATTCCCTGGGCGCGAGCCTGTTTCAGCGCGGCAAGCGCGGCGCGGAGTTGACCGCCGCCGGGCGCCATTTTCACCGACATGCCCTTCAGCTTGTGGAGACCTGGGAGCATGCACGCCAGGATGTGGTACTGCCGGAACGTTACAGCGAGCGGCTTCGCATCGGCAGTGAAGCAGGACTCTGGCTTCGTCTCCTCGATAGCTGGGTCCCTTGGATGCGCAGCACGGCACCCGATGTCGCGCTGCGCCTTGATTCAGGAACGCCGGAAACATTGATGTCGCGCATGGCTGAGGGGCTTTTCGACCTGGTTGTCATGTACACACCCGACAGCCGGCCTGGACTAAACCTCATCAGACTCGGCGAGGAAGATCTTGTTTTGGTCGGCGACCCGGGATCGCTGGAGCGCACCGGTTCCGGTCAGGGCCGGATGTCGCGAAACCTTCCAAAAGGTTATATCTACGTCGACTGGGGGCGTGACTTTGCCGTGGCGCACCGGGCCCACTTTCCGGAGTTTGCCGATCCGGGACTGGTAATTTCCATAGGACTGCTTGCCTACCGAATGGTGCTGGAAACCAAAGGCAGCGGCTACCTCCCCTTCAGCCTGGTTGGTGGCGATCTGAAAAGCGGACGCCTGAAGCGTGTTGAGACCGCTCCCGTTCTGAAGCTACCGATCTATGCGCTGGCGCGAAATTCGCAGGACAGTCCTGCGGCAACACTCGCGATAACAGGGTTTCGGCGGATACTAGAGGAGAAATTTGCCCGCGACGCCTAGCCGCGCTCTTCGCCATCTCGCAAATGTGTGGCGGTCCAAGCCTCTACGGCCTCTTCGGCGACATACTCCTGCACACCCATCTCGGCCGCGAGCAAGGCCACGAGGCGCACCTTTAATTCCTGTCGCGTCAGGTCCTCGGGCAGTTGCCCTTGAAGCGTGGAAATGCGGGCCTCTAGATCCGCCATAAGGCAAACACCGGACATATCCGAGCCTTTCTCCTGTCCCGATGACAATGACCGAGACATCGGGTGTAACGGCTTACTCAATATACTGTGCGCGGCAGCGGCATCTGTATCAAGGTGGCGGACTCTTTGCCGCGGTCACAGCGGTTTCGATTCCGCTCTTACGCTCCCGGTAGGCAATGTAGATCGACCCCCCAAAGATTACCGAGCCGCCGACCCAGGTCCATAGATCGGGCACCTCCTGAAAGATTAGGAACCCCAGGATGCTGGCCCACACCAACTTCAGAAAATCGAACGGCAAGACCACAGTGGTGTCGGCCAACGAAAAAGCCTTTGCAAAACAGAATTGAATCATGCTGCCCAGGGCCCCGATTCCAGCCAGCATCCACCACTGCGCGCCGCTTGGCCACTGCCACACGAATAGCGTTGGGATAAACGAGAAAAGCCCGACAAAGAAAGCAGCCCAGGCCGTGATCGACAAGGGCGACTCGGTTGCGGTCAGGCGCTTGATGACGATCATAGCGCCGGCCCAGGCAACGCTGGACCCCAAAGCCATCAACGCCCCCAGCCCTATTGAATCCGCCCCCGGCCGCAGAATGATGAGCGTGCCGGCAAAGCCAACGCCGATTCCTATCCAGCGCCGCAAACCGACCCGCTCCGCCAAGATCACGATTGCCAGTAACGATGCAAACAGCGGCGCGGTGAAACCAATCGCAGAGATCGTGGCCAACGGTGCCAAGCTTATTGCCCAGAAGAACGTAAGCATGCCCGCCGCGTTGAGCGCACCACGCAGCATGTGGGCGCCGATCCTTTCGGTGCGCACCACCGCTAGGCCGCCCGCGTGCCAGATGACTGGAAGCAACACGATCAAGCCGACGAGACAACGGAAGAATCCGACTTCCAGGGGGTGCAAGTCGTCCGCCAAGTGCTTTATTGCCGACAGCATGATCGTATTCAGAAAGCCGGCTGCAACCATGAAGCCGATTGCCGCCAATGAACTGGCACCAGATCGAGCGGCGATGACGGTGCTAGACGACTGCGGCATGGGTGCTAGCATTTCGCAGCCTTTGCCGGGAAGCTACGATTTTTCGCGCATAGGAGGCATGTTTCAGAGCGCGGCTGAAATTTTGATCACAAGAAGAACGTGACAGCGGGCCGCTTTGTCGGTTAGACCCCGCGTGCTGTAACCGAGAGGGAAGTGATTAGTTTTGGCGCCAACAGGTAAAGCGGCAAGCGGGCAACGCAACGGTGAGACGGCGGCGGATGCGCCACGACGCACCTTCGCAATCATCTCGCACCCCGATGCGGGTAAGACGACATTGACCGAAAAGCTTTTGCTGTTCGGCGACGCCATCCGTCTGGCAGGACAGGTTCGTGCGCGTGGCGAGCGCCGCCGCACGCAATCGGACTGGATGGAAATGGAACGGTCGCGCGGGATTTCGATCACAAGCTCGGTCATGACCTTTGATCATGATGGCATCGTTTTCAACTTGCTGGACACCCCCGGCCACGAAGACTTTAGCGAAGACACCTACCGCACGTTAACCGCCGTCGATTCAGCGATCATGGTGATCGATGCAGCCAAGGGGATCGAGGCGCAGACCCGAAAGCTCTTCGAGGTCTGTCGCTTACGCAACATTCCGATCATTACCTTTGTGAACAAGGTCGATCGGGAAGGTCGCGATCCCTTCGAACTGCTGGACGAGATCGAAAGCGGACTGGCGCTAGATGTCACTCCTCTCATGTGGCCGATGGGCATGGGCGGCCAATTCTATGGCGTTTACGATCTCCAGACGAATCAGCTGCTAACCTCCGACCGCGGTCGCGGCGGTGCTTTTTCGCAGCGGATCCAGTTTGAAGGGCCGGACGATCCGAAGCTGGACGAACGCATTCCCGAGCACATCTTGAGCGCATTCCGCGAAAGCCTGGAGCTTGCCCTTGCGGGATACCCGGAGTTCGACCCAAAGGCTTACCGCGACGGCCACATGACGCCGGTGATCTTCGGCAGTGCGCTCTATGACTATGCGGTAGACGAACTCCTGCAGGCACTTGCCACCCACGCGCCGGCGCCACGGCCGCAACCGGCTGAACCCACGGAAGTTCGGCCGGAAGAAGACCGCGTTACGGGGTTCGTGTTTAAAGTGCAAGCCAACATGGACCCAAACCACAGGGATCGCATCGCCTTCCTTCGGCTCTGCTCGGGGCGTTTCCAACGCGGCATGAAACTACGTCAAGCGCGGAGCGGAAAAACCATGGCCGTGCATAACCCGATCTTCTTCTTCGCCCAGGAGCGCGAGTTGGCGGAAGAGGCCTTTCCCGGCGACATCATCGGGATACCAAACCATGGGACCCTGCGCGTGGGAGACACTCTTTCGGAAGGCGCAGAAGTGCGCTTCACCGGCATTCCAAACTTCGCGCCGGAAATCCTGCGTCGGGTTCGGCTCGATGATCCGATGCGGGCCAAACAGCTTCGCCGCGCCTTAGAGGATTTGGCTGAGGAAGGCGTGACACAGGTATTCCGCCCGCTGCTAGGTTCGGAATGGATTGTCGGTGTGGTCGGCCAGTTGCAACTTGAGGTGCTCGCCTCGCGCATTGCCGCCGAGTACAAGATCGCCGCCGGTTTTGAAACCGCGCCATATGAGGCGGCGCGGTGGGTTACCGCCGAAGACCCGGCGGAAATGAAACGGTTCCAGGAGCGCCACCGCGCCAGCATGGCGGAGGACCGCGACAGCGGTCCGGTTTTCATGGCGCGTAACAGTTGGGAACTGAACCGCACGATTCAGGACTGGCCGAAAATAGGCTTTCACAAGACACGCGAACGCGCCTGACCGCCGGCCTCTTCTACTGGCGATAGAAGCGATGATTGCCGATCTTGCCCAAGGAAGCCATTTCGGCACTCCAGGCCGGTGTCACGCTGGTGGCATGATAATGCAGGGTTTGATCGTTCACGCCCGCAGTACGCGCACCAAAATCCAGGACCATTGCCGCCACTGACAAGGCGTCCTGCCAGGCGCGGGGGTCGCTGGGCTGATCCGAAAGCCCGTCACCGGTCCAGGAAAATTGATAGGGCTGGGTCACAACATCACAGACATTGTCCGGATAGGAGGCACTCGCCACGCGGTTCATGGTGACCTGAGCCACGGCAACTTGCCCCAGGAAAGGTTCGCCCCTGGCCTCGTGATAAACGTTCAATGCCAAACAGGTCAGTGCCGTTGCAATGATACCGCCGATTTCCATGTCATCGCTCCCTGCCGCCACATTCGTTCTTTTTTTGTTCTAAACAGGGAGAGGTAGACGGTCAAGCGATTTGTTCTTTTTTTGTTCCTGCTTGACGCACACCGGCAATCAAGCTTCCGGGCACGGTTAGGGAACCACTGTGACCTTGGTCCCGGCCGCGGTCAGGCGCTTGGCAATATCCTCGGGCGGCGGCACATCGGTTACCAGGTGATCAAACTCTTCGAAATCACAAACCTTGACCAGCGCCGAGCGCTGAAACTTCGAGTGATCCGTGATCACGAGGCGCTCGTCGCCGCACTCTAGAACCCGGCGGGCGAACTCGGCCTCCGCCAATCTGAAATCCATCGGCCCAACGCGGGCATCGATGGCGCCGATCGAGATGATGGCGAAACGGACCTTGAAATTGCTTATGAAATCGATGGCGGAACGCCCAAACGCCGCACCGTTGTCGCCATGCAACTCGCCGCCCGCCATGTAGACCTTGTTGCCATTGACCGTCGCCAGGATGCGCGCGACGTCAGAAGAATTGGTGACGATGATCAAACGCTTCTTCGCCAGCAACTCACGCGCCAGAATACTGGTCGTGGTTCCGGTATCCATCATGACGCTGTCGCCGTCTTCAATCAGGCCAGCGACATGGCGGGCGATCCGGCGTTTGCCTTCCGCGTGTTCACGCAAACGGCGCTCAAATGGCGCTTCCCGAGAGGCATCGACCGCGAAGACCGCACCATGGGTTTTCACAAGTTCGCCACGCTCCACCAGCGGCCGCACATCGCGCCTGATGGTTTCCAGCGAAACACCCAGATCGCTGGCGAGATCGCTCACTCTGGCCGACCCCTGCTCTACCACGCGTTCCAGGATCGCGTTTCTTCTCTTTGTGGTATTCATGTGGTTACCGGTTAAAAATGCCAAATACTAAGATGATATTGCGCAACCTTTATTGGTAAAACCACAGATTATTCGAAAAACACCAATTTTTCACCTCAAAGCTGATTGACTCCAACGAACTGCCGCCGCCAGACTATGCCCCTTAGAAGTAAACAGGGGAGCGTCTGGAGAAGGGCGCCGTCGAGGTAGGGAGACAATCATATGAAGACCGTCAATATGACATTGAGGCGCGCTTTCATCGGCCTTGCTGTGACCGCGGGGCTGAGCCTGGCCGCAGCCAACGTTCAGGCGGAGGTCGAATCGCGCGACCCGATCAAGCTGACGCTACACGACTGGACAGGTCAATTGATCACCACCCAGATCATGGGCGAGGTTCTCAAGAAGGCCGGCTACAATATCGAGTACGTGCAAGCGGACTACATTGCCCAGTTCGCCGGTTTGAAGAGCGGCGATTTACATGTTGCGATGGAAATCTGGGAGACCACGGGACGCGACGCCATGGATGAGGCGACGGCAACCGGCAAGGTCGAGAATCTCGGTGAAACCGGGATGCAGGCGATCGAGGAGTGGTGGTACCCGACCTACATGAAAGAAAAGTGCCCGGGATTGCCGAACTGGGAAGCCTTGAAAGAAGCGTCCTGCGCCGAAGCCTTTGCGACCGCCGAAACCGCTCCTAAGGGGCGCTATCTGGGAGGCCCCGTTACCTGGGGCGGCTTCGACGATGAGCGCGCCGAAGCTCTCGACCTGCCATTCGAGGTCGTGCACGCCGGCACCGATGCCGCGCTGTTTGCAGAGTTGGAAAGTGCGTACCAACGCAAAGCGCCGGTCATGCTTTGGGTTTATGCGCCGCACTGGGCACCTGCGAAGTACGAGGGCGAATGGGTCGAATTTCCGGCCTATACGAAAGAGTGCTACGAAGATCCGTCCTGGGGCAGCAATCCCAACGAAACCTACGACTGCGGTAAACCGCGCGGACCGATCTGGAAGGTCTCTTGGGCCGGGCTCAAAGATAAGTGGCCGGGCGCCAGCAACGCCGTCAAAGCCTTCAACATCAACAACGGCGAGATGGGTGCGATGATCACCGCCGTCGATCTCGAAGGGAAGTCGATCGACGAAGTGGTCGCCGACTGGATGGCAAACAACGAGGCGCGCTGGTCCACCTGGATCAAGTAAGCCGCAAGGCTGTGTTGGCCGCCGACGAGCCTCAAGGTTCGCCGGCGGCCCGCGCCAATCGAGCCGCACTCACCGCACTCAAGCCTGGGAGCCGACAGGTAGGCCATGTCCGAATCAGAAGCGAAGCTCGTCTGCCGGTCCGTCTGGAAAATATTCGGCCCGCACGCGGAGAGTTTCATGGCCGCGCGCGATACTGCCCATCCCATCACTGAAGAAACTCTACAAGAGGCCGGCCTCATCGGCGCTGTCCGCGACGTAAACCTGGAGGTTCGCGAAGGCGAGAGCTTTGTCATTATGGGTCTATCGGGCTCTGGCAAGTCGACGCTGGTGCGCTGCATGTCTCGCTTGATCGAGCCAACCTCAGGTGAAATTCTCTTCAATGGTGAAAATCTGTTGGAAGCCAGCGCGGAGCGCATGGTCCAAATCAGGCGCCATCACATGGGGATGGTGTTTCAGCACTTCGCCCTGCTCCCGCATATGACGGTGCTGGAAAACGTTGCCTTCCCACTTGAGGTTCAGGGATTGAACCGGCGCAGCCGCGAAGAACGCGCCGCCAAAATGGTCGATTTGGTCGGTTTGGCGGGCCGTGAGGGCTTCTATCCACGCGAACTGTCGGGCGGTCAGCAGCAAAGGGTCGGTATCGCCCGCTCCCTGGCCGTCGAACCGGAACTCTGGTTCCTGGACGAGCCCTTCTCCGCCCTCGATCCCTTGATCCGACGGGAAATGCAGGACGAGTTTTTGCGCCTGCAGTCCGTCTTGCAGAAGACCATCGTCTTCATAACACACGATTTTGACGAAGCCATCCGTCTGGCCGACCGCATCGCGATCATGAAAGACGGCGCGGTCGTCCAGATTGGATCACCCGAAGATCTGGTGTTGAACCCCGCAACCGACTACGTGGCCGAGTTCACGCGCAGCGTCGCCAAAGCGAAGGTGATGCGCGCGGCCTCCTTGATGCGGCCGCTCAACGACCAGTTGCCTGCCGACGCGCTCGGGCCAGAGGTTTCTCTCAAGGCTACCATCGCCGAAATCGCCCCGCTCCTGGAACAAGGCATCAGTACGCTAAGAGTGGTTGATGACGCCGGCCAACCTCAGGGCCTTCTGCTGCGCGACGATGTGGTCGCGGTCATGATGCGAGGCTGAGATGGACAGCAGCAGTGCAAGGCGCAGCTTCAAGGGACGAAACCTCGTTTGGCTCGTCGCGCTGACACTATTCGTGCTCCTCTGGCAGTTTGGCGAAACCCTGTTCGCGTGGGCTTTCGAGTATCCCGGCGCCTATGAAATTCCACTGCGCTACTGGATTCGGGATTTCATGAACTGGCTGTTGGATGACGCCGGTTTTGGCCTCTTTTCCTTTACGGAAATGACGCGCTTCATCGCAGATGTCATCGACTTCCCATATCGCGTGGCGCTCAGCTTGCTTTCCACCGGCTTCCTCGAAGGCCAGGGGTCCGACGCCGTACAGGTTGTGCCTCCCCTGTCTTGGGTCGCGATCATCGGCATCATCGCGATGATGGGGCTTTACGCCGGGGGCGTTCGCTTGGCGTTGCTGGTCGCGGGCTGTTTCGGCTTCATTGCACTCTTTGGTCAGTGGGACAGCGCCATGGTAACGCTGGCCTCGATCTTGATCGCCGTCCCGATCGGCATCGTCGGTGGCCTGTTACTGGGTATTCTCGGCTATCGCTCCCGCGGGTTTGAGCGAGCCATTACGCCCATCCTGGATCTGATGCAGACGATCCCGGTTTTTGCCTACCTTGTGCCGATCCTTTTCCTCTTCGGCTTTAGTCCGACGGCAGCCATCGTCGCCACCATCATCTATGCCCTGCCACCCATGACACGCATCAGCATTGTCTCGCTGCGCAGCGTACCGCCCGAGATTAAGGACTTGGGCCGGATGATCGGTTGCACCCGACGGCAAATGACTTGGCGCGTGCTGGTTCCCTCGGCAAGACCAGGGCTCATGGTCGGCGTCAATCAGGTGATCATGCTGTCTTTGAACATGGTGATCATTGCCTCCATGATCGGCGCCGGGGGGTTAGGATACGAGGTGCTTGCAGCCTTGCGGCGGCTGGACATCGGTACCGGCTTCGAGGCTGGGTTTGCCATTGTCGCCCTGGCCATAGCGCTGGATCGCCTCTCGCAAGCCTATGCGGCACGAAGTCGTCAACATAGCGGCGATGACGATCAGCAATTATCCGTCTGGCGACGCTACCCTTACAGTCTTTCCGCGGTCGCGCTCATTGCCGTCACTTTTGTGCTGGGCCTCGGCAGCGTTGCTTTCCAGAGCTATCCGTCGGCGGCTGAAATCTCGACCGGCACCTTCTGGGGCGACATCCTGCGCTGGATCAATATCAATTTCTTCGATCAGCTCGAAGGGTTGAAGAATGCCCTGCTACTGAACCTTCTGATTCCCTTCAAACGCTTCCTTCTCGACCTCCCTTGGCTTGGCGTCGCAGCACTCCTGGCGCTGGCGGGTTGGAGCCTCGGCCGCTGGCGTTTGGCCGCGACCGTCGCTGCACTAGCCTTCCTGATTGCCGCGACCGGGCAATGGGAAAAGGCCATGATCACGGTCTACCTCTGCGGCATCTCGGTCGTTCTCGCGGGGCTGATCGGCATTCCGATCGGCATCCTATCGGCCGAGCGCGAGCGCGTTTGGCGGTTCGTTCGGGTGATTATCGACACGCTCCAGACGCTGCCTTCCTTCGTTTATCTCATGCCTGCGGTGATGTTGTTTCGGGTCGGTGACTTCACGGCCATGCTGGCGGTCATTGCCTATGCGATTTCCCCTGCCATACGCTACACCGCCCACGGCCTCCAGCGTATCGACCCGCAGTTGGTGGAGGCCGGAACGGTCGCCGGTTGCACGCCTATCCAACTGCTTCTCAAGATCAAGCTGAAGCTTGCCTTGCCGGCGATCATGTTGGGCCTCAATCAAACCATCATGCTGGCTCTTTCCATGCTGGTCATCACGGCCCTGGTGGGCACGCGCGACCTCGGTCAGGAGGTCTACATCGCTCTTACCAAGGCCGATACCGGCAGGGGTTTGGTTTCAGGATTGGCTGTGGCTTTCATAGCCATCATCGCTGACCGCCTGATCTCGGCAGGCGCGGCCAAGACCCGGGCCCGACTTGGCCTCTCGCCGGGCGCGGGAGACGAGACATGAGCGACAGCATCACGCGCATCAAGGGCTTGCCAATCTGGGCTGGATCGGTTGACCCGGTGTTGTTGAAAGGCGGCCTGAGCAACGAAAGCTATACCGTGATCGACGCGGGCCGGAAACAGGTTGTCCGCCTGGGCCGTGATTTCCCTTTTCATCACGTCTTTCGTGACCGGGAACTAATGACCACCCGGGCCGCTGTCCGGGCGGGCTTCGCACCGGAGGTGACCTATGCCGCGCCTGGTCTGATGGTTACGGTCTTTATCGAGGGTCAAACCTATGGAGCTGATGAAGTTCAGACCAATCTGGAGCCGATCGCCGATCTGATCCGAGGGTTTCACCAAGCGATGCCGCGTCATGTTAGCGGCGCCGCTTTTCTGTTCTGGGTATTCCATGTAATCCGAGATTATGCCCGCACATTGGAGGCCGGCGGTAGCCGAATGGCGGCAAAGTTGCCGGAGTTTCTGGATTTATCCGAGGAGTTGGAGGCCGTGCAGGTGCCGCTGCCGATCATCTTCGGTCACAATGATCTGCTGCCCGCCAATTTCATCGAGGACGACGAGCGGATTTGGCTGATCGATTTCGAGTACGCCGGTTTCTCCACCGCAATGTTCGATCTGGCGGGTATCGCCTCGAATGCCGGTTTCTCGCCCGAGCAGGACGAAGCGCTTCTGGCCCGTTACTTCAATGAGAAACCGTCGCCCGCCCTGCTGCGGAGTCAAGCCGCCATGAAATGCGCATCCTTGCTGCGCGAGACACTCTGGAGCTTGGTTTCCGAACTCCACCTCTCAGCACCCGGCGTCGACTACGAAGCTTACACACAAGAAAACCTGGACCGCCTCGCCGCTGAACTGGCGCGCTACCGGTCACGTTACGGAAAGGCCTGATACCCCCATGTCGCTTCCCTCCCATTCCCAGATCATCGTCATCGGCGGCGGGATCATCGGCTGTTCCACCGCCTATCATCTGGCCAAGGACCACAAAGCCGAGGTGCTGCTGCTGGAACAAGGCAAGTTGACCTCTGGTTCGACATGGCATGCTGCCGGGCTGGTCGGCCAGTTGCGCTCGTCTGCCAGCATCACCCAGGTGCTACGATACTCGGTCGATCTCTACAAGAAACTGGACGCTGAGACCGGGCTGGAGACGGGTTGGAAGATGAGCGGTTGCTTGCGGCTTGCCTGCAACGAAGACCGCTGGATCGAATTCAAGCGCTTGGCGACGACAGCCCGCAGTTTCAACATGGACATGCATTTGTTGAGCCCCAGCGAGGTCAAGGCCATGTGGCCGCTGATGGATGTGAGCGATCTTGTTGGCGCCACCTTCTTGCCAACGGACGGTCAGGCCAACCCGACCGACATTACGCAGTCACTGGCGAAGGGCGCGCGGATGCACGGCGTCCGGATCGTCGAAGGCGAGCGTGTTACCGGATTCCGGATGGACGGCGAGCGCATCACTGCTGTTGAAACCGCGCAAGGAACGATTGCCTGCGAGACTGTCGTCAACTGCGCCGGACAGTGGGCTCGGCAACTGGGCGAACTGGCTGGCATCAATGTGCCGCTGCAACCAGTCAAGCATCAGTACATCGTTACCGAGCCCATCGCGGGGCTGGCCAGCGACACCGCGACCGTGCGTGACCCGGACCGCCGCACTTACTTCAAGGAAGAAGTCGGCGGCCTCGTCATGGGTGGTTACGAACCTAACCCGCAGGCCTGGACGACCGGCGACGTGCCTGACAGCTTCGAGTTTCAGCTATTCGATGACGATTGGGACCACTTCGAACAACATCTGCATCAGGCCATCGCCCGCGTACCCGCCTTGGAAAACACCGGGGTCAAGCAGATGATCAACGGGCCGGAAAGCTTCACGCCTGATGGCAACTTCATCCTCGGGAGGGCTCCCGAATGCGAAAACATGTATGTCGGCGCCGGTTTTAATGCCTTCGGCATCGCCTCGGGCGGCGGCGCGGGTTGGGTGCTCGCGGAATGGGTGATGAGCGGGGAGGCCCCGCTCGACCTCTGGACGGTGGACATCCGGCGCTTTTCGGAACTTCACCGGGATCGTCAGTGGGTCTGCGACCGCACGCTCGAGGCATACGGCAAGCACTACACCATCGGATTCCCGCACGAGGAGTATGAAACAGGCCGCCCCCGCATCGTTTCGCCGCTCTATGAACGCCTGAAGGAACGCCGGGCGGTCTTTGGCTCGAAGCTGGGATGGGAGAGACCCAATTGGTTCGCACCGCCGGGAACCGAACCGCAGGACCAGTACAGCATGGGACGGCAGAATTGGTTCGACGCCGTCGGCGAGGAGCATCGCGCCGTACGCGAGGCCGTAGGCCTGTTCGACCAATCGTCCTTTGCCAAGTTTGAACTGCGTGGGTCCGGCGCTGCGGCGGCGATGGATGCTATCTGCGCAAACCATGTCTCCAAGCCTGCGGGCCGGCTGACCTACACGCAGCTTCTTAACAGCCGCGGCGGCATCGAATGCGACCTGACGGTGGCGCGATTGGCCGACGATCACTTCTACATCGTGACCGGCACGGGCTTCCGAACACATGACGGCACCTGGATCCGTGACCACCTGCCCGATGGTAGCGAAGCGACTCTGACCGACGTCACCGAGGATTTCGGAACGCTTTCCCTGATGGGCCCCAAAGCACGCGACGTGTTGCAGGCTGTCACCACAGCCGACTGCACGAACGAAGCCTTCCCCTTCGGCCATGTTCAAGAAGTCGAGATTGCGGGGCATCCAGTGCGCGCGCTGCGCATCACCTACGTCGGAGAATTGGGTTGGGAATTGCACACGCCACTCTCGGCGACCGGGGACATCTTCGATGCCTTGATGACGGCAGGCGCAGCCCACGGGATTCGACCCTGTGGATATCGGGCCATCGAATCCTTGCGGCTGGAAAAGGGCTACCGCGCCTGGGGCTCTGACATCACGCCGAACGATTCTCCATTCGAGGCTGGACTTGGTTGGGCCGTTAAGCTGAAGAGAGACATGAACTTCATCGGCCGTGCTGCCGCAGAGCGTACCGCCAACTCACCCCTCAAAAAGAAGCTGGCCTGCTTCACGGTTGAGGACCCAGGCGTCGTTTTGCTGGGCCGGGAGACGATCCTCCGCAACGGCGAATTTGCAGGATACCTGACCAGTGCCGGCTTCGGTTATAGCGTCGGCAAGTCGATCGGTTTCGGATATGTCCGCCACGCCGATGGCGTCAACGACGATTACCTGAGCAGCGGTAAATACGAACTGGTGGTGGCGACCGAACGCGTCCCGGCAACGCTGCACTTGGAAGCGCTCTATGACGCTGCCAACGCCCGCATCAAGGTGTAAGGGAGGTCTGCAATGACCTTTTCCGCTGACCGTCACGCACGCATCATCGTCATCGGCGGCGGGGCCATTGGCACCTCCGTTGCTTACCATCTGGCCAGAGCCGGCGAAAAAGATGTTCTGTTGCTTGAAAAGGCTCAGATCACCGAGGGCTGTACCTGGCACGCAGCCGGACTGGTCGGGCAACTGCGCAGCAAACGAAACCTGACGCGCCTGATGCAGAACTCGGTCGCGGTTTTCGATCGCCTCGCCGAAGAAGCCGATGCGGCGATCGACTGGAAGAAAGTCGGCTCCCTACGCCTTGCTTCCTCCCCGGATCGCTGGAGTGAAATCCGCCGCTCGATGGGCCAGGCTCGCAGTTTCGACGTGGAGTGCCACGCGCTCTCTGCCGAGGAAGCCGCCAAGCTTTTCCCCTACATCACGACAGAGGGAATCGAGGGTGCTGCCTTCATTCCCGGCGATGGTTACATCGACCCCTATGCTCTGACCCAGGCTTTCGCTAAGGCCGCGCGCAAATACGGCGCAAAGATCGAAGAGCACACCAGTGTCGTTGAGATTGTCCGCCGTGGCCGCCGCATCCTGGGCGTGGTCACCGATCACGGAACTATTGGCTGCGATATTCTAGTCAACTGTGCCGGCCTTTGGGCCAAGCGCGTTGGTGAGATGGCCGGGGTAGCGCTGGCCGCAGGAGTTGTCGAGCATCAATACTTCCTTACGGAAAAAACACTGGACTTACCGAAAGACCTGACGACCCTGCGCGACCCGGACAAGAACTTTTATCTGAAACCCGATACCGGGTCCTTCGCCATCGGCGGTTGGGAGGAAGGCACGCGCGGGTGCTGGCGCGGCAAGCCGCCACTGGATTTCGGCCGCGAGCTTTTTGAAGGCAACCTGGATCGCCTGGAGCGTTTCGCGTTACCCGCTGCGGAACGCCTGCCGGTTTTGAATGAGATCGGCATTCAGACGATCATTAACGGCCCGATCCCGGTCTCCGCCGATGGCGAGCCAATGATGGGCCTGGCGCCCGGTCTGGATAATTTCTTCGTCGCCTGCGGTTTCACGGCCGGGATTGCCGCTTCGGGAGGGGCCGGTCAGGCCATGTCGAACTGGATCCTCGAAGGCGACCCGGGTATGGACCTCTGGTCTTTGGACGTTCGGCGTTTCGGCCCGGTACACGCGCAGGCTCGCTACTTGGAACAGCGCGCCGTCGAGGCCTATGCCGCGTACTATAAGATCCACTGGCCCGCAGAGGAATCGCTCGCCGGACGCGGTCTGCGCCGCTCAGCCCTCTACGAACCGCTAAAGGCGCGCGGCGCGGTCTTCGGCTCCAAGTTTGGTTGGGAGCGGCCGAATTGGTTCCGTCGCGACGGCGACCCACTGGAAGACGTGCCGAGCTTCGAAGGCAAACCAAGTTGGTTCGACGGTGTGGGAGAAGAGGTGCGCGCCATTCGAGAGCGCGTGGCCCTAATCGACCAAAGCTCCTTCTCAAAGTTCGAATTGCGAGGGCCGGGAACGTTTGCAGCCTTGCAAAGGATCGCCGCCAACGATCTCTCGGGGCCCAAGGGAAAAGCAATCTACACTCAACTCTGCAACGACCGGGGCGGGATCGAGGCCGATGTAACGCTGTTGCATTTGGACGATGATCACTTCTGGCTTGTCACCGGGTCAGGCTTTGGCGTTCGCGATAGCGACTGGATCGAACGACAATTGCCCGGCGCAGGCGTGTCGATGGTTGAGATCACAGGCGCATACGCCACCATCAATGTTTGCGGGCCGCACGCGCGCAAAGTTCTGCAAACCGTCAGCGACGATGATCTATCCAACGAGGCTTTCCCCTTTCTCGCAATCCGCAAGATTGGATTAGCCAACGCGCAGGCCCTGGCCGTTCGTGTCGGCTATGTCGGTGAACTCGGATACGAGCTCTATATCCCACAGGAGTTTGCCGCCGCCGTTTACGAAGCCCTGTGGGAGGCCGGTGAAACTCATGGCATGTCCAATGCGGGCTACCGTGCGGTTGAAAGTTGCCGCTTAGAAAAGGGTTACCTTTACTGGTCGGGCGACATCAGCCCGGACTACAACCCCTATGAAGCTGGGTTGGGCTTTTGCGTCGCCTTGGAAAAGGGCGACTTCACTGGTCGCAAAGCGTTAACCCACATTCATGAAAAAGGCGTCAGCCGTAAGCTGGTGTCCCTGGCAATCGATGGTTTCGCCCCACTCTTGGGTGGGGAGCCAATCTTGCTGGATGGCAAAGTCGTCGGTTCGACGACCTCTTGCGGTTATGGTCACTGGACCGGCAAGACCATCGCTTTTGCCTATCTACCGACAAAAATCGCCGGAAAGACCGCTTTTGAGATCGAGGCCTTTGGACAGAACTGGCACGCCACGCGCGGCGCACGTTGCCTCTACGACCCAAAGATGGAGCGACTGAAAGCTTGACGGAGGACCCCATGACTGATGACGCGCTAGATCAGGCTCGTGCCGTTCTGGACCAGCTACCGATTTTTGCCGGGATTGATCCGGCAAACGTGAAACTGGAGCGCCTTGGCGGCCTGACCAACCTGGTCTTCAGGGTCTCGTCTGGCGAGTGCGCTTGGTGCCTGCGTATCCCCGGTAAGGGTACCGAGGAATACATCGACCGGAAGAACGAAGCGAAGGCCGCACGGGAAACGGCGAAGGCCGGTGTCAGTCCGGAACTGCTCTTTGTCGATCCCGATAGCGGCATCATGGTCACTGCATTCATCGAGGATACGATCACGATGACCCCAAAGGCCTTCGCACAGCGCAAGGGCGCAGCGGCACGTGCTGGAGAAGCTTTCCGTAAGCTGCACCATAGCGGCGCCAAGTTCGATTTTCGTTTCGAGCTATTCGCGATGATCGACGATTATCTAAAAATTCTTTCTGGCAAAACGGTCGATTTACCAGAAGGCTACCACCAAGTACTGGGCGAAGCTGAAACACTGCGCGCAGCCCTTGCTGCGCACCCACTGCCGCTGGCACCCTGTCATTGCGATCCCCTTTGCGAGAATTTTCTCGATACGGGCAGCCGTATGTGGATGGTCGACTGGGAATATTCCGGCATGAATGATCCGCTATGGGATCTGGGCGACCTTTCTGTCGAAGGCGTTTTCAGCGAGGCGCAGGACCACGAAATGCTTTGCGCCTATTTCGGACGGGAACCAGCGCCCGGCGAACAGGGTCGGATGGTTATTTACAAGGCTATGTGCGATCTACTGTGGACCCTGTGGGGCCTGATCCAACACGCCAATAAAAATCCGGTGGACGACTTTTGGGCCTATTCGACGGAACGCTTCGAACGCTGCAAATCTCTTATGGGAAGCGAAGGATTTGTGGACCACGTTTCCGCCGTGCGGGCCGGTCCTTAGAACGCCTGTACAGCCAGTGCCGTCATTCGTTGGGATCTGCCTTCCTATAGCGCTGCAGCACGATTGAGCCGTAGAGCACCGCCACCTCAAGAAGCGAACGAGCCGAATACCCGGCAGCTTGGAAAGCCTCCCGTTCGGCGCCTTCAGCCCAACCGCCGCAGTGGGTGAGGCTCCGTGCATAACGCCACAGCGCCATCAATTTTGCATCATCTGCCGGGGGCAAACCTCGATCTTCGAGCGCTTCGTCATATTCACGTTGTTCGAGATCGGCCGCTTCAAGCTGAAAGGCCTGCACAACCAACGCATGTTCGTCGGCGGTTAGTTCCGAAACCAGGCCCAGCGCCGTCAAATCCCCCACCGTGTTGGCGGTAGAGCGCTCGAACCGGAGCTTGCCCTCAAGATCAGGAAGCCTTGAATTGGAGAGAGGCACTGAGGCCTCCGCCGAATAGAATGTGCTACGCGAATAAGACACCATTTGGGCTCCCTGCAATTTACGGCTTAGTAGGCGCACTGGAGTATTGGATGCAGTTCTTCGTAATAGGTTACGATCCGCGCTGATCCGTTCCATTCACAGATTGGAGAGCACTGCACCAAGTTTACCAAATGGGGTAAGCTCAGGTCAGCTCAGGGTGGAGAGGATGATGACGCGCGACCCGATGCTCAGTCTGCCGGTAATCGACATGACACCTCTATTTGGCGATGACGACAAAGCACGCCAGCAGGTTGCACGTGCAATCGACACCGCTTGCCGCAAGGTGGGGTTCTTTTACGTTGTTGGCCACGCGATCCCCTCGCAATGCCTCACCGATTTGGAGGCCGAAAGCCGCGCTTTCTTTGCGCTACCCCTGACTGAAAAAATGCAGGTAGCCATGGCGCGGGGCGGTGCTGCGTGGCGCGGATACTTTCCTGTTGGCAACGAACTGACTTCAGGCAAGCCCGATAACAAGGAGGGATTGTATTTCGGCAGCGATCTGCCGAACGATCATCCGCGGGTACGGGGCGGATGGCCGCTGCATGGCGCCAACCTTTGGCCGAGCAAACCAGCCGGCCTACGCAATGCCGTCGAGACCTACATGACGGCCACCACGCGAGCGGGACAAGCGTTGTTGGAGGGCATTTCTCTTAGCCTGGGGTTGGACCGGTACTACTTCCTGAACACCTACACAGCCAACCCTACAGTCTTGTTCCGGGTATTCCATTACCCGGCAGAAATGCCCGAATCCTGGCGGGAATCCTGGGGTGCCGGCGCACATTGCGATTATGGCCTGTTGACCTTGCTGGCACAGGATCGCTACGGCGGTCTGGAGGTCAAGACCCCCAATGGTTGGATTCAAGCACCGCCGATAGAAGGGGCGTTGGTTTGTAACATCGGCGACATGCTGGAGCGCTTGACCGGCGGTACCTACCGCTCGACCCTGCACCGGGTCATGAACCGGAGCGGTCACGATCGTTTGTCTTTTCCATTGTTTCTTGATCCAGATTTCGCCGCGGAAATTGTCCCCCTTCCGCGGTTAGCGAGAGATCACATCGATGCACCGCGTTGGGACGGCGAAGATCCTCATATTTTCTCTGGCCGCTATGGCGATTACCTCTTAAGCAAGGTCGCCAAGGTGTTTCCGACGCTTGGCGCAGATCATCTCGAACACGGGACGACAGTAAGCCCTGAGCACCAAAACAAGGATTTCCAGCCGCAATGAAGCTCTATCCCTACCGCCTCCTGGACGTTTTCACGGACAAGCCCTTCGCCGGCAACCCCTTGGCCGTGGTCACCGACGCCCATGGACTGAGCGACGCGACAATGCAAAGCATCGCCGCTGAATTCAATCTCTCGGAGACAGTGTTTGTGTTCCCTCGCCGTGATTCCGACACAACCTTCGATCTTCGCATCATGACGCCACAGATAGAACTTCCTTTCGCTGGTCACCCAACAGTAGGTACCGCCGTAACTCTTGCCTTGGCAGCGAATGAACCGGGGCCAGCGATGACCTTTACTCTGGTACCACCCATTGGTCCGATAGCTGCGCAAGCAGAACGTTTGGGTAGCGATACGGGGCGCGCGCGCTTTACGGCGCCCAAGTTGCCCGAGCGGCTCCCGGTGAAATGCGACGCCGCTTTAGCAGCAAAGCTTTTGGGCCTCCCAGTCTCCGCTATCGCAAAATGGGGGCCGACAGCTTGGTCGGCAGGGGTGCCGTTTGTCTTTATCCCGCTCACAAGCGAGGACGCCCTGGCTTCGATCCTGGTTGACCTAGGCCTATGGAAGACCTCGGTGTCCCAGAGCCCCGCCCCGCACCTCTATCCCTATCTTCTCGACCCCCGGCAACCCGAAGAAGTACAGGCCCGCATGTTTGCGCCGGCGATGGGTATTGCCGAGGACGCAGCCACCGGCGGCGCAGCGGCTGCTTTTGCGGGCGAATATGCGACCGTTCTCAGCCTCCGTGATGGTGACCACGCAGTCGTCATTCGGCAAGGCGAGGCCATGGGACGCCCCAGTCGCCTGGACCTCGACCTTAGGATCGCAAGTAATAAGCTAGCTCGTGTAACGCTCGGGGGCAGTGCCGTGGTGATCGGTGAAGGGAACCTGAAACTCAAGGATTAGTGGAGCGATTCGCTGCGCCGACTCGTATGAGAATGATGTCACAGGATTAGGCATTCTGTATCGATTACTACATCAATATTCAATTAAAGTGCAGTATATAAAACCAGAGCGTTGTTCAATTTCACCGCTCGTGCGTGTAATTCCAAAATTTGCATTTAAATTATTTGCTGGTTGAAAACATAAATCCTCAAGTTATTCTGGTTTTATCTACAAAATTTGGGCAAAGAAAAACCACTGAGAGGGTAGACATGAGGAAGAGAAGCTCTAACAATCTGGCCTTGTTGCTGGCGGCAATTGGACTTGCAATTGCTACACCACAGGCTGCTCAAGCCCAGTTGGCGACGGACGTGCAGTGCACCGGTTGCGTGCAATCCTCGGATATCGAGGACGGCACCATCAGCCCGCTTGATCTGATTCCCGGCTCGATCAATACCAACACCATCGCCAACCTGTCGATCACGGGGAACAAGATTTCCGGCGGCGCGGTGACCGGCGCTAAGATCGCCAACAGCACCATCAGCCCGGCCAAACTCATCCCCGGCTCAATCAACACCACGACGCTGGCCAACAGTTCGGTAACCGGCAACAAGATTGCCGACGGTGTCGTCAACAGCGCCAAGATCACCAACGGCGCGATCCTGTTGGAGGACCTGAACCAAGAAGTCATCGACGCTATCAACGCAGGTGGCGGCGGCGGCGGCGGAGGCGTCACCCACACCGTGGACTGCGTCGGCGCAACAGGCGACTTCACATCCATTCAAGACGCCGTCAATGCGGCGGGTTTTGATGACCGTATCCTGCTCTTGTCCGATTGTGCCGAGGATGTGGTTATTGAGGACGTGGATGGCCTCGTCATTTCAGGCGACGAGTCCAATACCCAGACTCAAGGCGGCGACCACACCTTGACTGGTTCAATCTTGGTAGACTTCGGCGACGTGGAGATTGAGTATTTGACCGTTACCGGTAGCTCGGGTCCCGGAATCTGGTTCCACGGCAATTCTGATGGCAGCGTCACAGGCGTCGATTCCAATAACAACGTCGGTTCCGGCCTGCTGGTGAACCTCGCCTCCACAGTCGGCGTGGAGGACAGCATCTTTACCAACAACGGCACCGGTAGCTATGGCGCAGGTGTCGAAGTTGCGAACGCCTCCAAGGTCATTGTCCAGAACTCAACCATGAACAACAACGGGAACGATGGCATCGGCGTATTCCGCGATTCCTTTGCTTATGTGACCGGTTCAACCCTCAACAACAACGGCGTCGAGTCCAACTTCGATGCAGGCTTCCAGGTCGCTCATCACAGTTCGGTGCGCAGTACAAACAACACAGCAACCGGAAATGGCTACGCTGCCATTGAAATCGGCGGTCAAAGCTTTTTCCGTTCGGACGGCGGCGACACCTTTACCGCCGCCAACGACACCTGTGATTTCAGCGGCTCCGGCGATTGCCCTGTCGCGATCGATATCTACCGCCAGGGTTATGTCGAGGTCCGAGGCGACTCAACCGTCAATGGCGGAACACAGGATGCTGCAGCGCAGGTATTTCACCAGTCGCTCTTTGAGTTCAGGGACACAGTCTCGGTCACGGGCGACGTCTCCTTAGGGCAGCTCGCCTTTGTTCGTGCACGGAGCGGCGCAACCTTCACCGGCGGGATGCTTGGTTGCAACAATACAACCCGAGAGGGACCAGGGTTCAGCATCTGCCGCGACCAGGTGAATTTCCCCTAGTCCAACTTTATGGAATCTAGATCTAACGGCCGGGCTCGGTAACGGGTCCGGCCTTTTTTCTGCCTAACCCCTTTCCTTTCGCCCGCGACAAGTAAGCCAGAAGGAGATCGGCATCGATTTCCCCGGTTTGGCCGCACTCTCCAACCACGCCAAACAGCGCCTGGAACATCAATCGGGGCATGTCGCGGGCCATTTGTTTCCAGTAGACAAATGGTTACGAGACAATTTACACATTAATTATGAATAAATCATTATATCTACTAGATTTTTATGGGATATATATGATTTGTTCTTTATTTATTCTTATTATCTCTAAATATACATTGAATATACGATCATTTTTATTGAATTACGACATATTCATTATAGGATATATATAAGAATACCGAATGTTCCAAAACTCGGGTTATTGGGGGAAGTCATGACAAAGGAAAGCACCTTTACCCTAGGTCTCGCCATTGCCGCCCTTGGACTTACAGTGGCTGTGCCGGGAACAACTCTTGCTCAGCTCGCGACGGACGTGCAATGCGTCGGATGCGTGCAATCCTCGGATATCGAGGACGGCACCATCAGCCCACTTGATCTGATTCCAGGCTCGATCAATACCAACACCATCGCCAACCTGTCGATCACGGGGAATAAGATCTCCGGCGGCGCGGTGACCGGCGCTAAGATCGCCAACAGCACCATCAGCCCGGCCAAACTCATCCCCGGCTCAATCAACACCACGACGCTGGCCAACAGTTCGGTGACCGGCAACAAGATCGCCGACGGTGTCGTCACAAGCTCCAAGATCACCAACGGCACGGTCCTGTTGGAAGACCTGAACCAGGAAGTCATCGACGCCATAAACGCCGCTGCCGGCGGCGCCACGCATACCGTTGATTGTGTGGGCGCGACAGGTGATTTCACATCCATTCAGGACGCAGTCGACGCCTCCAGCGGCGCTGACCGTATCCTGCTCTTGTCCGATTGCGCCGAGGATGTGGTGATAGTTGGCGCAATGGGGCTGACTATTTCCGGCGACGAGGACGGCAACATGAACCTCGGCGGCGACCACACCCTGACCGGTACGATATTCGTAGATAACCGCACAGCCATCCTGGAGTACCTGACGGTCCAAAACGGCACCGGCCCAGGTATCTGGTTTGATGGCGCCGTCATAGGGTTTTTGAACAACGTTGTATCGACCGGCCATAACGGCTCAGGGTTTCTTCTCAACCTGGCCTCGATTGCAGGCGTGGTTGACAGCAGCTTCACCGGCAACGGCACCGTTGACTACGGCGCTGGAATCGAGGTCGCAAACGGCTCAAGTGTGCGCGTGATCAACAGCACCATGAGTAACAACGGCGACGACGGTATCGGTGTTTTCCGCGATTCCTTCGCTTATGTGACCGGATCGACCCTGAACTCGAACGGAGTCTTTGTGGACTTTAACGCCGGATTCCAGATCGCCCATCATAGCTCAGTCCGCAGCCGGGACAATACTGCTACCGGCAACGGTTACGCGGCCGTTGAAGTCGGCGCACAGAGCTTTTTCCGTTCCGACAACGGCGACACTCTGACCGCTGCGGATGATGGTGGCTGCGACTTCCTGAACAACTTCAACTGTCCGGTCGGTATCGATATCTATCGACAGGGATACGCCGAGGTTCGCGGCACCTCCACACTCAACGGCGGGGTGCAGGGGGCAGCGGCGTCGGTCTTCCATCAATCCCTGTTCGAATTCCGTGGCGGCGCGACCGTGAACGGAGATATCGCTGCGGGCGGACTCGCCTACGTTCGGGCGCGTTCCGACTCCGTTTTCAACGGCGTAATGGATTGCAACACCGACAACACCAGCGGAACGATGTTCGGTCTGACGATCTGCCGCGATCAAGCTCCGTAGGCGTTGCCTCATCGTCAGATTCAGCCGGGCCTTTCACTAGGCCCGGCTTTTTTTTACTCTTTCGGTGTCATCGGGTGCCGCTGAGCAAAAACACGAGGGGCGAAATACAATGGAATGGTTGTTGCTGGTATTCTTTCTTGAACGTACAACCGCCGCGCCGCTTGAGGTTGCCTTTCCGTCGCAGGATCTTTGCCGCATGGCCGCTTGGCAGATGCGTATCGACTGGGCAACGCAATTGCAGGACAAGGGCGTGATTGAAGAGGCAAGGCCATCTGACGCCCCCATCGTCGTTACCTGCATCCGCACATCCGGGGAACCTCGCAAGAGCGATGGTTTGGGCTACGACTATCTATTGCTGGAACGCCGGCAGAGCAATGCCGCTACCGGTGCGGCAGGCGGCAATAGCGGCGCTGACGCGGCGGACGGCAGCAATGAGCGCGTACGCAAACTTCGTCAAGGGGAGCGCCCACCGCTGCCCGACAACGGATCGTTGCGCCGCTCAAGCGACGATTAGGCCTTAAAGCGCCGAGCCCGTGCCCTCGTCGCAGATTTAATCAACTGCACCGTTGCAATTGGCTGGTGGTCGCACCTAAGTTGCCCTCATCAATGCCGCTATCTCAAAAATACACTAAGCAGCATTATTCACTGCTGGGCTGACAAGATTCAGGAACGGCTCACATTGTCGAGAAGTGACTAGACTACCAATGCCAAAGATTTGTCTGCATATCGGCCTCGAAAAAACCGGGACAACCGCCATCCAGCATTTCCTGGCCAGCAATCGGCAGGCACTGCAATCCAAAGGATTTTACTTTCCGACATCGCCCGGACCGTACAGCCATGTCCGACTTGCGGCCTACTGCCACGACCACGATCGAAAGAAGCACTTGGCTCAGATGCTTGGGATAAACGATGCGCAGGCTATCGCGAACTTCCGCACCACCTTCGCCGCCGATTTTGACAAAGAAATCAGCAAACGGCGAGGCAAGATCATTCTCAGCAGCGAACACTGTTCATCCCGCCTTAACAGCCGGTCGGAGATACAGGCGCTTCGGGATTTCCTTGCGACATACGACGACAATCCAAAGATCATCGTATACCTTCGCCGCCAGGATGAATTGTTGGAGAGTACATACTCCACCGCCGTAAAAGCCGGACGCACAGAGCCCTTCAAGATACCGACAGCAGCAGCAGCCAAGCATCGCTATGATTATTGGCACTTACTCCAGCTTTGGTCGGCAAGCTTTGGCAAGCAAAACATTGCCGTTCGACTCTTCGAAGACGCCGTCACCAAGCACGGCAGCATCATCGAGGATTTCGCTGAGGCGGTTGGAATGACCTTTTCCCTGGCCGGCTTTACCCGTCCTTCAATTCAGAACCGTCGCCTTGGCTGCGATACGGTCGAGTTTCTGCGGCTACTCAATCAAGCCTTACCGAACTTCTCGGAGTTGGGTCCCAATCGGTCGAGGGCCGAAGTGGTCAGGATTCTCGAAGATCTTCCTGCTGGTGATTCCAGGTTTTTGACGGCTGCCGAACGTCTCGCTTTCTTTGCGAGATACAAAGAATCCAATGCCCGGGTGGCCGCCGAATACCTTGGACGAGAAAATCCGACTCTCTTCGCTACGCCGACAGAGGAAAAGGGCAAAACGCAATACAGCGGCCCCACATTGACGGTTGAGCGTGCAATCGAGTTGACGGCTGCGATCTGGAGCAACAAGCGGAAGTAGGCACAGCGGCGTCCCAATTATGCAAATTTATGCAATTAACCGAAAGCGCCCTTGTCGCTTAACCTGCTATAAATCTACAGACTTTAAACATTCCACGGTATACACCGGGGCGGCGATAACATCGGGCTAAAAGCACTGCGGGTAAGAACGCGATTATGGCAAATTCCAACGAACTTCCAGTGACGGGCCTGGTTTCAATGGTCAAGAACGAAGCGGACATCATCGCCGATTGGTTGGCGCATGTGACCGATCTTTTCGACCATATTGTGATTGCCGACCACAACTCTACCGACGGCACATTCGAGTACTTGAAGGCGGTTGAATCAAAGATTCCCGAGCGCCTCAAGATCGTCCGCTACATAGAACCAGAATACGATCAGGCGCGGCTGATGAACTTTCTGGCAGAAGGGCTGTTGGCGCGGGAGGCCGGAATCTCCTGGATTACCTCCCTTGATGCCGACGAGTTTCTGACCTTTGGTTCACGCGACGAATTCGTCCGGTTCTTGAAACGCCTGCAAGGTCGCAAGGCTTTCACGCTACTCTGGAAGAACTGCGCCCCTCTGCTCCCCAATAAAGGAAATCCTCGAACGGATTCCTGGTTCATTCCTCCTCAGTTTGCCGGCCATGGCAAGGTATTCTGGAGCCGCCAGCTGTTTCTGAAGGGCACTTTCGTGATGGGTCAGGGAAACCATTTCCTGGAGTACCCGAAAGGCAAGAGAACGCCTTCGTCCCCTAAGGCGGAAGGCCATCTTTACCATCTACCGCTGCGAACCCAAGATCAGTTCCGCCTTAAAATCTGTCAGGGTATTATCGGCTATTGGAAACAAGGTCGGCGCCGTAACAACGCCCACGGTGCCCATTGGTTCGAGCTCTTTCGCAAGCTTGCGGATTCTCACCTTTCCAAGAGCGATTTGAACAGGATCGCTCTGCAGTATGGTGAAACAGATTCCTCGGAAACGGCGGGGATGACGGACGAAAGCTTGCTTGCCACCGGCTATGTGGTACAGAAACTGCCGAGTACCATGAAGGGTGTGCGCTGCGAAGATGCGTTACCGACGCCCATGTGGAGCGAAATGACGGCCGAGTGCCTGCGGACAATTGCTCGGTCCGGCATCGTAGACCAGGAGAAAGCGAGAACCTTGAGCCAGGAATGGAATCTTGAACAGAGTGACGATTTAGTCGGCAATAGCTTGCGGGCCAATCATTTGCATTACACGACACTATCCTCCACAGGAAACAGGGCCGGTGTCAGTTCGGCTGACGAGATCCGCAAAGAGCTGATGCAGTGTGCGACTTGGGATATCGAAACACTGGTGCCGACATCATGGGGTGAGCACATCCCCTTCATGCTGGCAGTGGTTTCCATCCTTCGCCCGCGGGTGTTCGTCGAGCTTGGGACGCATCACGGTGCGAGCTTTTTTGCGGTGTGCCAAGCACTCAAGCGACGGGAAATTGGCGGCCAGGCCATTGCTGTCGATACTTGGTCTGGGGATTCACAGGCCGGCTTCTACGACAATTCCGTCCTGGAACGTTTCGAGCATCTTTTGGAACAGCGTTACAAGGGCATCGGGCGTTACCTGAAGATGTACTTCGACGAGGCAGCGGAAAAATTCGATGAAGGGTCAATTGACCTTTTGCACATCGACGGATTGCACACCTACGAGGCGGTTTCGCACGATTTCAAGACCTGGAAGGATAAGGTGTCGCCCGGCGGCGTCATTCTTTTCCACGACATCAATGTATACACCAAGGACTTTGGGGTTTGGCGGCTTTGGAAGGAGTTGAAGAAACAGTATCAAACCTTCGAGTTCCTGCATTGCCATGGTCTGGGCATTCTCTTCATGCCTGGCGCAGCCGACGGCAGTCCCGCTCAACGTTTGGCGGCTTATCTCTCCAATGAAACCGAGGGAGACATCCTGCGTCACTTCTTCGCCAGTGTCGGAGAGCTATCCCTACAGCGCAAGCTGTTGTCCTTCGAGAACCAGGACTTGAAGCAATCTTTGAAATCCGGCCGCGGTAACGCGCAGTCTGTCGGCGCCGCCACACCGATGGCCGAGCAACCCGAAGTTCTGCGCCTGCATCATGAGCTTCAACTGGTCTACAATTCTACCTCATGGCGGGTCACCGCTCCCTTGCGCTGGCTCAAACGTCGCCTGACCGGCAGCAGCTGACACGATGGCCAGCACGGTACAGAAGCCCTTTTTCGGTGACACACCGGAAATGTTATGGGGCGATCCTCAAACCCTATCCGGCGAGCAGGCGGTTTTCCTGCAGTGCGGGCGTGGATCGATTCACCATAAATGGCTTTCCAACACTGGGCGCAACTGGGACCTGATCGTCAATTATTATGATGATTCCTACCTCCATTCGCCGATCGGCGATATTGCCTTCTATCAACGTGGCACAAAGTTTTCCGGTGTCTACAATGTGGCACAGGTTTTTCCGTCCCTATTGAGCTATCGGCATATTCTCTTGCTCGACGATGATCTGCTCTTCGGGGTCGAAGCCTTGAGCCAACTGTTCCGTATTGCGGAAGAAAAGGACCTACATCTCTTCCAATCTTCGCTGACCGCCGACTCCTATTGCGCCTGGCCATTGCTCCACCATCAAAAGGGGGAAAGGGACGCCCGCCCCGTCAATGCTGTCGAGATTATGATGCCTGGGTTCTCGGGCGAGGCCCTGAACCTTTGTCTATCGGACTTCCCGCGGTCCCTCAGCGGCTGGGGGCTGGATTTTCTCTGCGGAGAACGCGTAAGTCAGCATTTCGACCAGGCGCCTCAAGTGATCGACAGCGTGCAGGCACGTCATACGAAGGAAATTAACACTGAAGACGGCGCTTACTACCGGTTCGTGCGATCCCTCGGAATCGACCCGGCAAAAGAGTTAAAGGCGATTTGCAAAGAGTTTGGTTTGACTCCTGACATTATGGCGCTGTAGCTAACAAAGGATAAGTTGCGCCGCGCCATCTGCTTGAGCCACCGGCGCATCACCCGAAGCAGGCTGGAACGTAGTTGACCAAACCAACCCTTTATCTGCATATCGGCGCTGGAAAATCCGGCAGTTCTTCCATACAGGCAGCCCTCGCCCGCTGCGCGGTGCCCTTGCGCGAACAGGGTTTCTTGGTTCCAGGCGATAAGCTGGAGCCAGATGCCACGGTAAGCGGGCATCAGCTTTGGTTTTTTCAAGGCTTGCCGAAGGATGAGCCGGAATCACAGAAAAAGGTCTTACGCCGACTCCTGCGCTGTAAGAACGCGATGGCGGAACAAGAGTGCCACTCGTTGGTCGTCAGCGCGGAGAACCTGATCAACCGCCGCAAATTTCCCGACCTCTTTCTTGACGTGGACAAACATTTTCGCGTTGTCGTGATTGCCTACCTTCGGCGGCAGGACCAATACATCCAAGCTCACTGGCAGCAATGGGGATTCAAGAGCCACCCGGATTTCGACGACTGGATCGCCAATGGGCTGGGTGATATCGCCAATTGGGATGTTGCGCTGGCGGATTGGGAAGCTGCCGCTTTTAAAAAGCAGATAATCGTCAGAACGTTCGAGCGTCCGAAGCTCCACGGCAACGACGTCGTATTGGATTTCTTTAACATTCTGGGGCTGGATGGGAAAACTTTCGACCTTGGCAACACAGAGCAGAACCGTGGTTTTAGCGAGCTGACATTGCGCATCGCCGAAAGGAATCGCGACCTGTTCGACGGGCCGCATGATAACCGTTTCTTTGCGTTCCTGGGCGAGCACCTGGGGTCGGTCGTCTATGAAAAGGAAGGCGGTTCGATTCATCTAGGCAAGGAAGATCGCCAGAGGCTGCTCGATCGCTTTCGTGCCGGGAACGAACGTTTGCGGAAAACTTACTTTCCGGATCAAGAGACTTTGTTCGACGAAAGCAATTTGCCCGACCGATTGGAATTGAGCGAGGCAGAGTGGAGCCAACGGGAGCACGACCTGATATGGCGTCTGCTCTTTGCAATGCACCGCCGGAAGTGATTTCCTTGCAAGCGAGATTCCGAGCAATTCGCCCTCCTGAACCCTCGTCGGGAAATTGCCGGTAAGAACAACAAACGTTTGTAACAGTGCGGCCGAACGCGGCACAGTAAGAGCCATTTTTTAGCTGGGAGACCTAGGGATGCAAAAGAACGCTGGTCGTGAGGCGGAGCTTCTTGTCTGGACGGACGTCGATCCGGCCCACGAGGACGACTTCAACCGCTGGTACGACCGCGAACATATGGCCGAACGCGTTGCAATCGAGGGATTTCGCTGGGCGAGGCGCTATCGGGCCACCAGCGATAGCGCCCGCCGGTATCTGGCACTGTATCGTGCAGCCGGCGTAGAAACCTTCACTTCCGCTTCCTACAAGAAGGCCTTCGAACAGCAAACCGATTGGTCTTATCGGAACTTTGAGCGCATGCGAAACACCAAGCGTCGGGTCTCAACCTTGGCGCTGGAGGCCGGCGTCGGGAGCGGCGGTGCCGTTGCACTTATCACTCTTACCGCAGGCGAGATCGACAACGCCGAGGTCGAGCCGGTCTTGGCAGAAGTCGTTATGCTGGATGGCGTCTTCTCTGCGCGGGCAATGGAGCCAGATTCAGGTCTTTCAACACCGCTCCCGTCGGAAGACCTCGCAACACGTAAGTTGGAAGCCTTGATCCTGATCGAGGCGTCCTCAAGTGCGACCGCGACGGCGGCGCTCTCAAATGCCCTGGAGACGCTCGGCTTGCCGGCAGAGCGCGGCATGACATTCTCTCTCCTCTGGGACCTCCACGCCGATGACCTGACGGCCTACACAGCAAAGACCACGAGCGCCTAAACCCATGAAGACTGAGTTCCCCTGGTCGCCGCAGACCGCGTCCGAACGAACCGTCGCAGCCTTCAAGCGGATCGAATCGGACACGGAAGCCTTTCGTTCCGTCTTCGTCAGGCTGTTCAAGGAGGAAGCGCTGCAGACCGCAGCGTCTTTGCCGTCGGCAACGACATCTCCATTGGCCGGAGCCCTGGTCACCATCAAGGACCTCTACGACGTAAAAGGCTACGTCACAACCGCGGGAACCAAGGTGCGCGCAACCCAGCCCGTAGCACAAGCTGACTCCGATGCGGTTGCTGCGGTACGAGCCGCGGGCGCCGTGATGTTGGGGCATAGCAACATGACGGAGTTTGCCTACTCGGGGCTTGGTCTCAATCCGCACTACGGCACACCTGAGAACCCGGTTTGTCCCGGCCACGTGCCTGGCGGGTCCACGTCCGGCGGTGCGGTATCCGTCGCGCTCGGACTGGCTGATATTGCGTTTGGCAGCGATACCGGCGGTTCGCTCCGGATTCCTGCTGCCTTTACAGGTATTGTCGGGTTTAAGCCCAGTCAGGAAAGCACCTCGCGACGCGGTGTCGTACCGCTGTCCGGTTCGCTTGATAGCGTGGGGCCGATGGCCCGGACGGTCGCGGCCTGCCATGCCGCTTGGTCGGTACTTGCCGGTTGCCCTTATGCAGCCCTTCAATCCGAACAGGACCGGAAACGGCGTTATCTGATCCCTAGCAACTTCGGCCTCGATGCTCTGGACCCTGCAGTCGAACGAAAGTTCCGCGCAACAGTCGCAGCAATGATTGTCGCCGGCATGACGGTTGAGGAACGGCCGCTGCCGGTGCTCGATTCTTACAAAACACTTCCCCTCTGGCAATTTGCCGCCGTTGAGTCCCGCGCCACTTTTGCCACCTTGGTAGAAGAGAAGCCGGAGCTTTTCGACCCGCGCGTTCTGATCCGCATGCAACGGGCCGAGGGGCTCTCCGCAATCGAGTACCGCCAAACGTTGGACAGACGAGAGAGCCTTATCGCAGCATTCAACGCGGCAATCGGCGAAGATACACTGCTGTTGCCGACCGTGGCGATCGGGCCGCCGCGCCGCAGCGAGCTGGAATCGCAAGAAGCCTATGACCGCGTGAACTTGATGACCTTGCGCAACACGACGCTGGCCAATGTCATTGACGGCTGTAGTGTGTCCCTGCCAACTCGGGAAGGGGGCGTTCCACTCGGGATCATGCTGACCAAGCGTGGCGGCCAGGATCTCGCCTTGCTAGCAGAAGCACAGCACCTTGAGGAGATTATGGCCGCGTGCTAGGGGCCGAAGGTCCGGCGAGAGGCGGGACATCGGGTTTGCCTTCCTGCGCACGGCGCTGACGCTCCCGGTAGAATGTGTAGGATCCCATGCCAACGACGATTAGACTACCCAAAAGCATCCAGCCGTCGGGCACATCGCCGAAGACGAGGTACCCGAGAATGATGGCCCAGATCAATACCGTGTAGCGAAACGGCGACACGAAACCGATCTCCCCCACGCGCATCGCCATGACGCTGAAGAGATAACCGAACAACAGAAAAACGGCTGCTGCAGTCAACAGCAAGAAGCTTTGCAGTGTCACCGGATTCCAGGGAACCGCGACCGAGGCAACGCCGCCCATCACTGTGGCGGCAAGCGACGTCATCAAAACCGCGAAAACTGACGGCAGCTTTTCTGAGAACCGCCGCGTCGTGAGATCGCGCAGCACCAGAAATCCCAGCGCACCCACCGCCCAGAAGGAATAGCTTGTGAAGCCTTCGGTACCTGGGCGCACGATGACAAGAACACCCAGGAATCCAATCAGGATTGCGCTGTAGCGCCGCCACCCAACCGCTTCACCCAAAAATAGCGCCGCCGCCAACGTGACGGCCAGCGGCATCGCCTGCATGATCGCCGTCGCATTGGCGAGCGGCATATTGAATAGCGCCATCAGGAAACAAACCGTGCCACCAAGCTCGCCGAAGATTCGCAAGCCAAGCAGACGCCAATCCTGTTTCGAAAGGCGGCACAACAGTTGGCCACGGTTCCAGGCAAGAATACCGATCAGCAAGGATATGACACCGCCGCGCAGGAACACTGTCTGGAACAGGCCCAGGTCGGCTGACGCCAGCTTGATCATGGCGTCGTTCAGTACGTAGCCCACCATACAGGCGACCATGTAGGTCGCCCCGCGCGCGTTATCCGATGAGAATTGCATCTTTTCCTATTCGGAAATTGCTTTGATTATCCTGCCAGATTGGCCTGCCACCGTGGCTTACGCAAGGTCGCGGAGCAGGCGCTCCTGGGTTTCCGCAAAAAGCGACGGCTTTTCAAGGGTAAGCGCTAGAATGACGGTCCCCTGTAGGCTTGCGATGATATGTCCAGCGCTAGGCGGACCCAGCGCACTTGTCACCCCGTCAGCGTCTTCAAGGGCCCGGTCCGTCCATTCCATCAGACGATGAAAGAACCGCACCACTGCCCGCGAAACCTGCGGAGGAAGTTCTAATGTCGCGCTGCCGAGTACGGAGCAAAGGCAAATCATCCCCTGGTCAAGGGTCGAGATACGGTAAGCCTCGCACAGACGCTTGATACGGGTCTTAGCACTCTCCTTGGGATCGTCCGGGTCGCCCAGAGCAGCTATGAACCGTTCGCCATAGCGCTCCACAACCGCCTCTCCAAGGTTGGCTTTCTGCGGAAAATGGTAATGGACACTCGCGCTTTTGATGCCAACGTCGGCCGCCAGATCACGGAAGCTGACGCTATCAAACCCGCCGCAGCGGATACGACGTTCCGCTGCATCCAAGATCTCTGCTGCCTTGCCTCTGATTTCGTCTGTCATCACAAAGCATTTATCTATCAGCAGATAGGTATTGACAAGCGTCAAACCCCTGCGCCTTATTATATCCTATCTATCGATAGATAGTTTTTTGCTTGCCGTTCCCCCATGAGGAAATCAACTTGAGGAAGTCACCATGAAGATTCATGACATTGCAGGTTTCGCCAATCCCTTACGCGTTCGCATCGCTCTGGCTGAGAAAGGACTGCTTGACCAAGTCGAGTTCGTGCCTGTCGACGTAATGGGGGGCGAGCACCGCAAACCTGCGTTTCTGGCTAAGAACCCGAGCGGCACTGTCCCGGTTTTGGAGCTGGACGACGGCACCTTTCTGTCTGAGTGCACGGCTATCACCGAGTATCTCGATCATGCCCATGGTGAAAAGACGCTGACAGGAAGAACCGCCCTAGAGCGTGGTATCATTCATATGCTCCAACGTAAGGTTGAAGCAGGGTTTCTGAATGCCGTGGGCGCCTACTTCCATCATGCCACCGACGGCTTGGGACCGGTTCTCGAAACCTATCAGAACCAGGACTGGGGTAGGCACCAACGCGAAATCGCCCTAAAGACACTGGTCTGGATGGATGGGCTACTGGAAGAGCATGATTACCTTGCAGGCGATCAGTTCACGGTCGTCGACATAACGGCGATGGCGGGTTTTGCTTTCGCTTCGGCCGCGGGCATTGCGATACCCGACGATCTGACGAGACTGACTGCTTGGCATCAACGCGTCACCGCCCGCCCGAGCTTGGCTCGGGCCGTTTAGCAGCTACCGGCTCGTCTTCTGGGTACAAGGAGTATCGTCATGGAACTGAATGCAGACTTCACCTGCCGTATTGCCCTCCATGCCGAGAATATCGACTGGCAAGAGTCCCCAACACCGGGGGTTAGCCGCCGAATGCTTGATCGCATCGGCGGCGAGGTAGCCCGGGCCACGACCATTGTCCGCTATGCGGCCGGTAGCCGATTTCCGACACATTGCCATGAAGCCGGAGAGGAGTTCCTCGTACTGGAGGGAGTCTTTCAAGACGAACATGGTGACTACCCCACCGGCACATATGTTCGGAACCCACCGACGTCCAGTCACGCACCCGCTTCTGAGCTTGGCTGCACTATTCTGGTGAAGCTCCGGCAGTTCGCGCCTGACGACCGCACCTTCGTTCGAATTGACCTGAACAAGATCGAAGCTCTCGCGATTGCCGGACGGGAAGGTGTTTCGGTCACCCCATTGTTTCGGGATTCTCGTGAAACGGTTCGCGTCGAACGCTGGGACGCCGGTACGGCTGTTCCTCTTACCGCCGCCGGCGGCATGGAAATCTTCGTACTGGATGGCAGCTTCGAGCAGGGCGGCGACACCCTCCAGCGTCACTCCTGGTTGCGCTTACCCCCTGGCTTACCAGCCGATCAAAATGCGACCGCCGTGGCGGGAAGCCAAGGCGCTACCGTCTGGACGAAAAGCGGGCATTTAGGCGATCTGATCTGAGCAATCGGCGCCGTGGCGGCTTCGACAGATGCGCTGCTGTAGATACCCGGTATCAATTTTCAGAAAGAATGGGGCCAGCTTGGGACTTCTTCGGTTCTGGCCAACGACCTGACGACTTACTCTATGTACGAGGCTATCCGGTTCTCAACAAACGTTGACGGTTAAAAGGGCGCGAGTTTGGGGAGAAACCCGCGCCCTCCCAAGCAGGGACTAAAGGTCGCCTGCTGCGGTGTGTTGGATCTTGGCCCAGTTCTCTTCCGCCTTGGCGATCGTGCCGGCACGATCCTGCTGGAACGCCTTGAATATCTCTTCGTTCAAAAAGACGTAGAGCTTCCCGTCGACCACGGCCGAGTACTTCGGGTCTCCATCGAACTTCTTACCCACCGAAACCCCGTAGGTGCAAAAGCCGCCGTTCTCGGGCACAAACTTCTCCGGGGCGTCCTCGAAGGTTTCCTTGTTTTCTTCACTGGCAAAATAGTAGGCGACGCCATCATGGATCGCCGTGTAGGTCGCCGTACCTTCAATTCGGTTACCAAGCTGAATGAAAGCCACGGGGTCCACTCCGTGCAGACCCAAGGGCGCACCGGCAGCCGTCAGGCCGGGAACCGTGTTGTGTTCGTCAGCCGCAAAGGCCGGCGCCGACGCAATGGCGCCGATCAGAGCTAAGGCAGAGAGCGTAAGTTTTCCAGACATGTCTTTTTCCTTTTCGTGAGAATGGAGCCTCGTTGATCAGGCCGCTTCGACTGCGGCCGTGTTAACGACCGGGAAGTCGATTTCCGTTCCGGCGATATGGTTGAAGTAGTTAGTGAAGATGTTGAGCACCGTGTTTGCCACGATCTCCACGATCTCTTCCTCGGTAAGCCCAGCGTTGCGAACCGCAGCGAGGTCTTCGTCGGTGACATTGCCGCGCAATGATACGATCCGCGAAGCGAATCGAAGGGCCGCGTCAACCTTGGTATCGCTAGACCTGCCCTTCAGGTTGCGATCAAGCTCCTCGGCTTCTAAGCCCTGCATGCCGCCAAGCGCGGTGTGCGCCGAAGCGCAGTAGTCGCAACGGTTGGCACCGGCAACCGCCAGCGCGATCTGCTCGCGGAAACGAGCGGAAAGCGTACCGCCGCCCAGAGCACCGGCAAATCCGAGGTAGCCGCCAAGCGCGGCGGATGATTGGGCAAGCGTTGCGATGATATTCGGGACACCGCCCATCTGTTTCTTGACGGCGGTCAACAGGTCTTGGGTTTTCTGCGGGGCGTCTGCCTCGCTCAGTCTTTCAATCCTTTGCATGATACCTCCTACGGTCTATGGGATCGACAGGAGGGAAATTGTGAGGGACGGCGCGATAGATCAAGAACCTGGCTTAATACCAGGACTTAGTGCAAGCGCTTTGGGACGATCTGCAAAATTAATCCAAACTTCGGCGATATTCCGTCGGCGGCAGACCGAATTTTCCCGCAAAGGCGCGCGTGAAGGCTGCCGGCGACTGATACCCGGCCTGCAGAGCCACCTGCTGGATGGATGAACGCGACCCATCCAGAAGCGCGAGGGCCTTTTGCAATCGCCACTCCGAAAGATAGGCCATTGGGCCGGTGCCAATAAGCTCGCTGAACTTTTCAGCAAACCGGCTCCGAGACATACCAACCGCCGCCGCGATCCGCTCCACCGTCCAAGATTCAGCAGGTTGATTGTGAATCAGTTGCAGTGCCTGGCCAATTTGTCGGTCACGGAAAGCCTCGAGAATGGCTTTGAGATCCGGGCTTTGGGATATCCCGACGCGGAGCAACTCAATGAAGACGATCTCCGAAAGGCGGGTCACGGCGGCCAGCGATCCGATTTCCTCAGAAAACATCCGATGAACCACAAGGCGCAGCATCTCATCAAGCCACGGCTCTCTAGCCCGCATCCCCGTGGTAGTCACGAGGTACTCCGGAAGGGCCCTCAAGAGCGGATGATCTGCGCCTTTACGAAAACTGAAATGGCCACAAACCATTTGCGTTGACGCTTGGGGGTCGCGCTCCCCAACAACCAAAACCCCCTGTCCGTCATACCCCGAAAGCTCAAGCACCGTCTCCAGCGGAGGCGCTTGGCGCGACACCGTATCCGCCAGAACATGAGACCGCCCACGCGGAATCAGAACAATGTCACCCGGCCCCAAATCGACCGATGCGCCGGATGCAAAAGACACATGACAACGGCCCTGCACCACTAAATGAAAGCGCGCGGCCTGCTGAAGGTCGGGAACCGTGACGCCCCACGGGCCAGAGAAGTCGGTTCGAAAATAAAGTGCGCCTTTCAAATTGAGCGTATCAAGAACATCATTCAACACGTCCATTTGCCATTCATCCTTCATTTTGGGTGTATCTGCAAATTATCCCTCGCACTATTCTCATTTCAAGGATTCTATCCGCCTTGCCGGAATGCGGTCCCGGTCGCATGCTTCGGCGTGATGACGGTTAGCTTTAAATTTTATAGGCCACCGACAACGGCATCCCTCGATGCATGGGGAGGCGTTGGCGCTGTTTTCGAGACTCTTGCCGGAGACTGGACCCTCAAGCGGCGCATTCCCGGCATCGCCGGGATGGAGGGCAAAGCCCATGTCGTGCGGCTTGACGCAGATCGCCTGCGGTATGTCGAACAGGGATGCCTAAAGCTGAAGAATGGCGAATCCTTTCAGGCATCGCGCAGCTATTTGTTCCGGGCGCTCGGCGACGGCTTTGCCGTTTACTACGACCAGTCGCCGGACCGGCTTTTTCAAGAAGTTCGCCTGACGCCCCTTTTGGGTGGCGGCCTGACCGGTATGGCCGAGCATTGCTGTCCACCAGACCGCTATCGAAGCCGCTATACCTTCCGCTCGGACGGCTGTTTCTACATCACGCACTGCGTCACGGGACCAAGCAAGAGTTACCGCTCGTTTTCCCGGTTCAGCCGCGCTCGGAGTGACCTGGAGAATCAGAAACCACCGCCTGAGGGCTAGAAAAACGGCCTTGGTCCATGTACCGTCCAGCAAGATCTCGCTCTAGACGGGATACGAGTGATAGATAGGGAGAGAGTTGAAATGAAAAAATTCCTGGGATTACTGCTGGCTGCCGCTTTCCTTACGGCCGGCCTGACAACACAGGCTGCCGCGGATGCGATCGAGCAGATCAAGGCGCGCGGTAAGCTGATTGTCGGCGTCAAAGCCGACTACAAGCCCTACGGCTACCTCAACGAAGACGGAAAGATCATCGGTATTGAGCCCGAATTGGCACAGGACGTTGCTGACAAGCTTGGTGTCGCGCTGGAGTTGGTGCCGGTTGTGTCATCCAACCGCATGCAGTTCCTTGAGCAGGGCAAGATCGATCTGATGATCGCCACCATGACAGATCGGCCCGACCGCCGCGAAGTGGTCTATATTGTGGAGCCCAACTACTACTCCTCCGGCACAAATGTTCTGGCGGTCAAAAAAGCCGGCTTCAAGAAATGGGAAGACCTGAAGGGCCTTCCGGTCTGCGGTATTCAGGGCGCTTTCTACAATCGCAAGACCGAGGAAGAATTCGGCGCGCAGATCGTCGCCTTCAAAGGCACCTCCGAAGCACTCACGGCATTGGGACAAGGCAGCTGCCTGGCATTCGTCTATGACGATTCCTTCATTGTATCGAAGCTGAACGAGCCTGAGTGGGCCGACTTCGAGATGCCCCTCGAGACCATTGATGACGCCCCTTGGGGCCTGGCCGTCGCCAAGGGTGAACAGGCCTTTTACGACCTCATGAGCGAGATGATCACATCATGGCACGCTTCTGGGCGTATCCTTGAGCTTGAGACGAAGTACGGTGTTCCGAACACGCCTTTCGCCAAGACCATGCACGACAAGCTGAAGTAACTTCCTTACGGCACCTTGATTCGCTTGCACGGCTTTTAAGGCGGTCAATCGAGAGGGTGACGCAGCGATAGCGTCACCCTTGCCGCCCCACCTTCAAGCACCGCCCGACCTGTGCAGGCAAGGACGACCGTTAGGCTTGCTTAATTATAACAGCGGCGAGTTATTGGATGGACATGCAGTGGCTATTTGACTGGGCGCAGGAGTTGTACCGGGAGACCGGGATAAACCTGACGTTCATTTACGATTCCTTCGACAGGAATCGCTTAGCCCGAGGATTCCTGAACAGCGTCTACATCTCTCTGATCTGCCTCGCCTTCTCGATCGTAATCGGTCTTGTCGGCGCCTGGCTTCAAGGGTCCAAGTTGGTTTGGACCCGTCGGGTCGTGCAGGGCTATATTCAGTTTTTCCGCAATACGCCGCCGCTCGTTCAGCTTTACTTTTTCTATTTCGCCATCGGCAGCCTCCTGCCCACGGTTGAGAACCGTTTCGGTTTTCAAGAGCCTATGCTGGACAACTTCACCTGGGCGGTTATCTCGCTGTCGTTCTTTGCCGGCGCCTTCAATGTCGAAATCTTCCGTTCGGGTATCGAAGCGGTCCCGGAGTCGACCGTCGAGGCGGCTGAGGCGTTGGGTTTCAACCGGCTGCAGATTTACATTTACATTGTCATGCCGTTGGCCTTCAGGGTTTGCCTGCCGGCGCTGAACAATAATCTCGTCAATCTAGTGAAGACAACGACGCTGGCCTATGCCATCGCTGTTCCCGAGATGCTCTACATGGCGAACCAGATTTGGTCCGACTCGGTAAACGTACCGGAGATGATGACCTTCTTGCTGGTCGCTTATGTTCTCCTCGTGGGCGTTCTTGTGATGGGCATGCATCGTTGGGAACGCGCCATGCGATTACCGGGGTTCGGCCAATGAAGTGTTTGATGAAGACTCCTTTCGACCACCCCGCACTTCGAACCGGCGGCACCGATCTGCCGGTGCTGCTGCCCGCTGCGCAACGGCTCCAACAACAAGCGGAACGTGATCGGCTGGTCGGCGGTTTCCTGCCGCGTCTAACGGCAAAACACGGGCTTTGGCTGCTTGCTATTTTGGTTCTTTCGTCAGGGGTTGCAGCGGCGCAGAGCGGTGACGCGCGCCAACCGGCCTACGAAGTGATTTTCAAGTGGCTGCCAGTGCTCCTTACAGGCTTCGGCTTCAACATTCTTATTTCCTTCATGGCGATGGCGATTGGCACGCTGGTAGGGACCAGTCTTGGCCTGATGCAGATCTCGTTGCTGCTGCCGGTGCGCCAGGGCTCCTGGTTGGTCACGCAGTTCTTCCGAAATGCGCCTTGGTTGGTGTTGCTGTTTTACTGCATGTTCCTGCTGCCCTTCGAGTTTCGCCTCGGCGGATTGGTCATACCCTTCCCCGATTGGATCAAAGCAACCATTGGCTTGGCACTGCCTGTGATGGCCAACGTATCGGAGATCGTCCGTGGCGCCATCGCCTCCATCCCGTCGGGTCAGTGGGAGGCTTCTGAATCGCTCGCATTCTCAAGACGGCAGACGCTTTGGCAGATCATTCTGCCACAATGCGTCAAGCGTATGCTGCCGCCTTGGATGAACCTCTATGCGATCTTGACCATGGCTACCGTGCTGGCCTCGATCGTTGGCGTATCGGAGATGATGACGCAGGCTGGACGCGTGCTGGCGGCCGAAGATCGACCGGACCTCTTGATCCCGATCTACAGCTTCGTGTTGTTGTGCTTTTTTGTTTACTGCTACCCCATTGCCCGCTTCACCGTGCGCTTGGAGCAGCGCTTCCAGGTAAAGCTTTAGGATGAAACAGGAGTGATGACCGCCATGGCCACAGCAAGCGCCTGGAGCCCGGACCAACCGATCATCGAAGTCTCGGATGTGCATAAGTCCTTTGGAGCCGTGGAGGTGCTAAAGGGTGTCTCGATGAATGTTCGAAAGGGCGATGTGATTTGTATTATCGGGCCGTCGGGATCCGGCAAATCGACATTGCTTCGCTGCATCAACGCGCTGGTACCCATCAACCAGGGCTCAATCAAGGTTGAAGGCCAGGAGGTCAACAATCCTCGATTGGATAAGCTCGCGCTGCGGCGCAAGGTCGGCATGGTTTTCCAGCAATACAACCTCTTTCCTCATCGCACGGCTTTGCAGAATGTCATGATGGCGCCCACCATCGTCTTGAAGCAGAACCGCAAGGAGGTCGAGGAGCGAGCCTATCGTTTGCTGAAAAAGGTGAGGCTTGAGGGCAAGGAGTTGCAGTATCCAGGCGAGCTTTCCGGTGGGCAACAGCAGCGCGTGGCCATCGCCCGCTCACTCGCCATGAGTCCGGACGTGATGCTCTTTGATGAGGTGACGGCAGCCCTTGACCCGGAAACCGTGAAGGAGGTCCTTGTCACCATCCGTCAACTGGCCGAGGAGGGTATGACCTGCTTGTTGGTCACACACGAAATGGGCTTTGCACGCGAGATCGCCGATCATATGTACTTTACCGATCGCGGCATCATCGTAGAGGACGGCCCGCCGAAGGAATTCTTTGCCAATCCACGCGACCCGCGCACCAAGGAATTCCTGTCGCAGATACTCTGATCCCAACAGGACCGCGGCGGGCGACGCGCCAGCGCTTCAATCATCCACCCAACGGCGAAGCAGATTGCTGCGCGTCTTGAGCACTAGATCGATGGCCGCGTCGCGCCCCGCTTCACTGCGAAGCAAGACCGCTGCTTGATCCAGGTCAAAGAGAAGTTCTCGCTGAGCATCGTCGCGGATAAGACTGCGGACCCAACCAACGGCCGCCAATCGTGATCCACGGGTTACCGGTTCGACCCTATGCAACGTCGTCGAGGGATAGAGAAGCAAGTGACCAGCCGGCAGCTTGAAGGCTCGTTCACCCTCCGTCCGATCAATAACCAACGCACCGCCGTCGTAGCTTTCCGGATCAGCCAGAAACAGCGTAAAGGAAAGGTCGGTACGGCGCCCCGCCATGACCGCGTCATCCACATGTGCGCCATAATGCATGCCCACCTCATATCGACTGAGCAATATCCGGACGATCTCTTTCGGACGGGCAGCAGACAGGAAAAGCGTATTTTCCAGCAACGCCTTCTCCACCTTCTTTATTGCCCCCGATGCCAGGGCTGTTTTGCCTGCTTGCAGGTTGTTTTTGCGTTCACGCGCACGCCAACCGGCGGTTTTCGCGCCGTCTTCAAACATCTCCGACTTTGCCATAGCGGCTTGTAAGGCGCCCCGGACAGGAGCGGAAACGACTTCACCAAGTTGCAGAATCATAGGAGCATTATTTGCTATTGATAATCATTCGCATCTAAGTTAGTGCTTTCAACGCCGCGGTGCAAGCGGCAACAGAAACACTCTGCCAAAGGATTTAGTGATGGTTATTAGGAACAAAGTCTGGGTCGGCCTAGGTGCCGCACTTCTCGCCAGCACCTCGTTAGCGACCGCGGCTCTTGCCGGCGATACACCAGATAACACAGAGCGGTCACGAGACACTGTCTGGAGCAAAGTTCAGTTGGCATCCGGCGAAGCGGGAGAGGCTGGAGAAGGCGGCGAAGGTGGTGAGCTTAGCCATTCGGACTCCGCTTACCTGACACAGCTTGGTCTTATGCGCGGCCACTTGAGCGTTGGTGTCGAACTGTACGGTCTGGGGGAACTTGCCAATGCCGCAACGCACATGAAGCACCCCGAGGATGAGTTGTATGAGTCGATGGAAGATGCCTTGAAGGATCGCGGCGCTCCGGGGTTCGAGGAGGAACTGGAAACCCTGGCCACGTTGGTGGAAAACCAAGCCGATAATGCTAAGGTTCAAGCAGCCTATGCAGCCGTTCTTGAGGCTATCACGCGCGCTGAAGCTGCCGCGGGCCCTCAACCTGCTGATGAAATCGCCGAGGTGATCTACGACCTCATCCACACCGCCGCGGAGGAATACGACGAGGGCGTTGATGACGGCAAGATTGTCAATGGGCACGAGTATCAGGACGCTTTGGGCTTTACTCGCATCGCCGAAGCCTTGACCGATCTGCTCGCCCAATCCGATGCGGACACCTCTTTGGTCGCTGAGATCAAAGAGCAGATTGCGGCCATCAAGCCGGCGTGGCCGTCGGTGGTCCCACCGGTACAGGCGACTATGGACCCATCGGCTCTATATGGCGCGGCGGCACGCATTGAAATCGCCGCTTTAAGCCTTAAGGATTGAATGGAAAAAAGAGGGCGGCCCAGTAAATCCGTGGCCGCCCTTCCTCCCGGCAAGGAGGTAAACTCTTTCGGCCGCGCCAAATCCGAACACCCTAAAACTGTGTGGAAACAATCGCGCCCCCTCAGCCGAAGGGTAACTGACTCCCCTGCAGGATGCCAGTAATTCCACAGTGCGTTTCATCATCTCGTGTAAAATTAGGCGGACCAACCGAAGTTTGCCCTTGACGGCGGGCAAACTGCCGCAGAACTCTACGCCCGCCGGAACGAGCGCCACCACTTGAGGTGAGCGCGATTCCCTCGTCATTAGCCTGAGATGGGAGTATCCACAGGTGGAATTGGATAACGCAGAGCAGTTTCATCGCATTAAGCGCCTACCACCATACGTTTTTGCCGAAGTGAACGCTTTGAAGGCCGCGGGTCGCGCCGCCGGTCAGGACATCATCGATTTCGGCATGGGAAACCCTGATCAGCCGCCACCGGCGCACGTTACGGCAAAGCTGGTGGAAACCCTGTCGGATCCACGCATCCACCGTTATTCGCAATCCCGCGGGATTCCCGGCCTGCGAAAAGCCCTCGCCGCCTACTACGACCGGCGCTTCAATGTCGATCTGGATTTTGACCGAGAGGTAATCGTAACCTTGGGCTCAAAGGAAGGCTTGGCGAACCTTGCCCAAGCCATCACGAGCCCGGGCGATATCATTCTTGTCCCCTCGCCCAGCTATCCGATCCATGCATTCGGCTTCATAATCGCCGGCGCGTCCATCAGGCAGTTTCAGCTTGGTGATAGCGCAACGGTGGTCGAGCAATTGTCGCGCGCACTCCGCCATTCGGTCCCCAAGCCACTTGCTGTCGTTCTGAATTATCCCGCCAATCCAACGGGCCAAGTCGTCGACCTCGACTTCTACGAGGAGGTCGTCGCCTTCTGCCGCCAGCACGGAATCTACATTATTTCCGATCTCGCTTATTCAGAGGTCTATTTCGAGAGTGGCCCGCCGCCGTCCATTCTTCAGGTGCCGGGCGCAAAGGACGTGGCCGTAGAGTTCACCTCGCTGTCGAAAACCTACTCCATGCCGGGATGGAGGGTCGGGTTTTGCGCCGGAAATCCCAAGCTGATCGCAGCGCTTGCGCGTGTAAAATCCTATGTAGACTACGGCATCTTCACCGCTGTACAGGTCGCTGCTACCGCAGCGTTGAATGGCCCGCAGGACTGTGTTGACGAGATGCGGAAACGCTACAAACAACGGCGTGACTGTCTTGTCGAAGGAATGCGTACAGCCGGTTGGGAAACGCCGAGCCCGCCCGCAACGATGTTCGTATGGGCCCCCCTCCCCGAGGCCTTCACCCATTTAGGGTCCCTGGAGTTTTCCAAGCACCTACTGACAGAAGCCAAGGTCGCGGTTGCCCCCGGCGTCGGATTCGGAGAGTACGGAGAGGGTTTTGTTCGTTTGGGCTTGGTTGAAAACGAGCAGCGCATCCGCCAGGCGGTCCGCAACATGAAGACCGCTCTGGCGCGCTGAAGTCAGTTGTTGGAGGAGACAACCTCCCAACTGCCATCCGGCTGCAGGCAAGCGGTGCCGTAAGCCTGTTCGTTTCGACCGCCGATCGTCACGGTCTGCTGGAACTCTCTGCAGTAACGCCCGGAGTTACTATTTCCGTCGCGTAGCGGCGTAACTGAGCCATAAGCCCCGGCTTCACGCCAGTAAATGGTTTCGCCAATCGGTGCTGTTGCAGCGTTGATCTGAGCGCGTTCATGAGCGCGCTGCTGCGATTCGTTGAGGTTATCCAAAAGCTTTAGCGTGATGGCTGTGAACGCCAACCATTTATAGGCATCGTTGTCGTTGCGGTAATAGCCGTAGCCCGAATACCAGTGCCCGTGAGGTCGATAGATCACAACATCTCTGTAATAACGGCGCCTGTCGTGATTGTGGGCATGCTTCTTGCTGTATTTTTTGTGGTCGTCTTTCCAGTGCCCTTGCCCCTGGTTCCAATGACCGTGCGTGCCGTGCTTGTTGTGATCATGCTTCTCGTACTTCTTGTACTTTTTGCGTTTGTCATAGTCGCGCTGGTAGTGCTGGTCATCGCGACTGACGACAGCGCGGTCGGTACGGTTTCTGTAACGGTCCCGGTCATTGTAATTGCGATCACTGGCGCGGGGTCGCTCATCGCCGTTACCAACGCGCCTCTCACCGGAGCGGGACTTGGGATAGTCTTTTTCCTCATACCTGTCACGTGACTGCACACGCCTGTTGCCATCATTATCTCGGCTGCCGTTCCAGCCGGAAGTGTCCTGGCGGCTGTGGCCTGCCAGCGCCGGAGAATAGGGCATAGCGGCGAAGGAGAACCCGAGGGCGCAAGCGCCCACGAAAAGCATCAACCGCTTTGGTTTGAGAAACTGCTTTGCTTTACCAATCATGGTATTTAGCTCCAATCTATCCCTGTTGGGTGTTTTGCCCTCACTGGGTAGTACGGAGCAACCGCGCCAAGCATCCCCGCCGCGTTGCATGGCTTGTAGAGTCTGGGAAATCGAAGAGCGTTTCAGTGGCCGATCACCGGTTCCTGTCAGCTAAAATCATGTTGCTGGCGCGTTCTGCAACCATGATCACCGGCCCATTGATGTTTCCGGAAGTAACTGTCGGGAAGACCGAAGCGTCGACAACCCGCATTCCCCGCAAACCATGAACCCTGAAACTGGGATCCACAACCGACCGGCTCGGGTCCGAACCCATCCGGCAGGTGCCGCAGGGGTGGAAAACGCTCCATGCCCGCTTGTGGATATCCTCACGCAGTTGATCGTCACCAGAGACGATCGGCCCAGGCTGCATCTCTTCGGCGATCACTTCGCTCAGACCCGGCATTGCGGCCAGCCGTCTGATCAAGCGAACGCCGCTCAACATCTCTTCCACATCTTCCTCCACGCTTAGGTAACCGGGCCGGATTTCCGGCGCGTCGGTCGGATCAGGAGAGCGTATGGAGAGCCAACCCCGGCTGAGGGGGCGGCAGGGAGAGACGCCCAGCCGAAAGGCTGGATAAGGATCGACGCGGGTCACCGGTCGCGTACCGGTTGGCGCGGTATCGAATGTCAGGGGCGAGAAGTATAGCTGCATGTTCGGGCGTGATCGCCCCGCATCCGAGCGCACGAATCCGCCCGCTTGATTGACGCTCAACGCCAAAGGTCCGCCGCGCGTCAGCAGATAGCGCGCGCCCAGCAACAACTGACTCCACCAGGGTCTGAGTTGAGAGTTCAACGTTGGCCGGTTGGCGCGGTAATGATAGTCGATACCCAGATGGTCCTGGAGATTTTTCCCGACCTGTGGCGCATCCAAGATCGGCGGAATCCCGAGATCGCGGAGCTTCTCGGCCTCGCCGATACCCGATAACTGCAACACCTGCGGCGAGTTTACAGCGCCGGCGCTGATGATGACTTCCACATTGGCTCGCGCCTCCCGCACACGACCGCCGTGACGATAGCGCACACCGCTCGCACGCTGTTCTTCAATCAATACTTTTTCGACCAGGGCGTTGGTAACGACGGTCAAGTTCTTACGCCCCATCGCAGGACGCAGATAGGCCTGAGAAGCTGAAGCCCTGCGACCATCGCGCACCGTTATCTGATAAGGACCGACGCCTTCCATAGAAGCGCCGTTGTAGTCCGGGTTCCGTTTCAAGCCCGCTTCCTGGGCAGCCTGCAGGTAATGATCGCAAAGAGGATGGATTTCGCGGGACGTATCGGAAACGCTCAACGGGCCGTTCGATCCTCGTAGTTCGGACGGCTCTCCGCGCCAAGACTCCATCTTACGGAAATAGGGCTCGACCTCCGACCAACCCCAGCCAGCGCAATCCATGGCGGCCCAATCGTCGTAGTCAGCAGGATTGCCGCGAACATAGACCATAGCGTTGATAGAGCTGGAACCGCCTAAAACCTTGCCACGGGGCCAGTAACTGCTTCGCCCGGCAAGTCCGGGCTCAATCTCCGTTTCGTACGACCAGTTCACACGACGGTCATAGAAGGTTTTACCGTAGCCGATCGGTACCGTAATCCAGAACCGCGCATCCGACCCTCCTGCCTCAAGAAGCAGCACCCGGTTTCGGTGATCCGCGGTCAAGCGATTAGCTAGTACACAGCCCGCCGATCCGGCACCGACGATGATGTAATCAAACGCCTCCGTCATTCCATGAGCCCCGATCCGCCTACGGTTCAATCGCCAACGCCCTGAACGCTTCGGCGCGTCAGGATCGCTCAGAACATATCAGCGATTATTGAGCCACAGGAGCCCTATTTCCTTGGGGGCGGTACCACGGTTGATCGCATCTGCGAGAGAGACCCGAGAAAAATTGAGAAGAGCTCCGATTGGGACGCAATGCCAAGTTTCGAATAGGTGTTCTTGCGGTGGACTTTCACGGTTCCAGCCGCGATTCCCAATATCTTGGAAATCGAATCCGACGAATGTCCGCGCAAAATCAAACCCGCAACCTCGCGCTCCCGGGGAGACAAAAGCGAACGGCCGAAGTTTCTGAAGGTCGCATCAATATGGCGCTCCAGTATCTCCTGCTCCGGGTCTGGGCGTTCGGCAGAGAAGCGCGCGCTTAGGTTCTCCCAATGATATTCGGCGGCGGCGCGTACCACAGGTTCCACCAACCGCAGGCGTGCCATCTCCTTTTCACTGAAGGTCTGGCGTTTGCCTGCCCGCATTAGAGAAATCACCGCCCGTACTTCCTCCGGCAGGGCTATAAAGAACCCAATCTCCTCGGAAAGCCCTGTTCTCACGTAGTAGGAACGGAAGTACTCGCTCTGGTAAAAGCGATCCGGCGCCAGCTCTCGAATCCGGTAGAGCCCGGGGGCGCAACTGTCTCGCGATGCTTGGAAGAAGGGGTCCAGCAGGTAAGGCCCCTCCTGATAAATAGAGACAAAAATCTCCCGTCTTGTCTCGCCGAAGTTATCAAACAGATCGAGTGGCCGTTCGTCTCCGCGGTAGGCGAACATGACTGAAAAATCGAAACTTACGAGCGTCCCGAGCGCCGCCACGAGCGTTTGCGGAAAGTCGGGGGTTCGCAAAGCTCTTACAGCTTTCGCAAGCTCCTGGTGCCAGTCTCGATCACCGCTCAACGGGATACCCCTCGCAAGACTTATGTGCCAAACCCAAAACTCATGATGAGCTGGCGCTACCTGCCTCTACCAACCCGGATATACTCCTTGGGAGGTATATCCCTCGTAAGTGAAATTTGCGAGCCTATGACCCGAACAGAGGTATAACCCTCTAATCAAGAAAACAAGGCCATTAAGTCGAGTAAGGGTATAGGTTGGTGACAGAATCCAAGGATCATCACGATATTGAGTTCCAAAAGGTCACCAAACGGTTCGGCGACGTCGTTGCGGTCGACAGTGTTGACCTTTCCATACCCCGCGGGGGCTTTTTCAGCTTTCTGGGGCCCTCGGGCTGTGGCAAGACAACCTCGTTGCGCATGATCGCCGGGTTTGATCAGCCGACCGAGGGCGATGTTCTGATCGAAGGCCGTTCCGTGGTCGGCATCCCTGCCTATCGCCGGCCGGTCAACATGGTGTTCCAGCACTATGCCCTGTTCCCGCATCTGAACGTTTTCGACAATATCGCTTACGGATTGCGCCAGGTTAAGCCGCGTCCGGCTAAAGCCGAGGTCACCAAGAGTGTCGGCGAGGCGCTGGACCTGGTTCGCCTTGCCGGATTTGAGAAACGGCGTACATGGGAGCTGTCGGGCGGCCAACAGCAACGGGTTGCACTGGCGCGGGCGCTGATTAACCACCCTACAGTCCTACTGCTCGACGAACCTTTGGCCGCATTGGATCGCAAGCTGCGCCGGGAAATGCAGATAGAGCTACAAACCCTGCAACGGGAAGTCGGCATCACCTTCATCCTTGTCACGCATGATCAGGAGGAGGCACTGTCGATGAGCGACAGCATCTGCATCATGCTGGACGGACGCATCGTTCAGACCGGCGGACCTACAGAACTCTACGACGAGCCTGCCAACCGATATGTTGCTGATTTTGTTGGAAAATCCAACTTCATCGCCGGGAGAGCCGGCGAAACTGCAGATGGGCACACCAGCATTGAGGCGGCGACCGGGATAGTGCTTGTCGGTCGCAGGCCGCGAACCGCGCAGGCGTTGGCACCGGGGGCAGCCGGCGTCATCGCAATTCGCCCAGAACTGATATCGATTGATTCACCTAGCGAAATGCTCCCCCAGGAAGCCGATGTTCGCGTACCTGCAAGGGTTCGGAATCGCATCTTCCTGGGTGAACAGACCGAATATCTCGTCGAGGCCGAGGGCCTGGGCGAGATCCTCGTGCGTGCCCCCAAGCACGCCGAGGCCATGACCGGCGGTTTCAACACAGGCGATCAGGTGCAGATATCTTGGCGAAGCGCCACTGCCCTGGTCTTGGAGGACCGATAAAAAAGGGAAGCAGCGCATCACCGTCGGCACCCCTAAGTGATTTGCATGGGAGAAGATCATGTCCAAAGACTACAAAGATAATCTGCCTATCAGCCGTGAGGAATTCATCGCTCAGTTGCGGCGTTATCAAAAAGGTTCCATCACCCGGCGGCATTTCCTCGGCGTCACCGGTTTAGGGATGGCCAGCGCCGTGATGGCAGGTGCCGTTCCGGGCTTGCGACCCCGCAAAGCTTGGTCCGCCGGCGATATCGGTGATCGGGTCGTGCTCGCGACCTGGCCGAACTACCACGATCCGGCAAACTTTGAGAAGTTCACCGAAATGACTGGGGCTTATGTGCAAGTCAATGTCTTCGGTTCAAACGAAGAGATGTTGGCTAAGCTGCAAGCCGGCGGCAGCGGTTGGGACGTCTTCGTGCCGACAAACTACACAATCACCACCTATGTCGGGGAAGATCTGATTGAGCCACTCGATCTCAGCAAGCTTTCAAACTACGACGCGGCAGCCTTCGACCCGCGGTTCTCTGACGCCGGCACCGTGAACGGCACGCTCTACGCAGTCCCCAAGAATTGGGGAACGACGGGCTACGTTATCAATACCGCCCATAGCGGCGGCATGACACCGACGACCTGGAAGGAATTCTGGGATATGACCAAGGCCGAGTTCTCCGGCCGCACCATGGTGCACGACTACCAACTTACGACCATCGGCAACGCACTCAAGTACTTCGGCTACTCCTTCAACTCTGTTGATCCAAAAGAGTTGGCTGATGCCGAAAAACTGCTGCTCGACGTCAAGCCACACCTCTATGCCATCAACAGTGACTATCAGCCGCCTCTGCGCAATGGCGATGCCTGGATGTCAATGTGCTGGACCGGCGACGGTAAGCAGCTAAACAACGACATGCCGGAGATGCGCTATGTTCTCGGCCGCGAAGGTGGGGAGATCTGGAGCGATTACTATGCGGTACCGCGCGGAGCGGAGCACCGTGCCGCCGGTTACGCCTTGATCGACTTCCTGCTTGACCCTGCGGTCAACGCGAAGGAGGTGCTGGCCCACGGCTACCCGGTCGCCGACAGCCGCACCAATGCGTTGTTGCCCAAGGAACTGCTGGAAGACCCAATCCTCTATCCGGCGCAAGAACTGCTGGATGCTCTTGAGTTCGGCGCAGCGGCAACGCTGACCGATCCAAACCGGGCCGAGTTGTTGGCCCGCTTCAAGTCGGCCTGACGAAAGCGGCTTACGCAAAGGACGAGTAGACCCGGCAATGAAAGGTACCTGGATCAACAGAGCCCTACTCGCGCCAGCAACGCTCTGGTTGCTGGGAATGCTCGTCCTGCCGCTGATAGTCGTCATCGTGTTCAGCTTCGGTGAACGGGGGGCCGCAGGCGGTTATGTCCCGGCCTTCACGCTGGCGCAATATGCCAATCTTCCGGCGCGCCTCACTGCCTTCAAGAACACCTTGATCATGGCACCCTTGGGCACCCTAGCCGCACTCGTCGTGGCCTATCCACTGGCTTACTATCTTGCGGTTCGTGTCAGCCCTCGTTGGCGAACCCTGCTGCTCATTCTCGTGATCGTTCCCTTCTGGACCAGCATCTTGATCCGAACCTACGCCTGGATATTCATCCTTGGCGGGCGTGGCCTCCCCCTGTTGCTGGATATGGTCGGGATCGCCGACGTTCGCTTGATGAACACCTCATTCGCGGTGCTTGTTGGGATTGTTTACGGCTACCTGCCACTCATGGTTTTCCCGATCTATGTCAGTTTGGAAAAGCTGGATAAGCGCCTGCTAGAGGCCTCCAGCGACCTTGGCGCCCTTCCTTTTGCAACCTTCCGTCAGGTGACTTTGCCGCTGTCGCTTCCAGGTGTGGCGACCGGCTGCATGCTGGTTTTCATCCTGTTGATGGGCGAGTTCCTCATCCCGGCTCTGCTTGGCGGTGGAAAGGTATTCTTCGTCGGCAACGCCCTGGTCGACCTTTTCCTGCAATCTCGGAACTGGGCCTATGGATCGGCGGTCGCGGCGACACTCGTGGTCATCATGCTGATAACCGTCAGCCTCTATATGCGCCTTGCCATGCGCCGCGCCGGTCAGCGCGACGATGTCTCGCTGTTCTAGGGAGGGCCGGATGCGTCTCTATGCTTTGGCGGTCTATCTCTTCCTCTACATACCGATCGGCGTGATTGTGCTGTTCAGTTTCAATGCGGGACGCCATGCCAGCGATCTACGCGGGTTTTCCACTCAGTGGTACGGCAAGGCGCTCGCCAACCCGATCGTCATGGATTCGCTGACCACCAGCTTTACCGTCGCCCTGGCGAGTGCGGTTATGGCGAGCCTGTTCGGAACCATGGCCGCGCTCGCCCTGCAACAGGTTAAGGGTCGCATGCGGGTTTTCTATGATGCCATGATTTACGTATCGATCATGATACCGGGCATCGTTATCGGCATTGCGACACTAATCGCCCTGGTGACGGTCTTCGAGGTAGTGAACCCCTTCCTGGCCTCGATATGGCCCACCGGGCCGGAAGCGGCGCCGAAGTTAAACATGGGGCTGGGGTCGCTGATCGCCGCTCATACGCTTTTCACCATGTCGTTGGTGATTGTCATCGTAAGGGCGAGGATCGCAGGAATGGACCGCGCGTTGATCGAGGCGTCCACCGATCTCTATGCGACGCCCTGGCGAACGTTCTGGCAGGTAACACTGCCGCAGATTTTTCCGGCGATCCTTGCCGGATTTCTGCTCAGCTTTACCTTCAGTTTTGACGATTTCATCATTGCTTTCTTTGTCGCCGGCTCGCAAACCACTTTGCCTATCTATGTGTTCTCTTCGATACGCCGTGGCGTCACGCCGGAGATCAATGCCATCGGCACAATGGTTCTTGCTGTCTCTCTGACCCTGTTGATCACGGCCCAATTCATGTTGCGCAAACGGGAGAAGCCGACCCGGCGCTGATACGCCTATCCGCCTGTTCGTTCGGCAAAGGAGCCATCTGGATGATTCTGAAGGATCGAATCGCAATCGTTACCGGCGCCGGCTCAGGCATAGGACGGGCGGGTGCACGTGCCTTGGCGTTGGAGGGGGCAAACGTGATTGTTGCAGACCTATCGGCCGAGAAAGGTGGTGAAACTGTAGCGTTCATTGCAGCGGAGGGTGGCCGCGCGAGCGCGCTGGCAACGGACGTAACCGACGATGCGCAACTTGCGGAGCTGATCGCCCGGACAGTTCGGGATTTCGGGCGTCTTGATATCCTGCACAGTCACGCGGGCATCCAAGTGGAAGGGACGTTGGAACAGGTCGATCCGTCCGGTTTAACCGCGTCATGGGAATTGAATGTTCGGGCACATTTCATGGCGGCACGGCTGGCGATGCCCCAGATGCGCGAACAAGGCGGTGGCTCGATCATCGTGACCTCTTCCAACTCCGGCGTGTTCTACGACCGGGAAATGCTTGCCTATGCTACGACCAAGCACGCGGTGATAGCCATGGTACGCCAGATCGCGATCGATTACGGACGCTACAACGTTCGCATCAATGCCTTGTGTCCAGGCTGGGTGGACACCCCCTTCAACGAGCCCTTCATTCGCCAGATGGGCGGCCGTCAAGCCATTGAAAACTATGTGAAGGAAAAGATTCCCCTCGGGCGATGGGCGCGCCCGGAAGAAATTGCCGAAGCGATTGTTTTCCTAGCCTCCGACCGGTCTTCCTTCATGACCGGGCATGCCCTTGTTGTCGACGGCGGCGAAGCCATCGCATAAGAAAACCCCGCGCGGTGCTATCAAACACCGGCGGGGTTATCCTTAAACCTGTAGCCTCAAATCGGGCTTGGCTATGCCTTAGGCAGCGCGCTTGGTACCGCGGAAGCGGCCGGCGTTTGCCTGTCCGCCCTTGCGGCTTTCGGAACGATGTCCGCCTTCTTGCCCGGACGGACCGTTGCGACCTGCACCACTACGACCCGGGGCACCGCGTCCCGGGCCACCCTGGCTCGAACCGTTACGGCCTCTGCCGCCGCCGTGACCGCCTGGGCCACGCCGTCCACGACCCGGCTTGACGTGCTTCATGCTGGCCATCTCCTGCGCCGAGGGAACGTCCCCCTCCGCTGGAAGGGACAGGCCAATCAGCCGCTCGATATCACGCAGATAGGCGATTTCGTCACGACCACAGAAAGAAAGCGCGACACCTGAGCCGCCCGCACGCGCTGTACGGCCGATGCGATGTACATAGCTCTCTGGCTCGTTCGGCAGATCGAAGTTAATAACATGGCTGATCGCGGTCACATCGATACCACGCGCGGCGACATCTGTTGCAACAAGGACACGCGCATTACCGGAACGGAAGCGCTTGAGCGCCTGCTGTCGGGCAGCTTGGCTCTTGTTGCCATGCAGCGCTTCAGCCTGCGTTCCGGCCTTGGAAAGGTGCTCCTGCACGCGATTGGCCATGTGCTTGGTGCGCGTGAAAACAATGACCCTGGACATACCCGGATCGCGCAGCAAGGTCGTCAAAAGCTCGCGCTTTTCAGGTGTCGGGACGTGGATCACACGCTGTTCGATGGCGGCTGGCGCCACACTTTCACGCGGCATTTCCACGCGCGCTGGCTGGTTCAGGATTTCCGCAGCTAAGCGATCAATCGTCTTTGGCATCGTGGCCGAGAACAACAGGGAGCGGCGCTCCTTCGGCATCCCGGAAACGATCCGCCGGATATCATTGATGAAGCCCATATCCAACATGCGGTCGGCTTCATCCAGCACCAAATGGCTGAGGTTACTCATGTCGATGTGGCCCTCGTCATAGAGGTCCAAGAAACGACCCGGGGTCGCGATGACGATATCGACGCCGCGGCGAAGCTGCTCGATCTGCGGACGGCGGCCCACGCCACCGTACACGGCGACTTGATACAAACGCATCTGGCGGCCAAAGATCCGCAAAGCGGCTTCGATTTGCACCGCCAACTCGCGGGTTGGTGCCAGGATCAAGGCGCGAATGCGACCGTTCTTTGTGCTAACGCGGTTTTCTGCGAGCTGCTGCAAAAGCGGCAACGCGAAGGCGCCCGTCTTGCCGGTGCCTGTCTGGGCAATACCCAAAACGTCCTTGCCGGACAGGATCAACGGAATGGTTTTCGCCTGAATGGGCGTAGGAACGTGGAAACGCGCGGCCTCAAGGGTCGAGAGTAGTTGGCCGGTCAGGCCAAGATCGGAAAAGGTCGTGTTAGTCAAAATTAATCCTCATGCACCAACCCATGCGGACACTCCTGCGGAGTTGCCCGGTTGTTCGGCGGCGCTTTGGTCCGCCAGCCATGCGCGATCATGGTGCAGAAAGATTTGGAAGAAGATCCGCTCGGGAAGACCGGGGCTCATATCGCATCGGTCGGTCGCGCAATCGCGAGGGTCTTTATGTTGCGCTGCACAAGAACACAGACGCGTCGGCGCGTCAAGCTAAAGAACGCAGTCACATCATTCGGTTCGAGGGCGAGATGATTTCGACATCGCAGACCCCTGCGTCATTTCGACGCTTCTCGATCACCTGAACCTCGGCGTTTCCGGTCGCAAGACTTGCGAGGAAGCCATGACCGCCCCGATACAGGAGGAACTGGCGAGCAACACCAGCCTAGCCGCTGAAAAAGCCGTGTTCGGCTCACCAACTTACTTCTACAAGAACGAGCCCTACTTCGGCCAGGATCGCTCGGGCTTCCTGCGAGAAGCGATCACCGGACAGCCAATCTGACCGCTTGCGGGCCTCTTTCCTCCACCGTCATACTCATTGTTACAAAGGCTCAACGGGAGGAAGACTGACAATGCAAGCACGGTATTTTGTTATCCCATTTGCTTTGGCGATTTTGGTCGGAATGACACCCTATAAGGCAAAGGCCGAGTCCGCCTGGCAGAAGCCAGAGGTAAAGCAGTGCGACATGGGCCCTGGCGACGAATGTAACCTCGAGGTCACTTGTCCCGCAGACAAACCCTATGTGTCGTCTGGCGGCGGCGGTATGCCGTCGGCTGAGCCGAAGGTCAACAGTGTCGGGATCACCATGAACCTTCCGGTCAGCGAGAACACCTGGCGTGTGCGTTGGAAGAACCTATCGCCGGACCAATCCGCGCAGGCAAAGGTCGCGGTACGGGTTAAATGCAGTGACGACGCTGCGGAGGCCGGTTGGAAGTGAGGTCTAGCACGCAACTTCGAGAGCCAGGCTTTCGATTTCCTGTAGCAAGCTACGTACCGTAATGATCTGCCCGAGAGCTTCCTGGCGCTCCCGCGCCATGCGCTCGGGCAGCGTCGCCACATCGAAAGGTGTCAGGCTCGCGGTACGAAAGGGAATGAAGGGGTCATCCGTCTCGTCAGGAAACCGCATCGCCGGTGCGTGGTAATCAACCTCTTCTTCCAGCGCCAAAGCCGTCACCTGAGGTTTGTCGCGGCCCAACAAGAGCAATTCCACCAACAGATCGGCGAAGGGCAGATCACCCGTGCCGCTGATACAGCCGGTTTGCGCCCATCCGCCCCGGTCCGGGACGACGTGACAATCTTTGACATGCACCTCCGTCACGTGCGGTGCCTGTATCCGAAGTGCCTCCAGCGGACGCTCATAGGCATTGATCATGTTGCCGAAATCGAACAGCAACGAAAGGTGCGGATTGCCGACGGCTTCGACGATTCCGACCAAGTCTGTGGAGTTTAGGTCTTCGTGCTGTTCGAGAGTAAAAAGCAACTTTCCTTCCGGATCCAATCGGGACAAGGCTTTGAGGTCGTCGATGGTGCGTGCGATTATCTCCGAAACATGGGCCTCATAGCGTGGATAGGAACGAACGGACACGCCGCCAACGGCACGCGCCACCTCAATGGCGGCCTCAAGGTCTCCCAGCGCCGTCGAACTGGTTTCGATATGCACCTTCAAGCCCAGCGCGCGCGCATGATCTGCGAATGCCGCGCGCGTCTTGTCGGAAGCCGTCAGCAGGCTGTTTGCCTCCTCACCATCCTCAACATGGATTTTCACGCCGATCAGCTTCTGCTCCGCCGCAAAATCCAGCAGATCAATCGGTTTGAAATCGCCGAACCGAAAGTTCAAGTGCAATGAATAGGCGTGCATAAACAAGGGCGCGTGGCGTGCTCGTCTTGCCAACTCCGCTGCTTGCGTCTTGGACAGGCCTGCGATTCGCTGTGCCCACAATCCATGATCCGATCCCACAAAACCATCAGGCGCGTTCACTTGGCGGCCTCCCGGCGACGTTCGCGTTCGCGCACCAGCACATAGAGCGTGGCGAAGATCACGGTCAAAACAATGAAAAGAATACCGATCACATTGATGGTCGGGCTAAGACCAAAGCGCATACGTGATCCAATTTCGGTCACCAAGGTGTGCTCACCGCCGATCGCAAAGATGGTCGTATTGTAGTTTTCAAAAGACTGCAGGAATGCAATGACCGAGGCAGTAACGATCGTTGGCTTCAAGAAGGGAACGGTGATCCGCCAGAATGCTTGCGAGTGTGTGGCGCCAAGGTCCAATGCCGCCTCCTCCAGGCTCAAGTCCTGGCGCTGCAACCGCGCCATGAACATCAACATGGCATACGACGCAATGAAGGTGGATTGCGCGAGGATAGCGGTGAAGAGGCCGCCGGCAACCCCCAGGTTGCGCCAAAAGATCAAGGTGGAGATTCCCAGAATGATCCCCGGGGTCAGCAAGGGTGAAACCATGATTGCATAAATGAGCCCCGTGAACCGCGACTGCAGGCGCGTAATCAAAAACGCCCCGGCCAATCCTTGGGGCAACGCTACGATGATCACCACAACGGCAATGATCACCGAGTTGGCCAACCCGGTCCACATGCGCTCGTCTTGTGCCAGCAGGCCGAACCATTTGAAGGTAAAACCCCGCCAGACCGTGACGGACGGCTGAGCGAAGTCGTTGAATCCGGCGGCCACCATGATGAAGAGCGGGAAGAACATGTAGATGAAGAAAATCGTCATGTAGACCCGCAATACCATGCGGCTGGCGGCCCCTGGCGCGGCGGCAGCAACCCCGGTCATTTCGCAATATCCTGTAGTCGAACCTTGAGGAGTTTCATCATGACAAAGATGAAGACCACACAGGCGCACAGCAGTGTAAAGGCGTAGGCCGATCCGGCGTTCCAGTTCGTCGACTCAAAGAACTTATTGTAGATTAATTGTGTGAACCAGGGCTCGGCGATGCCGCGCGTCATGATGTAGGGCACGGCATAAGACCCGGCCGACAGCATGAAGGTCATGATACACCCGACTGCGATCCCAGGTCTGGCGTGGGGCAGAACAACGCGCCAGTGAATCTTCCAGGTCGGCGCGCCGAGATCACGTGCGGCTTCTATCTGGTTCATGTCCAGAGTTTCGATGGTGTTGTAGATCGGGAAGACCATGAAGAGGATGTAGGCATAAACCATAGCGATGAAGACGCCCGTGCCGCTTTCCAAAAAGGGAATCGGCTCAAATCCGAGCAGCCCCAGCAACACGTTCGCCACCCCGTTATAGTTCAAGATCATCTGCCAGGCGAAAATTCGCAACAACTCGTTGATTGCATAGGGAATAACGAGACCAAGCATGATGATGGCCGCGCGCCCGGGCGTGGCGAGTTTGGCAACCGCAAAAGCAATGGGATAGCAAACCACGAAAGCGATGGCCGTTACGGAGAGCGATGCCAGAATTGTCTTGATGAAAATCGACAGATGGGCCGACCCCATGAGGCCGTAATTTTCCCAGGTGTAGACTTTTCTCGGCTCGATCTCGCGGCTCTCCAGTTCGCTCACTTCAGCCTGTATCTCGGCGATCTCAGCGTCTATCGCTGCAAGTTTGGCGTCGCGTTCGGGTGTCGCCGGCTTTTCTTCTAGATCCATCCGGTCCAACGAAAGAATGTCGACCTGGTTGTATAGACCGTCGATCCGGTTCGAGAGCTCCGCCCCACCCTCGCCGCGCTCGATCTTCCACAAGGACTGCTCGATCATAATGACCTGCGGGCCGGCGATCATCCCAAACACCCACAGGCTGACGAGGAACAGAATAACGGCCGTCATGGGGCCGCCAAAGGAGCGCAGCAGATTACTCATCGGCTAATATCCCCTCCGCCATCACGATGGCTGCATCGGCCGGAAAGGTAACGGTCAAATCCTCGGGATGAGAGGCGCTGGCTTCAGCCAAATTGGTTTGGTGAATTGCGAATTCACCGCCATTGCAGCGCACGAAAAGGTTAGCAAAAGGGCCTTCAAGATCACGTCTCAAAAACTTTGCCGCCATGGTGTTTTCCGTTGCTTCGCCGTTGGCGACAATCTGCATGCGTTCAGGCCGAACGAAAAGCATGGCCTTGTCCCCCAGGTTCAAGCCATGGGCGTTACGCGCTCTGAAACGACCTTGGGGCGCCGCAAGCAATGCGTAATCACCGTTGATCTCCGCGATCTCGCCGTGCAGCAGGTTGTTCTCGCCGACGAAGGACGCGACAAAGGAGTTTGCTGGCGCGCTGTAAATATGATCCGCAGTGCCGACCTGTTCGATGCGCCCTTGGTTCATGACCGCGACCCGGTCGGACATGGTCAAGGCTTCGCCCTGATCGTGGGTAATGTAAACGAACGTGATACCGGTTGCCTTCTGGATCTGTTTCAATTCGGCGCGCATGTGCTGGCGCAACTTTAGGTCCAAGGCCGACAGCGGCTCGTCTAGCAACAGCACCGCAGGTTCAACCGCCAAAGCCCGGGCGATGGCAACGCGCTGGCGCTGACCGCCGGATAACTCCGCAGGTGTCTTGTCCGCATGATCGGTCAATTCGACGGTCGCCAAGAGCTCCAAGGCTCGTTCCCGGCGTTTGGGTTTGCTCCATCCCCGCATTTCCAGGCCGAAAGCAACGTTCTCCCAAACCGTCATCAGAGGAAACAACGCCAGATTCTGAAAGATCAGAGCGGTCGGACGTTTACTGGGTCCGATCCCGGTCATCGGCTCGCCGCCGATCAGGACTTCCCCCTCGGTCGGCTGCAAGAACCCTGACAGCATCCTGAGAATGGTTGTTTTACCGCAGCCCGACGGGCCGAGAATGGAGAAGAACTCTCCGGCTTCTATCTTGAGATCGGTCGGGTGCACCGCAGTGAAACTGCCGAACATCACCGAAGCGCCATCCAGAACGATATCCTTACCACGCATCTGTCGGCCCTTTATCCATGTCATTGGCGGAAAAAGGCGCGGGCGAATTTTCGCCCGCGCCCTCGACAGATCAGAGGTTCGTCAGTTTCTCAACGTACTCCTGACGCATTTCCGAGAACCATGGCGTGAACATCGGCCACCACCAGAGGTTATCGATTGCATCGCCCGGATAAGCGAATGCGAAGGCTTCCTTGCTGGCATCGGTCAGATGTTCGCTGGCATTCACTGCGGCAGAGTTATAGCCGGTGTTGTTCGCGAACATGCCGCCGATCTCCGGCGTCATCAGGAAGTTGATCAGCTCGTAGGCCTGATCGACGTTCGCCGCGCCGGAAGGAATGGCCACGGTGTCCATCCAGCCCAGAGCGCCTTCCTTGGGCGCCGCATAGCGCCATTTCGGATCGACATCCTGATGCAACTTGATGCCGGTGGTGTCCCAAGTTTGTCCGACCGTGCAGCCGGCATCCGTGAAAGCGCCGGTTGCTTCCGTGGCATTGTTCCAATAAGCGCCAATGTTCTTCTTGTGCTTACCGGCAAACGCCAGACAGCCCTCGAAGACCCGACGGCAATCGGCTTCGGTTTTATAGAAATCCATGGCACGGTCTGACTTCAACTCACCGGTCGAGTCGAGATAGATCGCCAAGCTCACCAGCACCGATTTCTGACGGGCGGCTACCTTGCCGTCCAGTCCGTCGGCCCAAAGGTGTCCATAGGACAGCTCACCCGGCCCGATGTTATGAACACTGCTGTCATAGGTGATGCCTTCGGTACCCCAGCTGAACGGCACGAGGTACCGTTTGCCGCGACGGGCGGCGCCCAATCGCAGGGAATTACGCCACAGCGCGGACTGTACCCTGTCTACCTTGATGCGGCTCTCGTCGATCTCGGCGAGCAAGTCCCCGTCATCGTAGTTGGGACGGGTATCCACCGATGGGAAGATCAGGTCAAAGCCAGCACCGTTGGCGGCACGTAGCTTGCTTTGCGCCTCCTCGTTCGAACCATAGGTCGATACATTGACCTTAATGCCCGTCGCCTTGGTGAAGGCCTCGGTCATGTTGTCCTGGAAGTAGTCACCCCAGGTAAAGACATTGACCTCGCCCGATGAAGACAAGGCACGGCGGCTAATCATGGGTGCTGCAAGTGCAGCAGCCGCGACACCACCAAGAACGGAGCGGCGGCTAAAGGCCCGCTTGGCGCGGGGCGTTAAGGTGATTTTTGTTTCCATCTTCATTCTCTCCTGTCGTCGTGACCCCGGTGCTTCCGCGGTCTTTTTTTTGGGCAGGTGCCCGAAACGTCTGCGCGCGCACGTTCTAGGATTAGGTCGTTACAAAGGTACCTTTACCATTTTTGGCCTAGCACCAGACACCGACGCGCTGCGGCGCATGATGCACGTTGGAACAGGCTTTCAAAAGCCAACGTTTGATGACAATAGGCGCGTGTCAAAGGGCCGACAATACGGAAATTGTAACAGTTGCTGCCTCGGTGAAACTCGCAGGTTCGCCAGCACTCGGCTGGTTTCGGTAGAACCCTGCCCCAGCTTTGTAAACACCGCTTCATCACGAGATGTTAACTGGCAAGACGGGGCCAACAGTCCGATAAAGGTGTTAAAGATACAGAACTTCCTTTGATATATCTGGAGGCACATCATGTTCCAGCGGACCTTTTTAGCAGCCGTGGCGACAGTCTTGATCATCACATCCCCGGCCTTTGCTGGCGAGGGCTCCTTCACCGGCGCATCGGGTCACAAGACCTCTGGGACGGTCTCCGTTACGAACGAGAATGGCACGATCACGATCAAGCTAGATGAAAGTTTCTCGCTCGATAGCGCCCCGGATGCCTACGTTGCATTGGGTAACGCATCAAAGCCAACCGATGGCGGCATTCTCGAAAAGCTCGAATCCTGGACCGGCGAACAAAGCTACAGTGCGCCAGCAACCGCCGCGCTCGAAGAGGCATCGGAAGTCATCATCTGGTGCAAGAAATACGCGGTCCCACTAGGAGTCGCCAAAATCCGGCAATGACCGTCGGGTTGACGGGCGCTATGAAATTTCCTGACACGCACTACTTTTGATCGTCCGGTTGATCCTTGTCCAACTTCACGACCAGCCGTGAACCTTCCTTGATGTGGAGGTCGCGCTGCGGGAAGGGTATCTCAATCTCTTCTTGGCGTAGGAGATCCCATAGAGCCAAAAGAATGTTGCTGCGTACATTCATGACACCGCCTTCGGGATCGTAAATCCAGACCCGCAGCTCAAAGTTGACTGAGTTGTCGCCGAATTCGACAAGGCGGCATACCGGTGCCGGGTCCGTTAACACGCGAGGCTCGGATTTCGCGGCCTGTATCGCCAATTCCATCGCTTTGCGCACATCCGAATGATAAGCGACACCGAAACGAACCGGCAGGCGCAGGAGTTTGTTGGAATAGGACCAGTTCACGACCCGCTGGGTAATCAGATCCTCATTCGGTATGAGCCACTCCTTACCATCACGGGTCGAGAGCGCGACATAGCGTGCGCCAAGAGATGTCACCCATCCGAACGTTTCGTCCAGTTCGATCACGTCACCGGGTTTGATAGAGCGATCCATCAAGAGAATGAAACCACTAACCAGATTCGAAACGACCTTCTGCAAGCCAAAGCCGACGCCCACGCCCAACGCACCCGTAAAAACCGCAAAGGCCGTCAAATCGACACCGAGGTAATCAAGGGTCACCAGGAAAACTAAAGAGAAGACGACGATCTTGAGCGACTTCTCGATCAAAACCTTCATCGAAGGCGTAAGCATCTTGGAACGGTCGATGCGTCCACGGGCAAAGCGCGTCAGCACGCGGGCAAGCCACAGGAGCAGGAGCAGCAGGATTGCCGCCTTCAAGGCCACAAGAAGCGTAATGCGCTGCCCTGCGAAGGGAAGTGCGGTTCCATCCAGGATTCTGATGGTATCGTCCAACCAACCCAAGATATTGAGGGCCGCAAGCGCCCAGGCGGAAACCGCCAGAATGCGGGAGGTTTGCGGACTTTGGACAACGGCAGCGCCCAAGCGGATCACGATCCAGGCCGCCGTCAGACTGATCGCCACCACCAGCAGACCGCTGGGAAGCTCCGCCGCTTCGGCTACGGCCCGACCCGCAAGGATCAAGAGCAACAGTGCGATCGGAAAGGCGAGGTCGGGGAGCGCTTCGGCAACACGGTGTAGCTTGGCGTCCCATGTAAGCGTGCGCTTGGCCGGTATCCCCAGGACACCTTTAACACTGCCTCGCAACAGCCAGGCCACCAATAGAGCGGCGACGATTATCCCGGCCTGCGTCAAGGTCTCCAGGCGCAGAAAGTTATCCTGAAGCCAGTCGTGCAAATGGCCGGGCAATTCTAGTAAACCGAGGGAGTGGATGAAGTCTGCTTCCTGGTCCAAAGCATCGCCCCTGATCGTTGTCGGCTTCCATCAGTGTAACCTGCTTTGCGAAAATCCCGCAGACCCCAAACGCTTTTGCCACCGCCCACCTAGGCAGAAGCAGAAAAACGGCGACCAAGGTGAAAGTTGGTATATCCTGATCCTCGAGAGCTGCCTAAGGGGAAAGGCTGGCCGTAAGCGGCGTCAAAGTGAGGCGCATTTGGGCCGAGGCGTTGGCGGCGCTGGGGGAGTGGGAATGAGCAGTCAAAAATCTGCGGGTGCGTCACTACGCGGCGAGGGCGATGGCATCCTCGCACGGGTGGATGCCGCCGGACGGCGATCGCTTTCCCATCCGGTCGGCGTGGTAGCGGTGGTCCTGTTGGCTTTGATTATGTTGCCGGTCGCCGTTTGGCTCGATCTTCACCAACTCTCCAACGAATCGCTGACCCGGCAAGCCAGAGATCTCAACGGGATGATTTCCGAGATCCGGGGATACTACTCAAGCAATGTGGTTCGCCGGGTCCTTGACAATGATGGCAACGCGATCTTGGCCCATAACTATGAGGAGATCGAGGGTGGAATCCCGATCCCTGCGACCTTGTCTATCGAGTTAGGCGAAGTGATCGGCAAGCGGGCGGAGGGAATTACCTACCGTTTCGTCTCCGATGAAACCTTCAAGGGGCGCGTCCCGCATGTGCTGGACCCATTCGAGATCCAAGCCCTTGACACGCTGCGCGCCGACGGACGCCCTGACAGCAATGTCACCGAGGTTGGCGGATCGCTTCTGAATCGGCAGATCCGGATGGCGGTGCCGATCGTCATGGGCACGACCTGCGTTGCCTGCCACAACTCTCATCCTGAAAGCCCGCGAAGCGACTGGAAGGTCGGCGACGTGCGTGGCATTCAATCCATCAGGATAGACCAACCCATTGCCGCAAATCTGTTCTCCTTCACCTACCTGCTGACCTATTTGGGGTTTGCTGGATTCATCGGTCTTGCCTTCGCGGCGGTGCAATGGCGTTTGGCGGTACAGTTCGCAGGCATGAACAGCGAGCTGGAGGAGGCGAACTCCTTCCTGGCAGCCATCTCGATCAAGATTTCAAAGTATCTTTCGCCGCAGGTTTACAAATCGATCTTCAGCGGTGCGCGCGACGCCGTAATCGCGACCGAGCGCAAGAAACTCACGATCTTTTTCTCGGACATCAAGGATTTCACCGTCACCACCGAGCGCCTCCAGCCTGAAGAACTGACCGCACTGTTGAATGAATACTTTACCGAGATGGCGAAGATCGCCCACGAACACGGCGCCACGGTCGATAAGTTTATCGGCGACGCGATACTGGCATTCTTCGGCGATCCCGAAACCAGAGGTGCGAAGGAAGACGCCTTGGCTTGCGTGAAGATGGCCATCACCATGCAACGGCGCTTGGAGGAACTGGGGGGCGAATGGCGGCGGCGTGGCCTGGAGAACCCATTGCGCGCCCGCATGGGCATCAGCACCGGGTACTGCAACGTCGGAAACTTCGGCAGCGACGACCGCATGGACTACACCATCATCGGCGCCGAAGCCAATTTAGCGGCCAGGCTCGAGTCCATCGCACAGCCCGGCGGCATCGTCATGAGCTATGAAACTTACGCCCTGGTCCAGGATCATGTCACCGCGCGCGCGCTTGAACCCATCACGCTCAAGGGTATCAGCAGGGAGATCGTGCCTTACGTCATAGAAAACATTTACGGTGACCACATGGATCTGTCCTCGGACGTGATCGAGGTCAAGTCCGAGAGAATGCAACTGCATCTCAACCTCTCCGCGATTGACGAGGGTGAAAGACGTGAGATCGAAAAGGCGCTTTCTTCTGCCCTGAACGCTATACTGCGCCACTGATTTTGCAGTTTTCAGCCGCTTTAGAGATGGCCCTAGGCTGCTGGCCAGAGGCCCCACGTAACCCCGGACCTCATATCGCAAAAAACATATTCTGATTTAGATATACAAGCCTAATAAAGGGCTTACGCTTGACCACAGCATATAAGTCGCGCAGTATTTTTGCGTCGATCACGCAGTGAGTCAGAGACACCGGAGATCGATTAACAGTCGTGACGGGCAACAGATCCGGCGAGGCTGGTAGGGCCAAGGCGTGCTTCTTGCTTCCGCTGGCCAGTCCGGGAACAGATTGACCTATCGCGACTACGTCCGCCCGGCGCGGCGGGACTGGAGGTGTGCATATGGCATACCAGTACGCGATCGCCGACCGCCAGGGGTGGCAAGTCGATTCGCCTACCCTTCGCTTCGGCACGACAGCGATTTTTGCAGGCTGCGCTAAACATTCAGGCGCAGAGCGAATTCCTTACGCGTTTTTCAGTCGATTCAATTGGCTTCGGGACGAGGCAGAATTCACGGGGCCACAACCCGCGAAACCGAGGCTCGACCGCAAGCGGCATATCGCTACTTCAACCTTGACCGCTGGAACAATGAAGGGACGGCGTACGCAAACACGCCGGACCCATAAAACGAAGGTGAGGGAACGGTGAGTAAAAGTGCGAGATGGAACCTCGGCGGATGTATGGGCCTTGCCAGCCTGCTGGGATTATTTTTGGCAAGCCGTGCGGGCAGCGGGATTTTCTACTGGATCGGCCTGATCGTCTTCCTCGCCGGCATCCTTGTTGTCTTCAACTTGATTCGCGCGGCTTTCGACGAATCGGAAGGTTTGGTCCGGGAACGACCGAACTATGTAGCGCACATGTTGATCGGTGTGGCTCTCGGCACTGTCGCGTTTCATATTTTCAGCCCCTGGTGGTGGGCTCCGATCGCGTCCAACTGGCAGTACATCGACGACACGATAAATCTTACCTTTCTGCTGACTGGTGCAGTGTTCGTGATCATTCTGCTTTTCATGGCCTACTGCGTTGTCCGCTACAGCCACAAGAAAGGGAACCGTGCGGAGTACGAGCCCGAAAGCAAGAAACTGGAGGTTATCCTCACCGTTCTGACAACGGTTGCGGTTGCGGCGATGCTGGCTCCCGGCCTGTTTGTGTGGAACCAGTTCGTCGAACCGCCAGCGGAGGCAACTGAGATCGAGGTAATCGGCCAGCAGTGGAACTGGAGCTATCGCCTACCGGGCGAGGATGGCCAGCTCGGTACGTCCAACATCAAGCACATTGGCCCTGACAATCCGCTGGGCATCAATCCCGACGATCCCAACGGTCAGGATGATATCGTCGTTCAGGGTGGCGCTTTGCACTTGCCTTTGGACAAGCCCGTCAAAGTCCTGATGCGCTCCATAGACGTCCTGCACAGCTTCTACGTGCCGGAGTTCCGCACCAAGATGGATATGGTGCCGGGTATGGTCACTTTCCTTTGGCTGACACCGTCTCGCACCGGAACCTTCCAAGTTCTCTGCGCAGAGCTCTGTGGCGTCGCCCATGCCCTGATGCGCGGCGAAGTCGTGGTGGATGAGGAAGCCGAATATCTCGCTTGGCTGCAGGAACAAAAGACCTTCGCACAGTTAGCCGCGGCAGCCCGCGAAAGCCGGGTTTCAAGCCTGACACAAAACCAGGGGGAGGCTAAGCCATGACGATGAGACCCGCTGTGACGACAGGAACGCACGGATTGGCTGCCCGGCATCTGCGGCGCCAATTGATTGGATCGAGGAGAGTCGCCTGATGGTCGATACAACGCACAACATGCCGGGTGGCGCCTCGGACGCAGTACCCCCCCTGGAAGTTCCTGAAGTAGAGCTCTATCACGCCAAAAGCTGGCTGACGAAGTACGTCTTTAGCCAAGACGCCAAGGTGATTGCGATCCAGTATTCCAGCACGGCAATCGCCATCGGTTTAGTGGCGCTTGTGCTGTCATGGCTGATGCGTCTGCAGTTGGGCTTTCCTGAATTATCGATCATCGATGCAGAGCAGTATTACCAGTACATCACCATGCACGGCATGATCATGGTGATCTATCTGCTCACGGCGCTGTTTCTGGGGGGATTCGGTAACTACCTGATTCCGCTCATGGTGGGCGCTCGGGACATGGTATTCCCCTATGTAAACATGCTCAGCTATTGGCTCTATTTGCTGGCGGTCATCGTCCTGGTCATCAGCTTCTTTGTGCCGGGCGGCCCAACTGGCGCAGGTTGGACGCTCTATCCGCCGCAATCCATCCTGTCCGGGACGCCGGGAAGCGGCGCGGGCATCATCCTGATGCTGGTTTCGCTGATTATCTTTATCATCGGCTTTACGATGGGTGGCCTGAACTATGTCGTAACGGTGCTTCAGGCGCGCGCGCGCGGAATGACACTAATGCGCATGCCACTGACCGTTTGGGGCATCTTCACCGCCAGCGTGCTGGCCTTGCTGGCCTTCCCGGCTCTCTTCGTCGGCGCGGTCATGCTGCTGTTTGATCGTATCCTCGGCACAAGCTTCTTCGTCCCGGCCATCGTTGAGATGGGGCAAGCGCTGGACTACCAAGGGGGCAGCCCGATCCTGTTCCAGCACCTCTTCTGGTTCTTCGGGCATCCGGAGGTCTACATCGTCGCCCTCCCTGCTTTTGGAATTGTATCCGACTTGATCAGCGTTCATGCCCGACGGAACATCTTCGGCTATCGCATGATGGTCTGGGCGATTGTCATCATCGGCGGTCTCAGCTTCATCGTCTGGGCACACCACATGTACGTCAGCGGCATGGACCCCTATTTCGGGTTCTTCTTCGCCACGACGACCCTGATCATCGCGGTTCCGACGGCTCTGAAGGTATACAACTGGGTTCTGACGCTGTGGCGCGGAAACATCCATTTCTCAGTGCCGATGCTGTTTGCGCTGGGTTTCGTCATCTCCTTCGTGAATGGCGGCATGACGGGCCTGTTCTTGGGCAACGCCGTGGTGGATGTCCCACTTTCCGATACCATGTTCGTGGTTGCCCATTTCCACATGGTCATGGGTGTCGCGCCCATTTTGGTTATCTTCGGCGCCATTTATCACTGGTATCCGAAGATCACTGGAAGGATGCTCGACGAGACGATGGGCCAGATACATTTCTGGGTGACGTTCCTGGGTGCCTACGCGATCTTCCTGCCGTTGCATTACCTCGGGTTGATGGGTGTTCCGCGCCGCTATCATGAGCTGGGCGACATGCCTTTCATCTCCCATTCCGTCGTGACCATTAACGAGTTCGTCAGCATTGCCGCCTTCATCGTCGGTGCCGTGCAGATCATGTTCCTGTTCAATCTGGTATGGAGCTTGCGCAAAGGTAAACCGGCTGGCGGCAATCCTTGGAATGCAGCCTCGCTAGAATGGCAGACGCCGGAAACGCCCCCTGGACACGGCAACTGGGGCGATGAGTTGCCGGTCGTTTATCGCTGGCCATACGACTACAGCGTGCCCGGAGCCAAGGACGACTTCCTGCCCCAGAACATGCCGCCCAGCGCGGTTCGAGGGGGTGCGGCGGAGTAGCGATGCTCAAGATTAGGCGTAAGCCGGAAGTGGCATAACCCCAGGAGTGGCATAACCAAGGAGCAGGCAACATGAACATCTTCCACCAACTTGTGGAAAAGCCATGGGTAGGATCCGATAACCCCGCGATTGACGGGGGGCGGAGCTTTGATTTGTCGGCTGCCACGGTCGGGCTTCGGATGTTCCTCTGTATTGCTTCGGTTTTGTTCGCGCTCCTGGTCATCACCTACGCAGACCGCATGCTCTTCGAGGATTGGCGCCCGACGCCATCCCAGTGGATTCTGTGGTTCAATACGGGGCTGTTGATCCAAAGCAGCATTGCTTTTCAGTGGTCTCTGTTCAGCATTCGCCGCGATCGCGTGGACAATGCGAAGGTTGGTATGCTTGTGGCCGGGCTCTTCGCCGTCGCCTTCCTGATTGGGCAACTCCTAGCCTGGAGACAGATGATCGCCTCTGTTGAATTCGATATCACCAACCCTGCGGTCGCATTCTTCTATCTCATCACCGCACTGCATGCGCTGCACATGATGGGTGGGCTGGTAGCCTGGAGGCGAACCGCCAAAGTGCTTTGGCGGAGCCCGAACACGCAGGACATGGCCCTTCGAATCCGCCTGTGCGCGACTTACTGGCATTTCCTTCTCATCATTTGGTTGATCCTCTTTGGCTTGCTGTTCTCGGACAACGACAACCTGAACGCTCTGCTCGTCCTTTGTGGACTTAGATAGACTGGGAGACCTGACATGGCAGAATCCTCTTCGACACCTCATGCCGCGGCCTCCGCGGCGCTACAACCTGGTGGACGAGGCTTCGTAGCTGACTGGTCTGCGGATCAGCGATCCTTCAAGACGGCGTCATGGCACAAGGCCATGATGTGGATCTTCCTACTGAGCGATACCTTCATCTTCAGTTGCTTCCTGATCGCCTACATGACAGTGCGCATGTCGACGGTCGAGCCCTGGCCCAATACGAGCGAGGTGTTCGCCCTCACCATCGCCGGCGAGTCCATCCCTCTGATCCTGATCGCCATCATGACCTTCGTCCTGATCAGCAGCAGCGGCACCATGGCGCTGGCGGTCAACTACGGCTATCGCAAGAACAGGCGCGCGACCCTGATATTGCTGCTGGTCACCGCAGGGCTTGGAGCCACCTTCGTCGGCATGCAGGCCTTCGAGTGGACTAAGCTTATCCATGAGGGCGTGCGTCCTTGGGGCAATCCCTGGGGCGCACCGCAGTTCGGATCGATCTTCTTCATGGTCACCGGCTTTCACGGGACTCACGTGACCATCGGCGTGATCTTCTTGTTGATCGTCGCGCGCAAGGTGTGGCGCGGCGAATACGACGAAGAGAAAAAGGGATTTTTCACCAGCCGGAAAGGCAACTACGAGTCCGTCGAGGTTATGGGCCTCTACTGGCACTTCGTCGATCTGGTTTGGGTGTTTATTTTTGCATTCTTTTATCTTTGGTGAGGGGGGATGATATGACACAAGCCGCACATTCTTCGCCGGGAACCGCGAACCAAGCGGCTCCGGATCATGGCCAGCATCACCCGCTAAAGGTTTACTTTGTGGTCTGGGGCTGGCTCTTCGTCCTCAGCGCTCTTTCCTACATGGTCGATTACTTCCAGTTCGAAGGGTATCTGCGATGGACGCTCATCCTGATTTTCATGATGCTAAAAGCAGGTCTTATCGTCGCGGTCTTCATGCATATGGTCTGGGAGCGGCTGGCGCTGATCTATGCGATCCTCGTGCCACCGCTGGCGGTGTTGGTTTTTGTCGGCATCATGGCGATTGAATCGGAGCACACTCTGTTCACGCGCCATCTGTTCTTTGGCGCAGGAGGTTGATCTTTTGAAGGACCGACCGCGTGCTCCGTTGAGCCAGCGCGAGAATTAGCAGTGAAGGATCGCAGTATCGTCGGCATGGCGGTGGCGGCAACGATGGGCGGTGCCGCTGCCCTTAGCTGGAGTCTTTGGGTCTTGCATGTCTTTGGCTTACCCTATTGAAACACCAGCAAACCCAAGCCGCTCGGCATGGCTGACTTATGGAAACCGGATAGCTGAGGACGACGGTCGAGAATTGAGGTAAGCTTCAAGACAAGGTGGGCTTCGCCGCCGCCAGGATCGACAAAAATGGTTCTGTTCGATCAGCGGTCCGACAAAGGTCACCAACCAGAAAGTTCGGGAGGAGCGATATGGACTCGAAAGACCACATCCGCAATCCAATCGAGTGGGTCATGGATGAAGTCAAAGCCGTAGGTGGCGTGATCGAAAAAGCCGATCACAATTTGCGCCACCCCGACGAAGCCAAACAATCCGAATTAACAATCAGGCGTATCGAAATCGTCGATTTGAAGGACGCACTGGTCAAAGGGTTCGCCGACCTGGGTGCTTACCGAACGGATATCATCTTCGTATGCATCATTTATCCGGTAGCCGGTCTGGTGCTATCGCGGTTGCTGTTCGGCTACGACATGCTGCCGCTCCTTTTCCCGCTACTTTCAGGGTTTGCTTTGATTGGGCCGGTGGCGGCGGTGGGGCTCTATGAAATCAGCCGCCGTCGGGAACGAGGCGACAAGGTCACCTGGCTCGATGCTTTTGGTGTAATTCGCGCACCGGCTTTCACCTCCATTATCGCCCTAGGTCTCGTTCTGCTTGGTATTTTTCTGGTTTGGCTGGGCGCTGCCTATGCGGTCTACGCGGCGACTTTGGGGCCGGAGCCACCCGTTGCAATTGGCGCCTTCATACAGGATGTCTTCACGACCTCCGCTGGTTGGGCAATGATCATCTTCGGGTTTGGCATCGGGTTCCTTTTTGCGCTTCTCGTTCTGACGATCAGCGTCGTGTCCTTTCCTCTGCTGCTAGACAAGAACGTCGGCGTAAACAAAGCCATTGAAACCTCGGTTCGTGCTGTCCGCGCCAACCCAAAAACCATGGCGGTGTGGGGCATGATCGTGGCCGGTAGCTTGGTCCTCGGCTCACTGCCCGCCCTTTTGGGTTTGATCATCGTCATGCCCTTGTTGGGGCATGCGACCTGGCACCTCTATCGAAAGGTCGTCGGGCACTAGAAAAGAGGGGCCGGCTGTTTTTCACGCCGGCCCCTTTTCGAACCCTCTTAGCCTTCTCCCTAGTATTGCGTTCCCACGCGCCGATGATTCGGGCAAGCTTCTTCTGTTGTTCGACAAAGGCCGTGCGTTGGGATCACGAAACAATTGTTCGCGGGTTCGATCAGATCGCAAGGTATTCCTGGCGTAGTTCGGCGTTCTCGAGAACCTCTGTTGCAGTGCCGTCGAAAACAATCTGGCCCATATCAAGAATAATAGCTCGGTCTGCCAGGTTCAGCGCCGCAATCGCGTTTTGCTCGACGATGATAGTCGTCATGCTCAGACCCTTGATCTGCTGTAGAGTCTTTTCGATCTCCTGTACGATAACCGGAGCCAGCCCCTCGTAGGGTTCGTCAAGAAGGAGCAGCTTGACGTCACGCACCAACGCGCGGGCGATCGCCAGCATTTGCTGCTCGCCGCCAGACATCGTGACACCATCCTGCCGCCGACGCTCTGCCAAACGAGGGAAGAGTTCATACACCCGTTCGATCGACCAACCTTTCGGCGGCGCAATCTGGGCAAGCTGCAGGTTTTCCTCGACCGTCAGGCCCGAGATAATGCGGCGATCTTCTGGGACCAATCCGATACCGCTTTGCGCCGCCTCAAAGGCTTTCATCTGGTGCAGAGGTTTCTGGTCGAGCCATATCTCTCCTTGCCGCAAAGCGGGATTGTCGACTCTTGCCAGAGTCCGCAGGGTGGAGGTTTTTCCAGCACCGTTGCGCCCCAAAAGCGCCACGATCTCACCCTCGCGAATGTCAAAGCTGACACCTTGTACGATGTAACTCTCGTTATAGTATGCGTGAATGCCACGCACTGAGACGTAAGCGGGATCCGAGGCTTCTTTGGCCCCGATTGTCGCGCTGGCTGCGGACGGACTCATCGCGTTCCTCCCTTCCGGCATTGCATCGATCTTGTGGTGCTCATAAATGTGCCCCACCGAGATAGGCCTCCTGCACGCGCGGGTTCCCCTTGATTTTCTCGGGCAGGTCCTCGGCGATTATCGTGCCCTGTGATAGCACTGAAATCCGATCCGCGAGAGAGAACACCACATGCATGTCGTGCTCGATGACAATCATGGTGATGCCCCGCCCGGCGATTTCCTTGAGCAGGCTGATGGTACGGTTCGTATCTGCGCGGGCCATGCCCGCAGTCGGCTCATCCAGCAGTAGCAATTTGGGTTTTTGAACCAGACACATGGCCAGTTCCAGGCGACGCTTGTCGCCCCGCGAAAGCTGTCCGGCGTTATTGAGGGAAAACCCCGCAAGTCCAAGATCGGAGAGGGTCTCCATGGCAAGCCCATGTATGTCTTGCGCGCGCCACACTTCCCGCCAACCATTAAGCTTGAAGGCCCCGTCACGTTTGGCGAAAGCGGAGATCATGACGTTTTCAACCAAAGTCAGCTCGCCGAAAATCTCAGGTGTCTGAAAGACCCGGCTGATGCCGGCCTGATTGATCTCGTGCGGTTTGAGACCGAGGAGCGAGGTACCGTCGAAGTCGACTGAGCCGGTATCCGGATCGAGCCGGCCGACAAAACAGTTCAGCAATGTCGACTTGCCAGCGCCGTTGGGACCAATGATGGCATGGACCATGCCTTCCTCAACCTTCAGGTTGACGTCGGCAAGCGCGGCCAAACCGCCAAAGTTCTTGTTGACGTTGCGTACGGAGAGAATTGCCATCCTTCGTCTCCTCACTCAGCCGGTTTGGCGCTGCAAGAGGACAAGTCATTGCCCCTTTGGCGCTGTTCATGCCACTTCCGAATCCGGTTGACGCCTTCCATCAAGCCGCCTGGAAGGAAGGTGACGATCACCATGAAGATGATCCCCAAGGTCAGTTGCCAGCCATCGCCAACGAAGGCGCTTGCAGCCCAAACCAATGCCGAAGCCAGGGAATCAGGTAGGAAGTCAAAGAAACCGGCGAGTATCTGATCGTTGAAGGAAGAGAAGACATTCTCCGCGTACTTGATGATTCCCGCACCGAGCACCGGACCGATCAAGGTGCCGGCGCCACCTAGAATGGTCATCAGCACAACCTCTCCCGACGCGGTCCACTGCATCCGTTCAGCACCAGCCAGCGGGTCCGTCGCCGCCAACAACCCACCTGCAAGGCCGGCATACATGCCGGAAATCATGAAGGCCGACAGCATATAGGGACGAATATTTAGCCCCGTGTAGCTCATACGGTTCTGATTCGATTTCACCGCCCGCAGCATCATGCCGAACGGTGATCGGAAAATCCGCATCGAGATATAAAAGGCGGCAATGAGCAACAACGCGCAGAAATAGAACCCGGCGTTGAAATGCAGGGTCATCCCGAGCAAAGCTGTCTCCCAGGTCTGGTTCATTGCCAAGCCGAAGAGATTGGTGACCGGCAGGCCACCATCGTTGGAAACGCTGTCAAGAACTCGAGGATCGCCGAGCGTGATCTGCAGTCCGGTCTCGCCGTTGGTGATCGGTGTCAGAACCGAATAGGCTAGATTGTACGACATCTGTGCAAAGGCCAGCGTCAGAATCGAAAAGTAAATGCCGGATCGCCGCAGAGAGATATAGCCGATGACGGCTGAGAAAAGACCCGCCACGATCACCGCGAAGATCACCGCGGGCACGACATTCATCGACAACAGCTTGAAGGACCAAACCGCCGCATAGGAGCCGACGCCCAGGAAAGCAGCGTGCCCGAATGACAAATATCCGGTGAGGCCGAAGAGGATGTTAAAGCCGATTGCGAAGATGCCGAATATAGCAAACTTCTGCAAAAGGTCCGGGTAACCAGCGCCGAAGGGCGCAAGGAGAATCGGACCGAGCAGAACCGCTGCAACAAACGCCAGGAGGAGAATTCGGTCCGCACGTGGAGAGGTTTTTTCTATCATGTTCTAGCTCTCCATCACGCCCTTGCGCCCCAGAAGACCACGCGGTCTGGCCAAGAGCACAACGACGGCTACAAGGTAGATAATAATTTGATCGATACCCGGTATGACCTGCTTAATCTCGTTCATTGATGCGAAGCTCTGGAGAATACCCAGCAAGAAGCCCGCCAGAACCGCGCCCGACAACGACCCCATGCCGCCAACGACGACGACCACAAAACTGAGAACCAGGAAATCCATCCCAAGGTGATAGTCGGGACTGAGAATCGGTGTGTACATGACGCCTGCCAGGCCTGCGACCACGGCCGCGATTCCGAACACAAGCGTAAAGCGCTTATCAATATCTATGCCCAGCAACCCGACCGTTTCGCGATCTGCCATACCGGCGCGAATTACCATGCCGAGGGTGGTGAACTGCAAGAACGCAAAGACTGCCCCAATGATGACAAAGGCAAAAAGGAAGTAAACGAGCCGCCACAAAGGATAAACGACGCTGCCCGCTTCAAACCCGACAGCCGCACCGAAATCAATCATCCCTCTAAGTGATCCTGGCGCGGGTTGCGGGATTGGGTTTGCGCCGAACCAAGCCTTGATGATCTCCTGGAGCACAATTGCCAGCCCGAAGGTCACCAAAATCTGCTCGGCGTGGGGGCGCTTGTAAAAATGCTTGATGAGGCCGCGCTCCATGACCACGCCGATGATCAACATCACCGGTATCGCTACAAGGATGGAAAGCGGCACCGAGTAATCGACCAGGACCGAACCGATTTCGCCGAACCAGACCTCGGCATAAGGCGTTCGGATTTCCAGCGGCGTACCCCACGCTGTCGTCTGCGTCTCGCTCAAGGTGACAATATCGAGCGACAGAAGCTTGTTTACCGCTACAGCGCAAAACGCACCGAGCATAAACAAGGCGCCGTGAGCAAAATTAACGACACCCAAGGTTCCGAAAATGAGTGTCAAGCCCAGGGCTATCAACGCATAGGCACTACCCTTGTCGAAGCCGTTTAGGATCTGCAGAAGAATCGCATCCATTTTTTAAACCTCGGCCGTGGGAACGACCGGCCGCCCGATCGGGCGACCGGTCTCAACTGGGCTTCTTACAATCAGACGCCGGCGTTGCACGAACCCAGGTCGCCACCCGCAAACATTGGGTGATCCGGGGCGTAGGTCACATTTGCCACAGGCACAACCTCGACCACTTCGAGCAGGTCGAACTGCGAGCTTGGGTTTTCCTTACCTTTCACCACCAACACGTCCTTGAAGCACTGGTGATCAGCGCCGCGATAGAGTGTCGGACCGTTGCCAAGCCCATCGAACTCAAAGTCCTCTAACGCCTCGACAACGCCGCAGGGGTTGAAGGTGCCCGCACGCTCACAAGCATCGGCATAAAGGATCGCCTGGGAATAGCAGGTGTGCGCCGCCTGGCTGGGCGGGAAGCCATACTTCTGACCGAAGGACTTTACGAACGCCTGCGAGGCTTCGTCCTGCAACGACCAGTGCCAGTTCGTCGACCCGAAGATGCCGTTCACGTTCTTGCCTGCGCCTTGAGCCATCAGGCGCGAGTAAAGCGGCACGACAATTTCAAAATTCTTGCCATTCACCTGTTTGTCGCGCAGGCCAAACTGAACCGCCTGGGTAAGCGAGTTCACCATATCACGGCCATAGTGATTGAGGATCAGGACGTCAGCACCGGAGTTCAGGACGGGCGTGATGTACTGCGAGAAATCACCTGCTCCCAATGGCGTGCGAACCTTATTGACGGTCTCCCAACCCAACGCCTCGGTGGCGGCGGCAATGGATTCTTCCTGCGTCCAGCCCCAGGTGTAGTCGGCCGTCAGATGGTAGGCTTTGCGGTCGCTCCCGTAGTTTGACTTCAACACAGGCGCCAGCGCGGCACCGGACATGTAGGCATTGAAGAAATGGCGGAAGCCGTTGGCTTTTCGGTCTTTGCCCGTCGTATCGTTGGAGTGCGTCAAACCGGCCATGAAAATAACGCCAACTTCCTGACAGAGGCCCTGAACGGCAACCGCAACGCCGGACGAGGAACCACCGGTAACCATGATGGCGCCATCGGCTTCGATCATGCGCCTGGCGGAAGCGCGCGCGGCATCGGACTTGGTCTGCGTATCACCGGTGACATACACAACCTTCTTTCCAAGCACGCCATTGCCTTTCAGCGCTTTGGACGAGAAAGTACCCATCATTCCACCGTCACCCTCACCATTCAGATGCTCTACGGCCAATTCATAGGCGCGCAGTTCGTCGGCGCCCTCGTCGGCGTAGGCACCCGTTTGCGGAACGTTGAAACCGAAGGTGACCGTGGAGCCTTTGGGCTCGTTGGTATAACTGGCGGCAAAGGCTTTGCTCGTCAGAATTGTCGGCGCAGCAAAACCCAATCCCAGCGCGGCACCGCCCTTGAGCAGCCCACGTCGGCTCGTGGAAAACGTAGTCATCAATATCCTCCCAAGATTATGTTTGAATTAGCTGGTGGCGCCGTCTTCTTGGGCCCGACCCCACTCAATGGGCGCTATCTGCGCCAAGGATAGGATGATCTTGTTTTGTCAATGCAACAATAACCAATTGAAATGATTGATAATTTCTGTCAATATTTAGACAGCAGAAAACGTTAATCTGTAAATTTTTTTACAGATAGCAAACTAAACCGCTGGGAATACTGGGAAAGCGCGATGCCAAAAGTGATGGTCGGTACGAGGCTTAGGGAGCGGCGCCGGTCGTTAGGTATCACGCAAGTGGCGTTGGCCCAAAAGTTGGACATCTCGCCCTCCTACCTCAACCTGATCGAACATAACAAAAGAGGCATTGCTGGAAGCTTGCTTCGCCGCGCGGCGGAAGCTTTAGGATTGGAGTTGGACCAACTCGACGGCGCAGCCGAGTATCGATTGCTGGAAGCCCTTGAGGAAATCGCCTATGCGCCCGAACTCCAGGGCATCGAGGTCGAGTCCGAAAGTGTAGACGAGTTGATCGGGCGTTATCCCGGTTGGTCGCGCGCCATCGCGGCGCTATCCCGATCCGAACACGAGGCAACGGAGGCCGCCCGTGCGCTCGCGGACCGGTTAACTCACGACCCATTTCTTGGTGAAACCGTTCATCGCATGTTGACCCGAATTGCCGCCATCCGGTCGGCCGCAGAGATTTTGAAGGATTTCCCGGATATCTCCGTTGTGGACCGGGACCGTTTTCTCAGCATGATCCATGATGAGAGCCGCACCCTTTCTTCAATCGGTGAGGCCCTTGCCGCCTATTTCGATAAAGTCGAGGAGACCGACCGGAATCTGACGCCCCTGGACGAAGTTGATGCGCTTTTTGATGCGCGCGACAACTTTTTCGAGGAGATTGAAGACGCAGCACGCAACCTGGGCGTCATCAGCGACTCCCTGCCGAAGCCACGCTACGAGAAAGCCCGCGTTTTGGCCGAAGAAAAACTTTGCGATCTGATAGAGGGCATTGTCGACGGTCAGCCCGAACTGGAAACCCTTACGGCGCGCAACCGTGCACGCGAACTCCTCGTTAACTACGCCGTCGCTGCAATCCTTGCACCAATAGATTCCTTCCAACCGACGGCAGAGTTGCTTGGTTACGATATTGAGGCATTGGCTGACTCCTTTTCGCTCGATATTGAAACAGTCTGTCGGCGCCTAACGGCCTTACCGCGAGAGGACACGGTTCCTCAATTCGGCTATCTCTGCGCAAATGCCGCCGGCACGATTCTAGAAATGCGCAGCCTTGCCGGATTGGTTGCACCTCGCTACGCCTCCGCCTGCCCTCTGTGGGTTCTCTACCGAGCTCAACAGTCGCCGGAAGCCGTCATTCGACAGCGCGCGCTTTTTCCCACGGGAGCCCGTTTCGTGTTCCTTGCAAGGGCCCGCAATATCGGACCGACCGGTTTTGGCAAACCCCGACACTATGTCACCGATATGCTGGTCATGAGTGAAGCGGATGCGCGCAAGACGATCTATGCGCCTGGCCCCATGGTACCGGTCGAAGAGGTCGGGCCTGCCTGCCGAATCTGCCCACGCAAAGATTGCGGGCATCGGGTCGAAGACCCCTTTGCAGGGTAGTCCTTCAGCAGTTTGGATCTTTCCATTGAAGACATCGGCGAAATGATCGCCTACCATCCTGCCCAGAATACAAAATCAAAACCCAAGAAATTTAGGGCAACATTAAGATGGGAGGAAGGCCAGCACGATGCCCAAACGTGTTCTATTGGCCGAGGACGAGCCGAATATTGTTGAATCTCTGACGTTTCTTTTTGCGCGAGCAGGGTTCATCGTGACCACGGAGATGGATGGTCAGGCCGCACTGGAGGCGGCACTGACCGATTCGCCGGATGTCATGATTCTTGATGTAATGCTTGCCGGACTAGACGGTTTTGAAATTCTACGCCGTTTGCGTGCGGACAAGCGCGGCCAGCACCTGCCGGTGATTATGCTGACGGCAAAAGGCCAGCGCGAAGATCGTGAAACGGCCTTCGAGTGTGGCGCCAACCTATACATCACGAAACCCTTCTCGAATGCGGAGGTCATCGCCGCAGTGGAGCGCCTCGCGGGCGCCGTTTCCAAATAAATCCGACTGGTGTCGCAAACATGGCCCGTATTCCAGATCGCACTTTGAGGCACAGCAAGTCCCGGGACCGGGCGTTAATCCTGCCGTTCGTCGGGCTACTGCTCTTGACCCCGCCAATAGCAAAGATATTCCCGTTGGATTTGACGCTATTCGGCCTGCCCGGTGTCTGGGTCTATGTGTTCGCGGTATGGGCTGGTTTGATCGCGGTCGCCGCATTGCTGTCTCGGAATTTGAGTGACCCAAATGACGGCAGCGCGACCGCCGAAGACCTTCAGGACAATCAGAAGACCTCCGCCTGATGCTGTCCGTCGATCTCATCCTGATCATCTGCCTAGGCTATGTCGTCCTGCTCTTCGCCCTCGCGTTCGTCGTCGATCGACGTTCGCGGCGCGGTCGGCTCCACTGGTTACGCTCACCTTTGATCTACACCCTCTCGATCTCCGTTTACTGCACCTCCTGGACGTTTTTTGGTGCGGTGGGATCCGCGGCTCGAAACGGGTTGGAGTTCGTCACCATCTACCTGGGACCAACATTGGTTTTTATCGGCTGGTGGTGGCTGCTGCGCAAACTGGTTCGGATCGGGCGAGTCCATCGTATCACCTCGATCGCCGACTTGATCTCGTCGCGTTATGGGAAAAGTTCGAGTCTGGCGGTTCTGGTTACCGTGATTTCGGTAATGGCGATCACACCATACATCGCCCTGCAGTTACAGTCCGTCACACGAAGCTATCAGGTTGTTGCCGGCGGGGCGGATAGCACCACAACCGCGTTTTGGATCGCTGCAGGCATGGCGCTTTTCACCATCCTGTTCGGCACTCGCAACCTTGATGCAAACGAACGGCACCACGGTGTCGTCGCGGCCATCGCAGTGGAGGCCGTAATCAAACTGGTCGCCTTGATTGTGATCGGAGTGTACGCGGTTTACGGCCTGGCCGGCGGCTGGCGTGAGATTTTCGCCAATGTCCCGGACGAGGTTATTTATGGTCAGGAGGGTGTTTTTGGGTCGCGCTGGATCGTCCTGACTTTCCTTTCTGCCAGCGCCATAATATGCCTGCCTCGTCAGTTTCAGATCACGGTCGTCGAGAACGTCGAGGAAAAGCATCTGGCAACTGCGTCGTGGCTGTTCCCTCTATACCTCTTCGGTATGAGCATTTTCATCATGCCGATCGCAATCGCCGGTCTGAAATTCTTACCAAGTGGATCAAATCCGGACCTGTTCGTGCTGACTTTGCCACTGCAATCCGGACGGCAGGACCTTGCGCTTCTGGCTTTTCTAGGCGGCTTCTCCTCAGCAGCTTCAATGGTGATCGTGGCGGCAATCGCCGTATCGACCATGCTATCCAACCATGTTGTCATGCCCATTGCCCTGCACTTCTTCTCGGCCCAGCATCAAGTCAGCGGTGATGTGCGCAATCTGCTGTTGACGACGCGCCGTATCAGCATCGCCTTGGTTTTGGGTCTTGGATTTCTTTACTTCCAGTTCAGCGGCGGGTCCGACGCCCTGGCGGCCATTGGCTTGATCGCCTTCGTCGGTGTCGCGCAGTTTCTGCCGAGTCTTGTTGGTGGGATTTTCTGGCGTGGTGCGACGCGAATGGGCGCGCTCGTCGGCCTCGGATTCGGCTTTTTCCTATGGGCCTATACGCTTTTCCTACCCAGTTTCGGGGGCGATTTCCCTCAAATCGCAACAATGCTCGAAGTTGGACCTTGGGGTATCGACCTGCTTCGCCCAGAAGCGCTGCTCGGGCTGCAGGATGTCGAGCCGCTCACCCATGCTCTTATTTGGAGCTTGGGGACCAACACACTCCTTTTTCTTATCGTTTCAGGACTGTCGGACATGCGACCGCTTGAACGCCTGCAGGGCGCACTTTTCGTCGACGTGTTCCGCTCGGCCAGCGGTGAAACCCCGCGTTTCGTCGGCGGTAAGGCGACATCTGAGGATCTCTTCGTACTGGCGCAGCGTATTCTTGGTGCGGAACCGGCCCGCGCACTGTTTGACGAGATGGCCCGAAGCGAGGGCACGGTGGATGGACTGCCCTCGCCCAACGATGCGGTTATAACGCGACTCGAGCGTGAATTGTCAGGCTCGGTGGGGGCGGCCTCGGCACATGCCATGGTCAGCCGCATAGCCGGTCAGGAAATGATTGGTATCACCGAGTTGATCAATATCGCCGACGAGACCCAACGATTGATCGAAACCTCGCGCCAGCTATCCGAGAAGTCCACCGAACTGGAGCGCGCAGCGCGCCAACTTAGGGATGCGAACGAGCGGTTGCGCAGCCTTGATGCGCGCAAGGACGAGTTTCTCAACCAAGTCAGCCATGAATTGCGCACGCCCATGACCTCGATCCGGTCGTTCTCCGAAATACTTTTGAGTGCTGAACCAGTGGATGAGGCGGAGCGCCAGCGCTTCATCGCCATCATTCATGAAGAATGCCTGCGCTTGACCCGTCTTTTGGATGAGATTCTCGATATTAGCCGCCTTGAAGCTGGAACGCTCGACTTGGCGCTCAGTCCGATCGATCCCGGCAACGCCATCGACACGGCGATTGCCACGGTGTCCGGTTTCGCACGCAAAAGCGGTGTGACCGTCGAATCACAGCCGGTTGCTGAAAAGGTGCGCGTCCGCGCCAACGAAGATCGTCTCTGTCAGGTTTTGATCAACCTCTTGACCAATGCAGTCAAGTACAACGACGCAGACAATCCTTGGATCAAGCTCAAACCTCAGGTTGTCGCTGGCCGCTTGAATATCGATGTCATCGACAACGGCGGTGGGGTCGGTCGCGATGAAGCAGTGGCCATGTTCGAGAAGTTTACCCGCGGCCGCCGCGCGGAACGAGATCAAGGCGCTGGGCTGGGGTTGCCCATAAGTCGAGCGATCATGCGTACGATGGGCGGCGACCTGACGATTGAGTTTCTTGCCGACGACAGCACTTTTTTTCGGGTGAGCTTGGCTCTTGCCGACACTTAGGTTTTTTCGAGCCACGCTTGATATTGCGCTTCATCCTTTCGCACGCTTTCCGCTCTCTCCTCGGAATCTGCATTAGGTCCAAGCTTGGTTTGATTCGGATACTCTGCCCAAGCCAGAACGTCGCGATGGTCCTGCTTTGCCACTTTCAGATAGAACGAGACGTCCGAAAGATGATCTTCCTCGCTAAGCTTTAGGATCGCCAGATACACGCGATAGGGCTCTCGCTCATGCGGCTCCACGCCATAGCTCCGCAGTGCTGCAAAGATGGTTTCGCTGCTCCTTTCCGGAAAAATCCGGCGAATTTTCTTGATCAAACGTGCGTGCTGGGAGTCCATAGCGTTTCACTGGTAGAGAAAACCGCGCACTCATGACCGCGACTTTACCATGATAGCTTGCTTTCGGCATCCAGGACCCAGGAAGGCCAGAGCTGCGGGGGAATGCGAACGATGGCCACGATATTCTTCACAGCCAACATTCAAAGGCATGTAGCCTGCCCCACCAGCGTGGCCGAGGGCGCGACGGTTGGGGAAGTTCTTGAACGGGTTTTTTCTGAGAACCCGGCAGCGCGCAGCTATATCCTGGATGATCAATCGTGCCTTCGGAAGCATATGACGATTTTTATCGACGGTCAGGCCATACGCGACCGTGTGCACCTCAGCGACAAGGTGGATTCCACCAGCCAGATTCACGTCATACAAGCCCTCTCGGGAGGCTGAGCATGAGCGACAAACTTCTTCTGTCGACCCGGAAGGGTCTTTTTACGGTTAAACGCGATGCAGGCGTTTGGGCGGTAAGCGACGTCGATTTTCTGGGCGACAACGTTTCGCTGGCCCTCGTCGACCCGCGGGATGGTTGCTGTTACGCCGCGCTCGACCACGGCCACTTCGGGGTCAAGCTCCACCGCCGGGCCAAGGATCGTTGGGCCGAAATTGCTGTGCCCACCTATCCGCCGAAGCCCGACGGCCACGAAGAATTCGACATGTGGGGCCGTCCTTTGGAATGGAGCACAAACCGTATCTGGGCGCTCGAAAGCGGTGGTGCGGATGAACCGGGCGTCCTTTGGTGCGGCACACTTCCCGGCGGCCTGTTTCATAGCCCGGATCATGGAGATAGTTGGGATCTTGTGCGGCCGCTCTGGGATCATCCCTTGCGCAAGCAATGGGCCGGTGGCGGCGCAGACCTGCCCGGCATTCATTCCATCTGTCTCGATCCCACGGATTCAAAACGGCTCTGGGTTGCCGTGTCGACCGGAGGCATATGGTTCACCGAGGACGCAGGCAAAAACTGGTCGCAACGTGGCCATGGCATGCGCGCGGAGTACGTGCCACCGAAATTGACCCATGATCCTATCGCCCAAGATGTTCATCGCCTCGTGCTCTGCCCGGCAGCCCCATGGCGCATGTGGGTACAGCACCACAACGGAATCTTCGTATCGTCCGACGAGGGTCAGAATTTCACGGAGATCACCAACGTCGAGCCTTCCACATTCGGGTTCCCGGTCGTGGTCCACCCGCAAGACCCGGATACAGCCTGGTTCGTACCGGAGATCAAGGACGAGAAGCGCATTCCAAAGGGCGGGAAGTTGGTAGTGACCCGCACGCGCGACGGCGGCAAAAGCTTCGAGGCCCTGACAAAGGGTTTGCCCCAGGTCCATGCGTACGATCTGGTTTACCGGCACGCCCTTGCCATCGATAGCAGCGGAGATCGCCTGGCATTCGGCTCAACGACCGGGGGCCTTTGGGTCAGTGAAGACCAAGGCGATAGCTGGCGCGCGGTGACTAATACCTTGCCGCCGATCTACGGCGTTTGTTTTGCCTGAGAATCTCCGGGGAACAACGCCATCACCAACCTGCGAAGGCGGCGACCTTCTTTTGATCGACGCGGCCTGCCGCTACGTCGCTTAGAGCCTGATCCAGCAGGGCGACTCCAGCCGTCGCCTCTTCCTTGGTCAGCGTCAGCGGGGGCGTGAACTCCAACACATTTGAACTGACCCCGACATAATACAGAATAAGGCCAAGTTCGAACGCGCGATAAACGGTCAACGCGGTTGCCGTCTTTGCCGCCTCCTTGGTTTGACGGTCTGTCACCAGTTCGACGCCAAGCGCCAGGCCACGCCCTCGAACGTCACCCACTAAAGCGTGCTTTTCCTGCAATCGTTCCAGAAGTCCCTTGAGGTGCAGCCCAACCTCTGCCGCCTGCTCAACCAGCGAGTCCCGCTCGATGGTTTCCAGCACTGCCTTGGCGGCCGCTGCACAAACCGGGTTTCCATGGACTGTCTGGAAAGAGAAGGCCGCGCTGTGATTCATGATCGCTTCAGGGCCCACAGCGGCGGAAACCGGAAGACCACCCCCCAGCCCCTTGCCGAAGACAACGATGTCAGGCTGAATCCCAAGGTGCTCAAAGGCATGGAACCGCCCGCTCCGGCCCAACCCTACCTTGACTTCGTCGGCCACGATCAAAATGCCGTGCCGACGACAAAGCGCTTCAACCTCTTGGAAATAACCATCCGGCGGAACAATCATGCCGCCATCCGATTGGATCGGCTCAAGGAAAAGCGCGGCAACTTCATTTGGCGGAACGGGGCCATCCAGAAGCGCTCGGAGATGATCGAGCGCTGCCTGCGCCGCTGCTGCCTCACCACCATCCCGATACCCGTCGGGGAAGGGTATCAGGCTGAGGCCGGCCGCTTTGGGAACACCTTGTTGCACCGGGTGCCCGGACACGGCCATCGATCCGCTGGTGCCACCGTGGTATGCGCCCTTAAAGGAAAGAATACGTGAGCGTCCCGTCGCGGCCAGCACGGCACGCGCCACCGTTTCATTTGCGTCGGAGCCGGAATGGCCCAGCCAAACCCTGCCCGCGGCCCGATCCGGCACCAAAGCAAGCAGCTTTTCAGCCAGCTCGACAGCCGGAAGGTTAGCGGTGGAAAGGTGACTGGCACCCGCTTGATCCTTCAAGGCCCCCGCAACCGCCGCCGCCAGGGCGGGATGGGAATGGCCGAGACTGGCCGCCCCCCAGGAAGCCGAGAAGTCGAGCAGCCGCCGGCCGTCCTCCGCGATCAGATAACTGCCTTTGCCACCCGTAATCGACTGCGGGAAGAACCGCAGGTTGGACAGGGTCGAAAGAGATCGCTTATCCCGCTCGTACAAACCCGTCACGCTGCACCTCCCGATGCAAGTAGCGTCAATCGAAGAACTCGAGAACTTCATCGAGATGGACGACGTGGCAATAAATCATGTTGATGATATCGAGTTCATGGTTGTGCAGTTCCATCGTAGCGGCGGCACAACAGTCCTCGACCACCACCACGCCAAAGCTCTCATCAGCCAAACTCCGCACCGTCGATGCGACACACTGATCGGTGAAAATACCGGAGCAGATAACATCCTTGATCCCCATGTTGTGCAGGACCAAACGCAGGTTGGTGCCGGTCAGCGCGCTATCGGTGGTCTTGATGATGGTGATCTCGTCGTCTTGGGGAGCGATCTCCTTGATCACCTGACCGTCGGGTCGATCCTTCGGCAGCAACAGATAGTTAAAGCCCGGTTTCTTCTGACTGAGGGAACGGTCACGGCCGTCCAATTTCATGCAGGCGATCCGCGCGAAAATTACCTCCACGCCCCGTGCCCGGCACTCTGCGATCAGTCGCGCGTTATTGGGGATCACCGTCTTGCGCATACGGTCGTAGAAAGGCTGCCAGCGCGCCGTTTCCTCCGGCGTATCCTTGTCCTCCATATAGGTTTCCTGGAGGTCGATCACCAGCAGCGCCGTGGTCTTCGGATCGAGCCGAATGTCCTCCGGTTCCTCCGCGTTGGCGTAGTAGAACGAGCGATGGGCAGTTTTCCAACTCATGAGGTTTTCTCCGTTTTCGTCTTCTTCCGGAACAACAACGCGCCGATCTCACGGGTCGGGAACAACCCGCCCGGGCGCAAAGCGAGGATCGCTATCATGGCGATGGCCAGGACTATTTCCGTCAGACCCACGACCGGCTCGTCCATGACTTTGGCGTCGTTCATCATGCTTTCCATCCCACGCAGGCTTTCATAGGCGCCAGTCACGATGAAAGCGCCAACCACCGCACCGGTGACCGTGTTTGCGCCCCCGATCACCAGCATCGAAAGAATCAGGAAAGTTTCTTTCAGGTAAAAAGCTTTCGGCGAGAATGAGGTAATGAAGTGGCCCCATAAGGCGCCGCCAACGCCAGCGAAGAAAGCCGCCAAGATAAAGGCGCGCCAGCGAAGGTGTGGAATGTGAGCGCCGACGGCGGCCGCCGCGGTTTCATCGTCCCGGCTTGCCCTCAGGAGTTTTCCGGTGGCTGATTCCTTGAAGGCCAGAGCCCCGCCCAACGCAAGTACGGCAACGAGCGCCGCCAGATTGAGGTCCGTTGCCTTAGGCAAGCCAAACAGAGTCCGCGGTCCGTTTGTTACCTGACTCCAGTGCGTCATGACCGTATAGAGAACGACCAATAGGGCGAACGACGTGATGACCGCAGCCGCGTCGGAAAGGCGCATCAGAGGATAGGAGATGGCTGCGGCGACAAACGCGGCCACCGCGCCGCCGATGGCAATGGCGATGTAGGGTGACAGGGCCACGCCTTGCAGGAATGGATAGAGATCGGGTAACGCCATGCCTTTCATCTGGGCCGGAATGGTCAGAACCGCAGACGTGTATGCGCCGATTCCCATAAAGCCTATGTGCGCGAAGGAAAGAATGCCCGAGTTGCCCATGAAGACCTGCAACCCCAGCACCAAAACCAACGATATGCAAAGATTGGTAGCGACACGGTCGTAGAGCCGGATTCCCACCGCTTCGCTGGCCAGCACCGTCAGGCCGATCAGGCTGCTGAGTATCAGCAATGTCAGCAGGTTGCGGTTCATGAGGCCCTCATGTTCGTTGACCCGACGCCGGGCCCTTCATCAAACCTTCGGGACGCCACAGCAGGATCATGATGACCAGACTGAAGGTGAAGGCGTCTCGAAACTTCAGGAGATCCTGCGGCAAGGTGTAGTTGAGCGTTGTGTCGATCATCGCCAGCAGAAAACCGCCGATGACCGCACCCGGAAGACTGCGCATGCCGCCAATCACCGTAGCTATGAAAGCAACAAGAAGCGGACCCAGACCGATCCCCGGCACCACCGTGCCAATCCGGCCGATCCACAACAGTCCGACCACGCCGGCCAGGAAACCGCTGATCGCAAAGGCAGAAGTGATGATGAGATTCGCGGGGACTCCCAGCATCCGGGCCATAGTGAAATTCGTTGCCGCCGCCCGCATGGCAATGCCCAACACGGTCCGGCGCATGAGGAATGCGAAGAGCGCCAGCAATATAACCGAAGCCGCTATTGTAATCAGATTGCGGAGGGGCGTGATGACGCCTGCAATCTGAACGGTCTGCGAGAAAATTTCCGGCAGCGGAACCGTCCGCGGTCGGGGCGAGATGAACAACAACGCCGCGTTCTGCAGCAAGGCCGAAAAGGCAAAAGAGGTGATGAGAACGGCCGTCACGGATTTATCCCTGACCGGTCGAAAGGCCACGTAGTCCGTCGCGATGCCGGCAGTAATCGCCATAATCACCGCGATCAAAGCCATGACCAACCAAGGCAAGCCGGTGCCGCCAACCATATACATCGTATAGCCGGCGACCATGATCAACTCGCCATAGGCAAAGTTCACGAGACGCAAGATGCCATATACGATGACCAGCCCCAAAGCCATCAGCGCATAAGCCCCGCCCAGGCTCAGAACATCGATAATGAACTGGATGGTGAAGGTCACGCGCTCAACCTCCCAGATAGAGTGCACTGAGGTCGGTGGCAGCGCCGATCTCGGCAGCACTGCCAGAGGCTGCTATCGCACCCAACCGCATCACATAGGCTCTGTCGGCTACCGACAGAGCCTTGGCGACGTTCTGCTCGACCAAAAGAATGGTCAGTCCGGATTGCTTCAATGCTGCGATCATCTCGAAAATCTGGTCGACGACAACCGGCGCCAGTCCCAGCGAGGGTTCGTCAAGCAAGAGCAACTTCGGGCGTGACATCATCGCGCGCGCGATCACAAGCATCTGCTGCTCACCACCGGACAAGGTACCAGCAGGTTGCGCCGAACGTTCCGCCAAGCGAGGGAACAGCGTCAGCATCTTCTCTCGGTCTTCACGCACGCCGTTGGTGTCTGCGCGCCGGATATAGGCGCCCAAGGTCAAATTCTCCTCGACCGTCAAGTCTGGAAAGACATCGCGGGTTTCCGGAACGGTTGCCACGCCTTTGCGTACCTTCGCCTCCGGGCTGGCGCCCGTGACGTCCTCCGCGCCCAAACGGATCGAGCCGCCCGCGGCCTTCAACGCCCCGGCGATACACATCAGAGTCGAGGACTTGCCCGCGCCGTTGGCGCCCAATAAAGCCACCAACTCGCCGTCGGCGGCTTCCAGCGAAACGCCATGGACAGCGCGGATCGCGCCGTAGCGCACCTGTAAATCACGGACCTCAAGCATCGACCGCCTCCGATCCCAGATAGGCTTCGATCACGGCCGGGTTTCGCCGCACTTCCTCAGCGGTTCCCGTGGCGATCGTGCCGCCGGAGGCCAGGACATGCAGCCTGTCACACAAGCGCATCATCAAGCTCATGTCATGATCGATGATCAGCAGCCCCAGACCGCGCTCGCGCGGCAGTCCTTGTAATGTGTGGAGCAGTTTTTCCGTTTCCGCCTCGTTCATACCCGCTGCCGGTTCATCGAGCAGCAAGAACCCCGGTTCGGCAGCCAAAGCGCGCGCGATCTCCACGCGGCGTTTGTCGCCGTAACTTAATCCCACAGCCAGAGCGTCGGACAGGGCCGTTAGGCCAAACTCCTCCAGCAATCCCGCCGCTTTTTGACGCGCCTTGCGGAGCCCATCACCGTGCGCCAGCGCCGCGCTCTCGATGTTCTCGATAACCGTCAGATTATTGAAAAGCCGCACGATCTGGAATGAACGGGCAATCCCCTTTAATGCGATACTCCGTGGCGATAGTCCCGACAACTTCGCTTCGCCCAACCGCACTTCGCCGCCGGCCAACGGTACCTGTCCGGTGATGGCATTGATCAGGGTAGTCTTGCCCGATCCGTTTGGGCCGATCAGACCGACGATTTCGCCAGGATCGAGTTTCAATGTCACGCCGTCCAGCGCACGCAGGCCGGAAAACTCCACCGAAACATCCTCAGCGATCAAAGTAGAATTCGACATTTAGTCCCCGGAAAAAGACGCCGGGAACACGAAGCTCCCGGCGTCATCCCTCGTCAAGGTGCAGGAATGCTTTCCGGCTTGCGCCAACCAACGAAAGTCGGCTTACCGCCCTTTAGCTCAACCAAAACGGCGGCCTTGTTCGGTACGTGACCTTCCTCTGCGGTCCCGTAATCAAGCTTGCCTGTCAGAAGATCGAACTCACCCTCTTCCAGCGCCTTGGCCACGGCGTCGCCATCCGTTGTGCCCGCCGCTTCGACGGCGGCCGCCAACAGCATAATCGTGTCCCACCCGGTCGACACAAAAGACGTATCGGGTGCGTTGCCGTACATCTGGGTGAAGAGATCGATGAACTTGGGCATGTCGGGATGCGCTTCGGGGCCCATCCACGTGTGGGTTACGAAGTAGACATCGTTTCCGAGTTTATCGCCCAAAGCCTCGTGCATGGCCGGGTCGTCATAGGCGTCACCGCCCAGAACAGGGGCGTCGTAACCCACTTCACGTAACGCGCGGATAATGGCGCCGATGTCCTGTCCATAGGAGGAAAGGAAAATCACGTCCGGCTTTTTGCCGAGCGCCTGCAGGCGGGCGAGTTGCGCCGAGAAGTTGTTATCGCCGTTTGTGTAGGTGTCTTCCAAGATGATCTCACCGCCGTTCGCCTCGAACTGCGCGACAAAATACTTCGATAGGGATTTGGTGTAGGCGATGAACTGGTCGGTCACGACATAGGCCGTCTTCCAGCCCCGCTCCTTAAAGGCGTAATCGGCCGCCACCGCGCCCATCGTGGTATTCCACATGGAGAGGGTGAACTGCTTGTCGCCCAGCGACCAAGAGCTATAGAGCGGATCCGATGCGCAGGTCGAGATACCGACTAACCCGGAGGCCTGAGCCTCGCGGCTGGCCGGACCGCCGAAGTCGAAATCGCAAGGCGCTACGATCAATTCGGCACCCTTATCGATCAATTCGACCGCAACGTTGCCGACCGTCACAGGATCGGATTTGCCGTCGATGTTGATAAACTCGATCTGCTTACCCAGCAGGCCGCCGTTGTCGTTCAGGTATTTCACTGCCACTTCCGCGCCCTGCAGGCCCGGCGTGTCTAGGGGTGCCTGAACACCGGTCAGCGAAAGCGCACCGCCGATAATGATCTTATCCTCGGCCGCTTGAGACGTGGTCGCTATCAACAGCGCGGCTGCCGATGCTACGAACCATGTTGCTTTGTTTCTCATATGACTCTCCCTGTCCTATCCATTGGCTTCACCACCGGGCTGCAACGCCGAGCCTCTCTTCTCGTTCTGGCGCATTCAACCCACTCTATCGAAAGCGTTTCACAAATCCCGTGGCGCTTTCGGTCGTCCGGCCTCTATCGGCCTTCAATCTCCCTTATCAAGGCGTCGGTACTTACCTGCCTGCAATAGCCCTTGATCGCCCGCAGTGACATTTCCTGCCGCTCCGGTGTGATCGTGGCACAAGCATCCGGCACCAAGGTTACCAGGTATCCTAAATCACACGCATCGCGCACAGCGGATTCAACACATTGATCCGTTAGAAAACCGCAAAGAACAAGCTGCCGTATGCCCAGATTTCTCAATAGGTAATCGATGTTGGTCGAGATAAAGACGCTAGAGGACGACTTCGGCAGAACTATCTCGTCATCTGTGGGCGCAATCTCGTCGATGACCTTACCATCCCAAGAACCCTTCGGCACATTGAAACCGGTGATCTTGTAATCAAGGCTGCGGTCGCGGCCGTCCTTTGTCAGGCTTTCGATGGTCGTATAAAGAACCTCGACCCCCGCCTTTCGGCAAGCCGCTTGGAGCTTTTGCATATTTGGAATGGCGACGGTCTTGGCCTGGTCGAAAAAGTAACCGTACGTCTTGGTCACCTCGTCAGGTGGCACGTCCTTGAATTCGCCGCCTTCCGGTCCTGAGGAAAAATTCTGCACATCGATAAACAAGATACCTGAAGCCTTGGGGTCGAGTGCTATATCGCGGGTCGTCGGAAATTCAGCGGCCATTCTCGTCATCTTTCAAAGCTGCGATTGTTTTGCAGTGCCCAAAGCCTTGGCGATCCGCTCGGCCCAGTCGGCCTGATCCTGCGGGTCGACGATCAAATCGTTGCGCACTTCCAACAGGATATGTGGCAGACCACGGCGTTCGCCATGTACCGGAATTGTAAAGTCGGTCTGATCGGAGACCTTGTAGGGTTCATTGTGCGCACAGACGATCTCAGGATTGTCTTGCTGAAAAGCGTTGAGAAATGCCCGCGCGAATCGGTTGTCGCGATTGGACAGCGCGCCAAGATGCCAAGGGCGCGGGCTGCCGCTGACCGACAGGCAGGGAGTAAAGCTATGCACGGATACGAGAACACCCGGCACACCCCGCCGATTACGTTCATCCAGCGCATCGCGAATGGCGTTGTGGAAAGGTTGGTGAATCTCCGCATAGCGCTGACGGCGCTCCTGCGCTGAGATGTTCTGATTTCGCGGTACTTCCGTTCCGTCACTGACGGTGGGGATGCAGCCAGGCGCTTCGAAAGGCCGGTTACAATCGACCACCAGCCTGCTGTAGCGCTGTACTATCAGGGAAGCGTCCAATATCACGGAAAGCCGCTCGGCCAATGCCAGGGCACCGAGGTCGTAAGCGATATGGCGCTCCATCTCCGCCGTCGCCACGCCCAGATCACCAAGCCGCGCCGGCACGAGACGACCGGCGTGCTCGCAGGTCAGAAAAAACGGAGAGCCACCTTCGGCATTGATCGTGCCAACAGGATCAGGGTCGTCCGCTGTCAAAAACAAAGCTTCTGCCTGAACTGTTTGCAACATGGCTATCGGTGCCTGCTTAAGAGATTCACAGATATGGCCTGAGCGCCAAGACAACAGAAGGAAGTGGAAGAAATTTTCCGCTCATAGTCAACGATGTTTTTTAAATTGACTGATAATTTTCATGATTGATAATTCAACCTTAAAGCGGGTCAGAAAGCATACCGGATGGGGATCGGGAGGAAATGGCGACGGTTCGTGACATCGTTCGACGAGATGGCACAAAGCTTACCGCCAGCGAACGGAAGATCGCGAGCGCAATTCTTGCCGATTACCCCTTTGCCGGATTGCAGACAATTCAGGAACTCGCCGCGCAAACGGGCGTCAGCGCACCGTCGATCACACGCTTCGTCAGCAAAGTCGGGTTTGGCGGCTATCAGGAATTTCAGCGCCAGTTGATCGGCGAACTGCGTGAAGGACAACGCTCCCCACTGGATCTGATGGCAAGCGAGCACAGTGGCCAGGACGAGTCCTTCCTGGGCGACTACGCCAAACGTATTGCCGAGCAGGTCGCGGAAATGGCCAGCAGTGTTCCGCAGGACCAGTTCAACTCAATCTTGCGGCTGCTCGCGGACCCGTCGCGAAGCGTATTTTTGCTTGGCGGACGCATAAGCGACAGTATCGCGACCTTCCTGTCAGTCCACTTGCGCCAGATTCGCCCGAATATTTATCACTTGGCTGGCAATCAAGAGCGCTGGCCGGACGACATTCTGCGCATGCGCAAGCGTGACGTTTTCATTTTGTTTGATTTCCGGCGTTATCAACCCGATCTTGAGCGCCTTGCGGCGACCGTCGCATCTCGACGCAACCCAACGATAATTCTGATTACCGACAAGTGGATGTCGCCGATCGCAAGACACAGCGATCTTGTGGTTGCCTTACCCATCGAAAGCGGCACCGCATGGGATACCGTTGCTTGCGCCATCGCCTTTGTCGAAGCCTTGATCGTCAAAGTATCGGAAGTCAATTGGCCCGAGACCCGTAAGCGGATCGAAGCCTGGGACAGCCTGAGATTATCGCCGCCCAGCGGCAGCCAAGAATAACCATACGAGGACAAGATGACGCCTGAAGAAATGATCGTTGCTTGCTGTACCGATATCGCCGGCAAGGTTCGCGGCAAGGGATTTCCGGCCAGCCAGTTCGATAAACGGTTACGCCGTGGCGTCGGCTGGACACCGACCAACATTCAAATCACTTGCTTCGATCTCTTGGCATCCAGTCCGTTCGGATCGCTTGGCGATCTTGTACTCATCCCGGATCCGGATGCACGCGTACGGGTGGATTTCGAAGACGGTGGGCCCGTCGAGCATTTTGCCTTGGGTGACATAAGACATACAAACGGCGACCCCTGGGAGTTCTGCACGCGTGCGATGCTCCGCACCGCTTTGGCGCGCCTGAAGGACGTCGGCGGCTTGTCGCTTTATGGTGCCTTCGAGCATGAGTTTCAGTTCAAAGGGCAGAATCACCCGCTGGGAGACGCCTATACGCTGTCCGGGTTCCGCGCCGAGCGCGAGTTCGCTGAACTACTGGTGGCTGCCCTCGCCAAGACCGGTATCGAACCGGACACCTTCATGAAGGAGTATGGGCCAGGCCAGTATGAGGTCACGATGGGGCCCCAACACGGCTTGGCCATTGCCGATCAATCGACGATCCTGCGCGAGTTGACACGCGCCACCGCACAGCGCCTGGATCGCGAGGTAACCTTCACGCCGATCCGCGATCCGGCCAGTGTTGGCAACGGCGTTCATATCCACATGAGCTTTTTTGACCGGAACGGCAAACATGCCACCTACGACCCCGAGGGCAAGCATGGCCTGACCCGGCCGGCGGGGCAGTTTGTTGCCGGGGTGCTCAAGTATCTCGACAGTATCCTGGCAATCACCGCACCCAGTGTCGTTTCCTACCTGCGTTTGACGCCGCATCGCTGGAGTGCGGCTTTCAACAACCTGGGCTTCCGGGATCGAGAGGCGTCGGTTCGAATCTGCCCGGTTTCCGACATGAGCGACATCGACAGGGCTGCACAGTTCAATTTCGAGTTTCGCGCCGCTGACGCCGCAGCCAGCCCCCATCTTCAGCTTGCCGCCATCGTGCATGCAGGCGTCCAAGGCATTGAGGAAGGCCTGGAAGTTCCCGAAGCGACGGAAGAGGACCTATCCTTGCTGGACGCGGCCGCGCTGGCGGTGCGCGGCTACACCCGTCTGCCGCAATCTCTTCCCGAGGCCCTCGAGCGGTTCTACGCCAATTCGGTGGTTAAAGGTTGGTTCCCCAAGGGTTTTGCCGATCTCTATCTTCAGCATAAGAAGGGGGAAATCGCTTTTCTTGCCGACCGTGATCAATCGGCGGTTTGCGCAGCCTATGAAGAAGTCTATTGATGGCGGGTTGGGAGTCCCGTTAAAGGCACCAGACGGAGGGGGTGTCCGGTGAGGTGTAAGCCGGACAGACGGGCAAGGGAGCCGATACAAAGTGACCAAGGCGAGAAAACAGCCTTCAGTTTCCGGCAAGACCAATGGCGCGGAACGGCTTCGCGGAATGCCGCTAATGCCAGCCTTGATCTTGAGCTTTGGTATCTTCGTATTGGTCGCTGTCAGTGCCGTACAAGCGTTACAGTGGTATACCGGACGCGGCATCATCAGGGAGTTTGCAAGCCGTTTGATCGAGCGGGCGCTGGCAACCGAGGAAGCCGAGTTACGCGATCATCTGAACGCCGCTATTTTTCAAGCAAAGTATGTAGCCAGTGCGCTCAGTGATAAACGCTATGAAATTTCCGATCCGGCGCTGCAGGATTTCGCCGCTGGCGCCTTCGCCGCAGCGCCTCAGATTACCGCGCTTTTGATTTCGGACCCGGAAGGACATGCACTGCGGGCTGTCCGGGATGACGGCGGCGGATCCGTCGCAGTCAACACGCTGGACCTTTCCCACGACCCTGCTTTTTCTTCCGTGCTGGCCGACGTCGACGCTTTCGTTCGCCCCCATTGGGGCAGACCGGTGTTCATACCAGAAGCCAACACGACATTCTTGACCTATCGCGTGCCCGTTTGGGTGCGTGAAGACCTGATCGGTGTCGTCATCGCCACGGTTTCAACCGGTTCACTTTCCAGGCTTACCGCGAGGCTCAGCGATCCGCCGCGCTATACGGCGTTTATCCTTTATGATCACGACTATGTCCTGGCACACCCCTTCCTGATCAATGGGTTTGGCGGACAGACTCCAGACGTGCCGCTGCCGTTGCTCAACGAGTTCTCCGATGGGGTCATCACTGACTACAATGATATACCCGAAGCCAGCGGTGCCTTCCTGATCACGCCGCCCCCCGGCGCCGTGGCGCGCGAAACAATGGTCGGACGAAAGCCGTACCTGATCGTTTCGCGAGAGGTTGCCGGTTTCAATAATCTGCCGTTGACGGTAGGAGCTTACAGCTTGAAGAGCGCCGTGGATGCGCCCTTGCGCATCTTCTACTGGGCAATGGGCGCGGCGTTGGTCGTTCTTGCCCTTTCCCTGGTGGCTGCAGCCATCCTTGGAGCCTATGTCTCGCGCCCAATCCGGCGCGCCGCCGTTGAAGCAGCCAAAATAGGCCGCCTCGATTTCGGCGAAGTGAACCAACTCCCCATTACCTCGTTTCGCGAGGTCAACGAGCTATCCCGTTCGTTCAACGCCATGCTGGAAGGGTTAATGGCCTTCGGCCGATACGTGCCGCATAGCCTTGTGAACGTGCTGATCAAGGAAGGGCGGGTCGGTGCAGGCACCGAGGAAAAGGAACTGGCGATCATGTTCACCGATATCGCCAGCTTCACGGAAACCTGTGAAAGCCTGTCGGCGAACGAGGTTGCCGATTTCATCAATCAGCACCTCACGCTGGTATCCGCTTGCATAGAGCGTGAAGGCGGTACAATCGATAAGTATATCGGGGATGCCGTCATGGCTTTCTGGGGCGCGCCGGGTCACGTGGACAACCCTGCTGTTTCAGCCGCACGGGCTGCTTTGGAGATCCGAAAAGCGATTGCCGCCGACAATCAGCACCGCATCAAACAGGGCTTGAGGCCGGTCCGCATAAGAATCGGCATTCACGCAGGTCCGGTCGTCGTCGGTGATATCGGCGCCCCGGAGCGCATAAACTACACGATCGTCGGCGATGCGGTTAACACCACGCAAAGGCTGGAAGGCTTGGGAAAGATTGTTAACCCCCAAGCCGAATCCATTGTGCTTGTCAGCGAAAACATCGCCGATTCCCTGACCGCGGATTTCAGCCTTGAAGACAAAGGGATGCAGCGAGTCAAAGGAAAGCTCGAAGAGTTGCGGGTTTACGAGCTCTTACGGCGAAACTGAGACTATAGGGTCTGTCCGGCCCCTTCGGGCTATTCCAGCACCGGGGTCGGCTAGTCCCGCCTGCTTGCCACCCCGGCTTAGGAATCCCCGAAGTTTTCTGGCGATCAGCGTAACGTCGGAAGGAAGATGTTCGTGCGCTATCAATTATGGGCAGGTTGAGGCGCTTTGTGTTCAAAACAGATTTGTGTGGTCTCCTCTTCCTTCAGCGGCTCTGAAAGCAAGGTGCAAAACCCGCCCGCGCCGCGTTTCTGGTGATAGCGGCAGGTTCGGCAAACGCCGAAAGCGCGCCCGCCCCGCTTGTCCAGCAAGGCCTGAAGTATCTCACGTAAAGTGTGTTCAATCGCGGCGGCCTGAGCGCCATCCAGACACCGCAAGACCGCTTCGATCGGCGCTTCGTCACCCACGAGGGCCTGACCCTCACGCGAGACCGAATAGGAAATGCTGCGGCGGTCGGAAAGCGACCGCTGCTCCACCAAGTACCCTTTTCGCTGCAGCACCTTGAGCGTTTGAGACGTGGTGCCGCGCGTTGCTCCAAGATAGTCGGCGACCTGGGACGGGGAGCGGGAGAACCTGTTTGCTCGCGAAAGGTAGCTCAAGGCGGCAACCTGCGCCGGATTGAGATCGCCTAACCAGGCCTCGGCGGCATCGAGACGAGCGAGACGATCGATCAAAGAGCGTATCTGCGCAGGTGAATCGTTTGCCATGACAAATTTATAGCGAGTCGAAATTTCATTTGCAATAATATCGACTCGCTACTATTAATGCTGAACCGATTGAATCCTTTAGGAGCCAGACATGAAGAGCCTACCCTTGAGTGCCCTCGCCGTAGTGTTGGTCGCAACTCCGGCCATGGCCGATGGCAGCCATGCCATAGATAAGCCTGACGCGGTGACGTCCGCGGCGGATTCGTCCAAGCCGATGGCCTTCGATATCCTCGCCGCCCACGCCCATCAGGATGGCCGGATGGTAACTTTCCGCATGACAACGAATGGCCTTGCCGGATCAGAAATACCTACACCCGCCGGTGCGTTGGGTGGCGCCGCGGTACTGTCCTACGTCTGGCCTACGTCGCTAGACCCCGCGACGGTCGGCTTCGAAGGGAAAACCGGCATCCTCGCCTTGGCGGCAACAAGCCATCCAGATTTCGACGACACGCCACTTTACGACGAAGACGGCGACGGCGACCCGACGAACGATGGCACAAAATGGCACAGCCACTGGGTCGTCCTTACACCAACCGAGGCCTGCGGCCCCGGTGCCTTGGCTGTGCGTGACATCCCTGCCGGCGAGACACCCCGAATGCCAGCAACTTGGCCCGGCTTGCCGATCTTCATAGATAGCCCGGGTTTCACACCCCTGTTCGATGGTCCGGAAATCACGGTCACAGTGGCTTTCGCCGAGCCAGATCTGATAACCGGCGCCGCCTACGACGGGGTAACGGCGGCCCTGCGTGTGAACGCCAACGTCCATGCGCCCTTGCTCTGCGTCGTTGATATCTTTGATATTGCCTCCAATGACCTTAGCTTGCCCGGCAAGATCGATTGACTGCTTTAGAGGATGACCCCATGCCTGCGTCCAGCCCGCAAGCCCCAGCCCTTCAAGTTTCACGTTGGTTCAACACGGACAAAGACCTCGACTTGGCCGCTCTCCTGGGCAAAGTGGTGGTCATCGAAGCCTTTCAGATGCTTTGTCCCGGTTGTGTGAGCCATGGATTGCCGCTGGCCCAGGCAATCCATGACACCTTTCCGAAAGACAAAGTTTCTGTCATTGGCCTACACAGCGTCTTCGAACATCACGCAGCGATGACTCCTGTCTCCCTCGAAGCATTCCTGTATGAGTATCGATTAACCTTTCCCGTCGGTGTCGATCAGGCGGGCGAGGCCGGCATGCCCAAAACCATGCAATCCTACCAAATGCGCGGCACCCCCAGTCTGCTGTTGATAGACCCTGCCGGTTCCTTGAGGGCGCATTACTTTGGCCAGGTATCCGAGCTGCGCATCGGTGCGGAAATCGCTACGCTGATGGCCGAGACCCAACGGGATTTCGTGCCAAGCAGCTCCAAGGACTCTCACGACGCTCTATGCGATGACGACGGCTGCCAAGTATCCAAGGGCTAGCGGTTCGTCTCTGAACATCCTATCGGCCCATACGCATGACTGGGCGATCATTTTCGGCCATCACGGTTTGATGGTAGGAATAAGTCTGGTAGGCTGGAAGATGAGTAAGAAAGACCCTTAGTCGAGAGTTCGTTTAGACCGTAAGGGGTTGCCTGGTAAACGCTCGCATTCCGTTTTTTCGGAATCGCTTGACGTCAGCTTCGGTTATCGTTCATTTTAATGAACGATTCTATTGACCGGAGTTCGTCCCGATATGCAAAGACCCTTTTCTACGCCACACATCGCGCCGCTTTACGCCGAACTACCCTATCACTACAGGAACGTCCGCAAGATTAGCGTCTTTTGCCAATGCGACCCGGCAGCGCTAACCCGGTTTTTGCCCGATGAGTTTGAATTGGTTGGCGACACTTGCGAGGTCTTCGTTATGGACGCTCCAGACGCTGGCCCCCTCGGAAGTTACACGGAAGCCGGCCTGGTCATTCCGGCGCGGTATGACAGCATCGTAGGCGCGCATGTAGCGCTAGAATACGTCTCGTCGGACGACTCCTTGGCGGCGGGTCGGGAAATTTGGGGTTATCCCAAGAAGATTGCAGAGGTCACATTAGGCCGAGACGGCACCACCGGCAAAGTCGTGCGTCGCGGGGCAACGCTGATCGATGTGACCTTCACGCCCAGCGATGTTGCCTTCGAAAAGCCAGTCATGCATCCACGCTTGCAGATCAAAACCTTTGCCGCCGCGGATGGTTCTGGGTTCGACTATTACCAAGTCATTCGAAACGACCTTGGCGACATCAAACTCAAAGAGACAATCCCGGGTTCTGCCACGCTGACGCTCGGCGGCAACGACGACGACCCTTTGCCCAAAATTGGCGTCAAGGCCATCGTCGGCGCCGAGATCACGGTTGTCGATTTCCTGTTGGGCAACGGCTCAATCGTTGCGGACCTGAATAACTAAAGCCACGGGTTCCGCATAGTCATCATGTGAATGGGGAGGTTACACATGTCTGGAATGTCATTTCCTGCACTCATCACCTTTGGCGCCTATCTGGCGTTGATGGTGTTCATTGGCATTTACTGCTACCGGAGTACAAACACGCTTGGCGACTTCATTCTGGGCGGACGCCGACTGAACAGCACGACAGCGGCATTGAGTGCTCATGCGAGCGACAGTAGCGGGTGGTTGCTCCTCGGTCTTCCAGGCTGGGCCTATGCTGCGGGACTCGACGCCGTCTGGATGATATTCGGCCTTGCTGTAGGCATCTATCTGTCTTGGAAATTTCTGGCTGCGCGACTGCGGGTTTACACCGAGCAAGCAAATGATGCCCTGACCATCTCCGCATTTTTTGAGTACCGCTTTGAAGATAGGACACGGGTGCTACGTATTTTTTCAGCCATTATTATTCTTATTTTCTACACGCTTTATGTTTCTTCCGGCCTTGTTGCCGGTGGCCTCCTATTCGGTGAGGTTTTTGGCGTCGAGTTCACAACGGCCGTGGCGCTCAGCGTTGCCGTTGTCGTCGTCTATACCTTCATTGGTGGCTTTCTCGCCGTAAGTTACACTGACGTGGTGCAGGGATTGTTGATGGTTTTTGCGCTAGTCGTCGTCCCCTTGATTGCCGTGTTCGCTGTTGGTGGATTCAGTAACCTTGTCGAAGGCATTGAAGCCCGCGAACCGACGTTGCTAGCACTTGGCAGCCAAACTTCTTTCGACGCCGTGAGCGGTACTTGGAGCGCTGGCGGGACTTTCGGATTGATTGCTATCGTCTCCAGCATGGCCTGGGGACTGGGTTATTTTGGTCAACCGCACATCCTTGCTCGCTTCATGGGCATTCGATCCCCTGAGCAGATTCCGGCAGCCCGCCGAATCGGCATGACTTGGGTCCTGGTTTCCATGTTCGGTGCCTTGCTTGTTGGATTGGCTGGTATCGTTTACTTTGAAACGCCACTAGATGACCCCGAAAAAGTGTTCCTAGCCCTTACAGGGGCGGTCATGAACCCTTGGATCGGCGGCATCATGCTGGCAGCCGTACTCGCGGCGATCATGTCCACTGCGGATTCTCAGTTGCTGGTTACGTCGTCGGCGCTCACCGAGGATATCTATCGCGCGCTGCTCAATCGTAATGCATCACAGAACCAGCTGGTATGGATCGGCCGGGCTTTGATAGTTGTCGTTGCGCTCATCGCATTCATCCTAGCGTTGCAAGGCGGCAGCGTCTTGGGATTGGTCGGCTATGCTTGGGCCGGTTTTGGAGCCGCATTCGGACCCCTGATCCTTATTTCGCTCTACTGGAAGGGAGTAACCAGGAACGGTGCGTTGGTCGGGATGCTTTCCGGCGCTATCGCCGTTGTGGCTTGGAAGCAAATGGGCACGCCCTTTGGCCTTTATGAAATGGTGCCTGCCTTCTTCTTGAGCGGGATCCTGGTTTTCGCAGTTAGCAAAATTACGAAGGCATCGCTACCGTCCGAACAAGCCATTACCCATGTTGGCTCGTCGGACGCGGTTCGTGCGTCGTAGATTACCTATATCAAACGATGTTTGGCGGTCTGTCTGAGTAAGGGCCGCCAAACATCGCAATGCGAGAAAGGCTTAAAATGAAGGCTTTCAGCTTGGAGGGCAAAACCGCCCTCGTAACTGGCGCGGGTGGGGGGCTTGGCCGCGCTCAAGTGGTGGCGTTAGCCGAGGCTGGTGCGCGTGTGATCGCAACGGACCTGAATATCGACACGATGGAACAGGTCCCCACAACGCGTGACGGCGTAGATACCGAGATCATCGTCAGGAGCTTGGATGTAACAGATAGCGACTCTATCCGGGACGCAGTTGCGTTCTGCGATCAACACTTCGAAGGCATAGATATCCTGGTCAACAACGCAGGCCTATCCCGCCCGGGGGCAGCTCTTGACTATGACTTACGAGAGTTTGACATCACTGTTCAGGTTAACTTTCGCGCTGTCTATGAAATGAGTCAGCACGTCTGCCGGTCAATGATCAAACGGTCAATGGGCGGCGCAATCGTCAACATCGCGTCCATCGGCGGCATGGTGGTGGATGGCCCCATCTCCTCGGCTTATGACGGCACCAAGGCTGCAGTTATTCAAATCACCAAGAACTTCGCTGTTGAGATGGCCGGGGCGGGCATCCGCGTCAATGCCATTGCCCCAGGGTACATTGACACCGAAATGACGCGCCGCTACTTGACCGACCCCACCTACTTCGAGCATCTGACTACTGCAAAAATTCCAATGAAGCGGGTTGGTCAGCCTGACGAAATTGCTGGCGCCGTGGTGTTCTTAGCCTCTGCCGCCGCATCATATATTACCGGCCATACTCTCAATGTGGATGGTGGTTGGGTAATCTGGTAACCGCACTTTACGGTTTATCGTCTTGCGAGGATTCCGATAGGGGATACTCCATCATTAAGTAAAGGCGCGACGGGCCTTTGGGTGACCAATAGAGATGCGGCACATCCCCGGCGAAGGACGTGTGCTGACCGCTCTTAATCCACACAGGTCCATTGATCGGCCCAACCTCCGCCTCGCCGTCCAACATCAACAGGTGCTCAACGCCTCTGTGTGTCTTAGAGACGATTGGCTCCTTTAGTGCCGGTATTGTTGTTTCGTACAGTTCCCACACAGCGTTCGATACCGTGCGATGTATGAACAGCATTTGCAGTCCGGGACCCGCGAGTGAGCGGGCGTCCGAAGTTGATGATCCAGGCATAGATTGGATGAAATCGCTCGGCGTGACATCGAGAACCAAAGCCAAGGATGCAAGGGTCATAATCGTAGGGTTTCCCTGGCCCGATTCGAGGCGGGACAGGGTGCCCTTGGCGATACTCGACTGTCTCGACAGTTCTGAAAGCGACAGGCCTCGGAGCCCTCGAAAATAACGAATGCGCTTGCCGATATTAAGCGCAAAGGAATCGGCGGCATCACCCAATGGATCGCTCATTCAATCGGTCCCCTCAAAATCAAACCGAAGATAGCGCGGTCACACTGCGATGTCAGGCGATGCATTAGAGAAAGGTATTGGTGCGTGCTTGATGGCGAATGACTTGCCCCCGACCCTGGGGCCGGGGCAACAAGAACTAAATCCTCAAGTCAGGTTCGCGGTGACGTAGCCGTGCACACGCTCAGAAATTGCCGAACCCTTGCCGAGAAGCTCTTCAACCTCTGATGATGCCGCCTGAACAAAGGCCGCGTCTTTGATACTCGGGATATTGATCCTGACGTTCATGATTGCCCCTTCAAGGCCGGCATAAGCCTGTTGCGCAGCCACCCCCAAGTCGCTCAGGGCGTTGGGATTGGAGCGCCCCAACAGGCCTTCTGCAAGTTCCAGAACCGCAACACACTCGCGGGCAATCCCGAGCGGCGATTGAATTGCATCCTGGTACCCTGCCTGTATCGCAGAACTGCGGGCAAGCTTCTCCTCATCCGTTGCTTTTGGCATCTTGAAAGCCTTCATAACACCGGTGAAAGCTTCGGTATCAAGATCGACACGTTGGAGAAGACTGGCTGAAAGTGCCTGGGCTTTTGCCAAAGAACGCTTCAACTCGTCGCTGTGCGCTTCAAAGTTCTCGCGCCCGATACTCAGATTGCAAACCATAGTGACCAAATCGGCGCCCAGCGCACCAGATAAGGCTGCAACACTTCCGCCGCCAGGCGCCGGAGCGTCCGAAGCCAATACCCTACTGAATTCTTCAACGGTATGTTTCACGAGCATTTTAAAGCCTCTAGTTTGTTTGATTACCTGTGGTGATGGAGGCGCTCTTTCGGGCGCCTCCAAAACCGAGACCAACAGTCATTTCCTAACTAAACCAGCCAGAAGGTGACATAACCGGCCATCATCGCCACAACGCCGCCGGCTAAGGCCAGGTACGGGAGATTCCCGGCCTTTGTCGGCCCCACGTCGTCTTCCCCCTCCGGAATCAAGTCGGCAAGCATGTGTTCTGGAAACTTGCCCTTGTCCACGACATGGTGCCGATACCAGAACAAAGGCGTGGAAATGAAGGCGGCGACGAGTCCGATGAACAGGATCGAGTTGCCCCACAGATTGGCACCCGCACCAATCAGGAAGGCATTCACATAGGCCAGGGCGATGCCTCCCACGAACAGCAGGAATGGTGCCCGATAAGGCCGTGTTGCACGTGCATTGTCGATCCGATGAATCCACCCCGCGTTCAGATTCAGGTAGTGGAACAGAACGTAATTGACGGCCGAGACCGCCAGGACGAATAGATAGTCGGACATCAAGAGAAGCAATGCGTTGAACGCAAGGTCCGTCCACATCGCGCGCGTCGGCACCCCATTCTCATTCAGATTGTCGAGGAATTTGGGCATCCAACCATCATGTCCGCCCTGGTAGAGAGTCCGGGAAGACCCAGCCATTGCCGTCATGATCGCCAGGAATAGTGTGAAGGTCAGCATAACGACGACGATTTTTCCGATAATCGTGCCGCCGCCGATCATACTGGCCAGCGCTACGCCGACGCCCTCACCGGTCACAATCCCCGGAGAAAGCATGTACTCAGTGCCAAGAACCCCTTGGAACACAAATGGGACGAGCGAATAGAGCACGACGCAAAGCACGCCGGACCAGATAATGGCTTTAGCGCCCTCACGTCTGGGGTCCTTCATTTCGCTCATGTAGCAAACGGCATTCTCAGCCGCATAAGCAGACCAGGCAGCCAGGAACATGCCGCCCAACATCAAGCCCCAGCCATCAAGATTCCACTCGCCATTGAGCGGTACGAAAGGCGTGAAGTTGCTCATCTCGACCTTGCCGACGATCAGCGGAATGATCGTGACAAACATCAGGGGAATGATCCCACCTAGGGTCAAGATGATCTGAACACGGGCTGTTCTGGAAATACCAGCGTGCTGGATACTCCAGACAATCACCATCAAGACCGTACCGACGATGAACTGCGTATTGATTCGGATCGAGAGATCATTCTTCAAGAATCCGAGATCGATGAGTGTCAGTTGCCAGGTATTCAGCGCGTGGTCGGCCGGCAGAAAGATGGATAACAGGTATCCTGAGCCCAAACCCGATCCAATTGCCAGGATCGGGCTCCAGGCCAACCAATTTGACCAAATGGACATGGGCGCAATGATCTTGCTGTATCGAACCCAGGCCGTCGCGCCGTAAACCGCTGTACCCCCTGATTTATTGGGGTGCATCCCGGCAATTTCCGCGTAGGTGAAAATCGCCACGAAGCCGATCATGACCGAAACGAACCAAACTAATGGTGAGATTGTGCCTGTAACGGCCGAGATGCCGCCAAGACTGAACATAACCAACGCCGGTGAGCCTGCTGCAATAAACACGACTTGCCACCAATTGACGTCACGCCTCATTTGGGGGCCAGACTCGGCTTCCTGCCGAGCGACCCCGCCCTGCTGTGGTAGTACGGTTTCCATTTTTCGGTCCTCCCCAGTCCCGATGATTGTAACCAGACAGCCCCGGATTCTCGGCGTTGAAGCTCTTATTTTTCTCGGGAGCTGTCTGAGTCACGGGTTAATGGATAGAGTCGAGCCCAAGCGGGTGGTCAGCCCTCCAGCTCGAGAAGGTGGTTTTCCAGGATCTGGGATTTGTAATCCCAGGGCCCATTGATGGCTTCGAGCTGCAGATACCATTCCGCAGTCTGCACAAGAACTTCGGCTGCGATGGTTCCGCAAACTTGGCCCGCTATCACATTGACGCCGTATCGCGCGGCTTCCGACTTGAGCAGATTGTAAATGCGGTGCAGAGGTGTCTTGAGCGGATTGCTGACCTCGCAGGAAACAATCGTGCAAGCCTTTCCAGTTCGACGGTGTGTCTGCGGCAAGCCAATAACGCCCTGGATATTTGTGAAGCCACCGGTCCTGCCACGCACGTAGCTGGCCAGCTTCTTGGCGATCGCCAGGTCCGTCGTATCGAGCACCACGTTGAAGTAAGCGTCATGTTCGTCCAATGCGCCAACAATGGTGGCTCCGGCCGTCGGATGCAGCTTCGCCGGCCCAAGGTCGGGTGCCCTGTTCGGGTCCGTTTCGACAACATCCCGAAGACCTTCGTAGTTGCCCTTGCGGATGAAGGTCAGGCCTTCATTCTCCGGCTTACGGGCATTCTTGCCGGTGAAGTAAATAGGAACGCCGTGGCGCTTGAATAGTTCTTTACCAAGCTCCTCGGCAAAGTCCCGACACTCTTCTACCGTGATGTCTTTTGCCGGATAAATCTCAATCGTGTCGACGGCTCCGATACGTGGGTGGCGGCCGTGCTGCTGTTCCATGTCAATGAGTTCGTAGGCCTTCGCCGCGGACTCCAGCAATGCCTCTCGAACGGCCTCGGGACGGCCCAAAACCTCGACGGGCAGGCGATCAAAATCTGCGTCCGGCTCATAACCGATGAGCTTGACGCCCTTGCGGTCGCGAAACGGATTGACAATCTGTTCGATGACTTCCTTGCGGGTGCCATCGCTGAAATTTGGGTCTGAAAGGATGTACTGAGCCATCAAATGTCCTCCTGGATCTTACTTATGCAGTTCGAGCGCTGCGCTGTTCGCTTCTCTTTCTTGCCCGGACACACTGGCATCCCCAATCGTGTCGAGCGGCGCCCATTCCGCATTGAATTTTCCCCCTTCGGAGCGGCCCCGTTCGAGCCACCGACAATCAGACTAGCTTCAATTATGATTTAATCAATCAGTTATTTAACTTCGATAAAAATTTCACCCCTCCGCTTTTGCTCTTGATGGTCAGCCCGCGCGCCCACGTCATATTCCCCTCCCGATAGCGGCAATTGATCGCAACCGAAGAGGCCGAAAGCTCTCAATCCTGATCGAGAAAATGGCAAGGAAGGTAATAGCGACGGACGTCGCCCGGCAGGGGCAAGCAGCGATACTTGCTTGCGGCTAAGCCGGTTTCCAACGCACCCGCAGCTCGAAATGAAGGCCTTGGCGCCGACTTGGAGTGGATGATACCGGCGTCACGACCTTCTCGATTCTGACCGATTGAAAGGCGGCTGAGAAAGGACGATGACTCCCACACCAACAATCCGGGTTGACCGCTTGGCAATCATAAGCAAAAAGTCGGAGTGCGGTTCGCGCTTGGCGTGTTCACAATGATCGTTTTTAACAACCCGGTAATTTCGGAGACAAAGACCTATACTGACTCTGGATAAGTGGGCGGTTGGGCCAGGGCCCCACGAACCGCCAGTCTCCAAGGGTCATGATGGTAGTCAATTTCTATTTCGGAAGCTAAGTGAGAATGGTTCGAAGCACGAAAGAAAAGAGAAAGACCGAGCCCAGGCTTGGCAGAAGGAGCGCTGATCAAGCCAGCCCCGGAGCCAACGACCTTGCTCGCATTGCACTGGACCTTTTCGCAGAGCGCCATTTTGCGTCCGTGACCATTCGGGATATCAGTCGCGCTGCGGGCATCAACAGCGCGATGATCTATTACTATTACGAAAGTAAAGAGCAGCTCTTCCGTGCTGCTATCGAGAATGCCATCGACGAAGCCTTCGAGCTTTTCAGCAGCCATAGCGACAGCAAGAACTATGACAACGCCGCCGATGCGATTGGCGCGTGGTTTGATGTTCACGTTGTTCTGCATAAGCGCTTGCGCAATGTGGTGAAAATCAGTCTCGACCTGAAGGGTTTGATGGAAATTTTGCCCGATGCCAACGAGCCGGTGGAGCGATTCTACCGGCACGAGGGAGAAATCCTCGAGAAGTTCATACGCGAGGGAATCGAGAAGGGCATCTTCAGAAAAGTCGAGCCCGCCGCGGTGGCCACGATGATTTCAGCCAGCCTGGACGGCGTTTTGGCACGATCACTCATCCTTGACGATTTCGACATGACCGGGACCGTGGCCGAGTTCAAGAAAACCCTATGGCTTCATCTAGGATACGACGTCGAAAAACGCACCCTCCGGCAGAATTCTGTCTAGCGGTTGATTCTTCGGACCGGCAGAGTCCGTGGACCGATCGGAAACTATCTGCCTCCGCTCTCCGGCTTAAGCGGCGTATCATCATGCTGCGGCACGGTTTGCCGTTCAATCATGCGGTGCACCCTGGGTTTCTCCGGGCCTCTGTGTAGGGCGCGAATGCGCGCATAGGCCTCTTCGTCGGCCTGTGTCCTACGTTCGTTGTGACGCACGTACTCAACCCAAGTCGGCACGTGATAACTTTCCGTCCAGATATCGGGATTCTCCAGATCGCGCAGGAGCGCCCATTGCTGGGCGCCGTCACGAATACGGATTCTGCGCCGAAGGCTCATCGCTGACAGAAACTCCGGCACATCCTCTTGGTCGATCACATAATCGACCATGATCATGATCGGACCGCTCCGCTGCGTCAGGTCCAATCGCAGGGCCGGCTCGCGAAACTGGTTGAGCGGGTCGAGATTGAGCATCCCGAACTCCGGCAAGGGTAACCGCAAGCCGATTAACGCACCAAACACAAGCACTATGGCCGAAACCAGCAGGGATTGATCGGCGCCGAAGTTCTCGGCAACCGCCCCCCAAATCCAACTGCCGGCCGCCATGCCGCCGAAGGTCCCGGTCTGATAGAGCGCGAGTGCCCGGCCCACCACCCAGCGCGGCGTTGAAAGCTGGATTGTGACGTTGAACATCGAAAGGGCGACGACCCAGCATGCCCCGGCCACAAACAAGGCGGCTCCACTCACGACATAATTTGAACTGAATGCGAGCAATACGCTGCTGGCGGCGAACGCCAGAAATGCGCCACGCGCTATCTTTTCGTTGGCGAAGCGTTCCCGCAAGCGCGCGTTCAGCAAGGCACCGCCGACAGCACCAACGCCAAAACAACCCAACATGACGCCGTAAATAAACGCCTTACCCAGTAGAATATCGCGCACCACCAGTGGTAACAGCGCCAAAACGACGATTGCCGAGAGGCCGAAGACGAAACCTCGAACAATCACACGAATCAGGTTTGGCGACATTGCGACATAACGCAATCCTGCCGAAAAGGCGCTACCGAAAGGCTCGCGTGGCAGGTGCCGTTTGGGCGGCGGCGGCCTCCAGCGGAACAGTGCGGCGATAATGGCAACATAACTAAGCGCATTTACCGCGAAGGCGGTTGCGGCGCCTGCGATGGCCACGATGGCGCCGCCAACCGCAGGCCCAACGCTGCGCATCAGATTGAATCCCATGCTGTTCAAGGCCACCGCTGACGGCAAATCCTCCCGCGACACGATATCCCCCATCGAGGCTTGCCACGACGGGTTATGCAGCGCGGTGCCGCAACCAATCAGGAAGGTGAAGGCAAGAAGCAGCCACGGCGAAAGCCAACCTTCAAAGGCCATCAGCGCCAACATGATAGACACACCCAGCATAAAGCACTGAGCGATCAGCATGACCCTCCGCCGGTCAAAGTTATCGGCGAAAACACCGGCCAACAGCGAGAAGATCATAATAGGCAGGGTGATCGAGCCCTGCACCAGCGCCACCATGCTGGGGGAATCAGAAAGGGTCGTCATCATCCAGGCTGCACCCACCGCCTGCACCAGTCCTCCGAAATTCGATGCAAGCGCAGCGATCCAAAGCATCCGGAACGTCTGGTTCCGGAACAGCGTCAGGGGTGAAGTGTGCTGAGGCACCGAATAGACCTCCAAGCGAGTAAACCAAACGAACGCTAGCGGGCCACTACAGCCTGTCAAAGGCTTTTATCCGCTGCAGCACCCCGGCAGTGGCAAAAGGTTGCGACTCAGAACACGATAGAAGGGAGCCAGGTGGGGATGGCCGGAATCATCCAAATAATGGCGACACCAACGATTTGCAGCAGAATAAACGGCGCGACCCCCGCATAGATCTGCCCTGTCGTTATCTCCGGCGGGGCCGCGCCTCGAAGATAGAAGAGCGAGAAGCCAAAGGGCGGCGTCAGGAACGATGTCTGCAAATTGATCGCGATCAGGATCGCCAACCATATGGGGTCATGCCCCATCAGAATCAGCATCGGTGCAATCAGCGGCAGCACGATGACCGTGATCTCAACAAAATCCAAGAAGAAGCCCAGGACGAAAATAAGGGCCATGCAAAAAATCAGGGCGCCGGTGGCGCCGCCCGGCATGGCGGTCAAAATTTGCTCGATGCGCGCCTCGCCCCCTAATCCGACAAAGACCAGCGAGAACATGCTGGCGGTCAGAATGGTTGCAAAGATCATCGAGGTAACGGTCATCGTCGATGTCAGAGCAGGCTTAAGAATGTCGGCGGTCCAGGCGCGCTTCAAGGCCGCCACGATGGCCACCATCCCAAGCAGAGCCAACATTGCATAGAGGCCGCCTTGCACCCAATCCGAGGTCCCTGCATCGCTTCGCTGCAGATGTACGGGCGCCAGACCCGACACAATGCCCAGTAACAATAAGCTTCCTGCCCCCGCCAATATCAACCAAGGTTTGGCGCCCAGCCTATGTCCGGCCATTAAAAGTGCTCCGATAGCCCCGACCGAAGCGGCCTCGGTGGGCGTCGCCACGCCACCAAGAATCGCGCCTAGCACTGCAACAATCAGCAGTACCGGCGGCAGGACGGCGATAGCGACCTCCAAAGCCGATGGCTTGTCATCCAGTTGCACCGCCGCCGGCGCATCGTTGGGCAAAAGCCATGCGCGCCCTAAAACGTAGAGAATGTAGATCACCACAAGGGTCAAGCCAGGCAGCAAAGCACCGGCGAAAATCTGCCCTACCGAAATGGTCTCGACAGTGAACTTACCTTGTGCGAACTGCGCCTGCTGGTAGGCATTGGACATCACGTCGGACAAGATGATCAGAAGCGTTGACGGCGGGATGATCTGGCCAAGGGTACCCGCCGTGCAAACGATGCCAGACGCCAGCTCCGGGTTGTAGCGATTGCGCAGCATGGTTGGCAACGCAATCATCCCCATTGCAATGACGGTCGCTCCCACGATCCCTGTAGACGCTGCCAACAAGGCCCCGACGAGCACCACGGACACGCCCAGCCCGCCGCGCAGTCGGCCGAACAACCGGCCCATGGTCTCCAAGAGATCCTCGGCTATATGGCTTTGTTGGAGGATCACGCCCATCAGAACAAATAGCGGTATGGCGATCAAAACTGTGTTGGTAAGCAATCCGAAGACGCGCTGACCCAAAGCGCCTAGCAAGGAGATGTCCATTACCCCGAAAACCCAGCCGAGAACAGCGAAGAGCGTTGCCACCCCCGCTATGCTGAAAGAAACCGGAAAGCCGAGAAGTATGCAGGCGATCAGCGCCGCAAACATCATGAGATCAAGAGGTAGGGTCAAGATTGTCTCTCTTGCAGACGCGCTATATTGCGCATCAGACAGGCCAGTGACTGGATTAACAGGAGTACGCAAAAAGCCGGTATCAGTGATTTCAACAAGAAGGAAGCCGGTATACCCCCAACCGAAATTGGACCCTCCAGGATCGCCCAGGCATTGCGCACCGACGGCCAGGACCAGTAGAGCAGCAACGACATCGACGGTATCAGGAGAAAGACGTGCCCGAACAGATCGATCGCCGCTTGCCAGCGTGCGTTTGCTTTGGCGTAAAAAATGTCGACTCTGACATGCCCATCGACCAGCAAGGTATATCCCGCACCCAACATGAACAACGCGGAATGCAGGTAAAGCACGCTCTCGTTGACCGCGACAAAACTGATGCTGAAAACATAACGTAGCAGCACGATCGCAAACTGCGTCAGCACCATGATAAGGGCTGCCCATCGGACGATGCTGCCAACGAGGCGATTGACCATGTCGAGCCTGTCTGCGGTTCTGTTCACAGCCCCTCCCCTACGCGCAAGTCCGGCGTGCCAGCGCGGATTCCCACCGCGCTGGCCCCTCCGGCACTCTACACCTTAGTACTTGTAGTTCAACGCACGGGCGTTCATCTGCCCATTGTCGGCATAGGTCATGTACTCGCTGATCGATGCGCGATAAGCGAGGAAGCTTTCCATGATGCGCTTAACCAGCTCGTCATTGTCCTCTCGCAGTTCCGCCATCACTTCGCCTGCGGCATTGCCCAACGCGACAATGACGTCATCCGGCAGTTTACGAACCTGCACGCCCTGCTCGGCGACAAGCTGCTGAAGCGCCAAAGCGTGCTTCGTCGTGTACTCGGTCCAAACCGGGTTGTAGAGGCTTTCACAGGCAAAGCCGACCGCACCCTTCAGATCATCCGGCAAATCATTGTAAACCTTCATGTTGATGCCGCATTCCTCCGCCGAAGACGGCTCGCCGACGCCCGGCCAATAGTAGTATTTGGCGATCTGATAGAAACCGAGTGCGCTATCCGACCAAGGCCCAATGAACTCGCCGGCATCCAGCGCGCCCGACTGCAGAGCCTGGAACATGTCGCGGCCGCCCATGGCCTGCACCGCCATGCCGATTCTGGCATACATGTCTGAAGCCAGACCGGCCGTACGGAACTTCAAGCCCTTCAGGTCATCGACCGAGTTGATCTCCTTGCGGAACCAACCCTGCCACTGCGGTCCGGAATTGCCGCAAAGGAACGGCTTGAGGTTGAAGCGTGCGTACATCTCGTCGTAAAGCGCCTGCCCGCCGCCGTGGGCCATCCAACCAAACTGCTCGTCGGCGCGCAGACCGAAGGGTTGGGATCCGAAAAGCTCAATACCCTTGGACTTAGACCCCCAGTAAGCAGGAACCGCGTGATAAAGCTCAGCGGTCCCTTCGGAGACGGCGTCAAAGACACCCCGCCCCGGGACCAGTTCTCCGGCGGCGAAAAGCTTAACCTCGATACGCCCGCTGGAAAGCGTGGTGATGCGATCAGCAAGCATTTGGGCGGCAACACCTGGACCCGGCAGGTTCTTCGGCCAAGCCGTTACCATTTTCCACTGCATCTTGCCTTGCGCGATCGCAGGCATGGGGAAGGTTGCCGATGCTGCCGCAGCACCGGCAACACCGGCGCCAGCCAGAAACTTACGTCTTGTCGTCGTCATCACACTCTCCCTTTCTTTTGATCTTGGTGCACCCTGTTACCCTCGGCATTATCAACGGCCACTTTCCGCTGGCAAGAGCGCCGATTCAACGCGGCCAGCCATAACGCCGCCTCGCCGCCTTCAGTGTGACGTCCAATCTGGACCGGCAACGCCGCTATCACGCAGGGCTTTTCGTACCGCAGTTATATCCTCGGCCATGAGACGGTCGCGAAGCATTGTCGGCACCACATCGCGAACTGCCTGGTAAAGCGGTTGCAACAGAGGCGCGGGCTTCAAGCCACGGATATCGCAGGCCTGCGCCGCCAGCAATGCTTCGATCGCCACCACGTCGAATGCCGTGGAAACCACAAAGGCAACCCGGCGCGCCGCAAGCGGCGCCATCGGCACATGGTCCTCGGTGTTTGCGCACGTCGGGATGGTCTGAATTGCCGCGGGTACGGCTCGCATCCTCATCTCAGCAATCAGCGATGCCGCCGTGTATTGGGCGATCATGAACCCAGAGTTTTCGCCCGGCGCTGAGTCTGGATGAATCAGAAAGGCCGGAAGGCCGCCATTGTGGTGCGGATCGACAAGCCGCGCGGCACGACGTTCCGAAATCGCCGCGGCGGACGTTACCGCATTGGCCAAATAGTCGAGCACCTCCGCCGCCGCCTGGCCATGGAAGTTCCCGGAGTTGGAGGTGACGAAGCCATCGGCCACCCCAAACAGCGGGTTGTCATTGGCGGCATTGATCTCGATTTCAAGCGTCCGCCAGCAATGGGCGAGCGCATCCCGTGTCGCGCCAAGGACTTGAGGGATGCAGCGCAGACTCAGCGCATCGCGCATCCGTTCGGGGCGCGGCGGCAGGACCGCTTTGGAACCGTCCGTCAACGCACGTAAACGGCTTGAAGTGGCAATCTGGCCCGGGTGGGGCTTGGCCAAGGCAACCCGCTCGTCAAAGCTATCGGCAACCGCCCCTAACGCTTCCAACGAGAGCGCCGCAACGGCTTCCGCTACTTGGATCAGCCGTCCAGCGTCATAGGCGGCCAAGCAACCAATGCCCGTCGTCTGCTCCGTGCCGTTGATCAACGCGATGCCGTCGCGGCCAGCGACCGTCGGTAAAGGGATGCCCGCCCGCGCCATCACGCCCTTGGCCGCCTCGAAGTCGCCGCTACCAAGACGCGCCCGCCCCTCGCCAATCAGCGGCAGAGCCATATGCGCAAGCGGTGCAAGATCGCCGCAGGCGCCGACCGAGCCACGCTCGGGCACCAACGGCACGATACCGGCGTTCACCATCGCTATCAGAGCATCCAGGGTTTCAGGGGAGATTCCGGTCAAACCGGTTCCCAAAACATTGACCCGGATTGCCATCATTGCGCGAACCGCCTCGGGCTCCATCGGCCGCCCAACGCCGGCGGCATGGCTGCGCAATAGATTGTGCTGAAGGTTACGCACCTTGTCCGGCCCGACGGCAAAGCCGTCAAGCGCCCCAAAGCCGGTCGTCAGACCGTAGATGGGATGTCCCTGGGCGACCAGATCGGTCAAATAGTCGGCGCCCGCGCGGACCTTCTCCGCCGCGCTTGCGGCTAGGGCCAATTGGTCCCCTTTCCGAGCGATGGCGACCACATCGCCAATTGTTAGATGCTCACCGTCCAGCACGATCATGACTTTGCCCCCAAAACAATTTCACCGAAGCGCGGCAATCATTGCCGCAGGCCCTCAATGCGGTCCTGATAGAGTCTGTAGGTTACATAGTACTTAAGAATATTCCGTACGTAGATGACCGGCGACCGAATGATCGTTCTAGCGGCTGCAAGCTCTACCGAACCGCATGTTTGACGCAAGAACCGTGACATGAGCCACCCTCCCAATGCCGACGGCTGGAACATTGTAGTGATTTAGGCCGGTCCTTCCGTCGTCGCGGCCCATCCCGGCATAGCTACCCTGCTGCCCTGTTTTGGAACAAGCGGTTCGATGTCATGAAGGTATGGTTCTATAGAATCCTGGCTACAATGAGTTTACCGCGCCCTTCGGCATGAACTGAATCTACGCTATCGCGATCAAACAGCAGGCAATCCAACGCCTCCAGATTTGCTTCTCCACCACTGCCGCTCAGCGCAACGGTTCCGGATGCACAGACAATCGCTAATGTCTTTGCTTCCCGGTTCAGCACGGTTTTACCATTAATCTCCAAGGACTCGACCCGGTGTTTAGCAGCCTTGCGCCTCGTCATGACATTGAAGTCCCTGACGGGGCCGCCTGGAAGCCGAGCGACGACATCCTCATCCGCCGGGAAGCCAAGCGGGGCGGAGTTTGGATCAAGCACCACGGCCTTGCCGCCTTGAAGGGTCAACTCAATCGAACCTTCAAGAACACATAAGGTCCGATCCACTCCCTCGAAGCGCGAGAAAGGTCCGTCACTGGCTACGTCCGCCATGCTGATCCGCCATTCGAAATCGGCTAGGTCGGCACCCTCTGGAAAGGCTGCTATCTCACGCGTTATGCCACCACCGTTTTTCCAAGGCATCCTGCGATAGCTCGCAAACCGGAGAAGTTGCATGCTTGCGCCCCTGTACGCCAATTAACGCACCGATTAGGCCATAAGCGGCGGGGAAACGTCCACACGGTTTGTATTGTCTGGACTTAGCTTAGCTTATGTCTGATTTTATCGTGTAAGGCTGTCACTCAACATATGGGCCGAACCGTAGAGGCAGACCGAAAGCGAGAAGAAAAACTTGGCTGTTTCACTGTCTGTGACCAAGGTGGAGAGACGGATGACGGCAGGGACCTATCGCGAAATAAAGGCCGATATTCTGCGTCGAATCACGCAAGGCGAATGGAAGCCGGGAAGCCTGGTTCCCAACGAGTCGGATTTGGCGGAACACTACGGCGCGGCGCGCGCCACGGTGAACCGAGCCATGCGTGAACTGGCCGAGGACGGTCTGATCGAGCGTAAACGCAAGGCTGGCACCCGGGTTCGATTGTCGCCTCTGCGGCAAGCGAAGTTCGATATCCCGATTGTACGACAGCAGATCGAAGAGCAGGGCTCAACCTACCGCTATGCCCTCGTCCAGTCCGAGGTTGTTGCCGCGGCAGACTGGTTGCGTGCGCGGATGCGGCTCGACCCAAAGGCAAAGGTCCGGCACCTGGTTTGTTTGCACTTCGCTGACGGCAATCCCTACCAAGTCGAGGATCGCTGGATCAATCTCTCCGCCTTGCCCCAAGCACGCACGGTCGATTTCTCCAAAGTCGGGCCAAACGAGTGGCTGGTTGCCACGATTCCTTTTTCGGACGTCGAGATAAGTTTCTCGGCCACGGCTGCAGACACTGCGCTAGCCGACAACCTTGGCTGTGCGATCGGGGATCCTCTGATGCAGGTCGAGCGCTCGACCTGGTGGAGGGAAAGCGCGGTTACCTACGTACGGCTTGTCCATCAGCGCGGATATCGCATGACCACCCGCTACTGATACCGGTCCCGGGACAGACAACGCCAAAGGGAAGGTCAATCAATTCTGTGTTGACAAATTATTATGTGCAGACATAAAACACAAAAGATCAAATAATATGGCCTTGTTTTCTTTCGCCGAGCAAAGGCTAAGATCGGCTGAGGAATGCCTCAGTCACTTTGACCACGAACCGCATCTTCGGTCTGCGCTGTGACCAGCGCTATGGAACCTGGTTAACACGACCTGCTCCATAGCCCGTGTTTTGGAGGAACCACATGACGCTCACGCTCGTGCCCGGTCAGGCGACACTGGAGACGCTGGAGGCGATCTGGCGTGGGACAGGCCCCATACGGCTCGATGAATCGGCCCGCGCAGGCATTGAGGCCGCTGCCAAGTTGGTCCGTGACGCGGCGGCAGGCGATGCCGCTATCTATGGCGTGAACACCGGCTTCGGCAAGCTTGCCAGCGTCAAGATCGCGGCAAAGGACACGGCGAAGCTGCAACGCAATTTGATTCTCAGTCACTGCTGCGGTGTGGGCCAAGCGCTCGACCAGGCGACGACACGGCTGATGATGGCGCTGAAGCTCCTCAGCCTGGGACGCGGCGCTTCGGGCGTGGCTTGGGAGACGGTTCGCTTGCTGGAGGATATGCTGGCCGCAGGGGTCATGCCCGTTGTCCCCGATCAAGGTTCGGTTGGCGCCTCCGGCGATCTGGCGCCGCTGGCGCACATGGCTGCGGCCATGCTGGGTGAAGGCCGGGCAACCCATGACGGCGAGGAGCTCCTGGCCGCAGAGGCCCTGAAGCGCGCCGGACTGTCGCCTATCGTGCTCGGACCGAAGGAAGGTTTGGCACTTATCAACGGCACCCAGTTTTCGACGGCCTGCGCGCTCGTTGGCCTGTTCGGCGCCTGGGCCAACGCCCGCGCCTCAGTCGTCACGGCGGCTCTATCCACCGACGCCATCATGGGCTCCACCGCTCCGTTGGTGGATGCGATCCACACGTTACGAGGTCATCCGGGCCAGATCGACGTGGCCCGCGCGCAAACGGCCTTGATGGCGGGTAGTGAGATTCGCGAAAGCCACCGGGAAGGCGATACCCGGGTCCAGGACCCCTACTGCATCCGCTGCCAACCGCAGGTAACGGGTGCTGCGATCGACCTATTGCGTTTCGCAGGCCGGACGCTGGAGGTCGAGGCCAATGCCGTGACCGACAATCCACTGGTCCTCGTTGAGGAAGGGCTGATCGTCTCCGGCGGCAATTTTCATGCCGAACCCGTCGCTTTCGCGGCCGACCAGATCGCGCTGGCGGTGGCCGAGATCGGTGCTATTGCGCAGCGCCGCGTCGCCTTGATGGTGGACCCGACGCTCAGCTTCGACCTGCCGCCGTTTCTAACACCCGATCCGGGGCTCAACTCGGGTCTGATGATTGCCGAAGTGACGACGGCGGCGCTGATGAGCGAGAACAAGCACCTAGCCCACGCCTGCTCCACCGATTCCACCCCGACCTCGGCCAACCAGGAAGATCACGTCAGCATGGCCGCCCATGCCGCCCGGCGGCTGCACCGGATGAACGCCAACCTGAACGTCATTCTTGGCGTGGAGGCCATGTGCGCCGCTCAAGGCATCGAGTTTCGCGCGCCGCTGAACACCAGCACCACGCTCCAGGGCGTGATGGGGCGACTGCGCAGCGAAGCGCCTCGCGTTACCGAAGACCGCTACTTGGCCGATGATATCGCCAGCGCTGCGGCGATGATCGCCGACGGTCGCCTCACCCACGACCTCAGTTTGCCGGAGCTTGGGGGATGAGCATGTCGGTTTACCTCTTTGCAGCAAACTCAACAAACCATCACAACCGCAGCGTCGGCTAGAACGAGCCTGATCGGAGGACAGCATGACCAACCCTCGCCACAACGTCCGCGACATCTTTCCCGCAACCGGAACCGAGATCACCGCAAAAAGTTGGCTGACGGAAGCGCCCCTTCGGATGCTGATGAACAACCTACATCCCGATGTTGCGGAGAATCCGCACGAGCTGGTGGTCTACGGCGGCATCGGCCGTGCGGCGCGCACATGGGACGACTTCGACCAGATCGTCGCTTGCTTGCGGGACCTGGAGGATACCGAGACCCTGCTCGTGCAGTCGGGCAAGCCTGTCGGCGTGTTCCGCACGCACAAGGATGCGCCGCGCGTGTTGATCGCCAACTCGAACCTGGTCCCGCATTGGGCAACCTGGGAGCATTTCAACGAGTTGGATAAGAAGGGACTGGCCATGTACGGCCAGATGACCGCCGGATCGTGGATCTACATCGGCACCCAAGGTATCGTGCAGGGCACTTACGAGACCTTCGCCGAAGCTGGTCGTCAGCACTACGACGGTGACCTGACAGGCAAATGGATTCTGACTGCGGGCCTTGGCGGCATGGGGGGAGCGCAACCCCTGGCCGCGGTCATGGCAGGGGCTTGCTGTCTGGCCGTCGAGTGTGACGAAACACGGGCCGATTTCCGCATCCGCACCCGCTACTGCGACGCCAAGGCGCAAGACCTCGACGCAGCCCTGTCGATGATCGCGGACTGGACTGCCAAAGGCGAGGCGAAGTCGGTGGCCCTCATTGGAAACGCCGCCGAGATCTTTCCGGAACTCGTCCGCCGCATGAAGACAGGCGATGCTTCGGTCCCCAATGGACGCCCAGATATCGTCACCGATCAAACCAGCGCCCACGACCCGGTCCATGGATACCTGCCTTTGGGTTGGAGCGTTTCGGAATGGCGCGCCAAGCAGGAAAGCGACCCCAAGAGTGTTGAGAAGGCCGCCCGCGCCAGCATGAAGGCGCACGTCGCTGCAATGGTGGATTTCTGGAGCGCCGGCGTGCCGACACTCGACTACGGCAACAACATCCGTCAGGTGGCCAAGGAAGAAGGCTTGGAGAATGCCTTTGCCTTCCCGGGGTTTGTCCCGGCTTACATCCGGCCTTTGTTTTGCAAAGGCATCGGGCCCTTCCGCTGGTGTGCGCTTTCCGGCGACCCCGAGGACATTTACAAAACCGATGCGAAGATGAAGGAGCTGTTTCCCGACAACGGCCACCTGCACAACTGGCTCGACATGGCGCGCGAAAGGATTGCCTTCCAAGGCCTGCCGGCGCGCATCTGTTGGATTGGGCTCGGCGACCGGCACCGCGCCGGACTGGCCTTCAACGAAATGGTGCGCAAGGGCGAACTGAAGGCACCTGTCGTAATCGGCCGCGACCATCTGGATTCGGGTTCCGTGGCCTCGCCCAACCGAGAAACCGAAGCCATGAAGGACGGCTCCGATGCGGTTTCGGACTGGCCGCTGCTCAACGCTCTTCTCAACTGCGCAAGCGGCGCGACCTGGGTCAGCCTGCATCATGGCGGCGGCGTCGGCATGGGATTTAGCCAACACTCGGGCATGGTGATCTGTTGCGACGGCAGCGAGGACGCCGACCGGCGCATCGGCAACGTTTTGTGGAACGACCCCGCCACTGGGGTCATGCGCCATGCCGACGCAGGTTATGACATCGCCATCGATTGCGCGCGTGAGCACAAGTTGAACCTGCCAGCGATCCTGAAGTGATGGTGAGATTGCGCACTTGTCCGTGAAAGGCGGGAAAGTCCGGATCGGGAAAATCCACCCTGCTTTACTGCATCAACGGTCTAGAGCCGATCCAGAGCAGCTCGATCAGAGTCGACGGCGTCAAAGTACACGCAAAAAACACCAACCTGAATAAATTGCGCCAAAAGCTCGGTATGGTGTTCCAGCAATGGAACAGCTTTCCGCATCTGACAACGCTCGAGAACGTCGCCGTTTCGCCAAGGATTGTCAGGGGGTTATCCAAGAAGGATGCCCGCGATCTGGCCCTCAAACAACTTGACCACGTCGGGCTTAGCCATAAAATTCATAGTTATCCGGGTGCCCTCTCCGGCGGACAGCAACAGCGTTTGGCGATCGCCAGGGCGCTGGCAATGGAGCCGGACTATATGCTTTTCGACGAGGCTACCTCAGCCCTCGATCCGGAGTTGGTGGGTGAGGTGCTCGATACTATGCGTTTGCTCGCTGAAGAGGGCATGACGATGATTTGCGTCACCCACGAAATGGGCTTCGCAAGGGACGTTTCCGACCGCGTTGCCTACTTCCATGAAGGAATCATGGAAGAGATTGGGCCACCTCAACAGATCTTCAGCGATGCTCAGTCAGAGCATACAAGGAGATTCCTGTCCAAGATTCGTTAGAACGCCCGCGCGACACCTCGGGCTTGCGGGCAGCAGGCAGATTAATGGCAGCGGCGCGTATCGCTGAAAACAAAGTTAGCAAAAGAGGACTACGTGATGGACAACAAGATTTTCACGGGCTGCATTCCAGCGTTGATGACCCCCTGCAACGCAGATCGCAGCCCCGATTTTGACGCCCTTGTCCAACGGGGACGGGAGCTGATCGCCGAGGGCATGTCTGCGGTGGTCTATTGCGGGTCGATGGGCGACTGGCCGCTGCTGACCGACAGTCAGCGCCAAGAAGGCGTGACCCGCCTCGTCGAAGCAGGGATTCCGACGATCGTCGGCACCGGAGCAGTCAACACGGCCAGCGCCACGGCTCATGCCGCGCATGCCGCGCGTGTCGGCGCTCAAGGCCTGATGGTGATTCCGCGTGTCCTCTCGCGGGGCTCCTCGGTAGCGGCTCAGCGGGCGCACTTCGAGAGCATCCTGAACGCGGCCCCGGAGATTCCGGCGATCATTTATAATAGCCCCTACTACGGGTTTGCTACGCGTGCCGATCTGTTCTTCGAATTGCGCGCCAAACATTCGAACATGGTGGGCTTCAAGGAATTCGGCGGCGCTGCAGATATGCGCTACGCGGCCGAGAACATCACGTCGAAGGACGACGATCTTATCCTGATGATCGGCGTTGATACCCAGGTTTACCACGGCTTCGTGAATTGCGGCGCAAAGGGCGCGATTACCGGGGTCGGGAACGCCTTGCCGAAAGAGGTGTTGCACCTGGTGGCGCTTAGCGAGAAAGCCGCGGCGGGCGACCCGGAGGCTCGCGTCAAGGCGCGTCAACTGGACGATGCACTGCATGTTCTCTCCACCTTCGACGAAGGCCCGGATCTGGTACTTTATTATAAGCACCTCATGGTTCTGGAGGGTCATGCGAACTATGCAACGCACTTCAACGAGACCGACGCGCTGAGCGACAGCCAGCGCAAGTATCTGGAGCAGCAGCACCGCCTGTTCAGAGATTGGTATGCGGCCTGGGCCAGATGAAAAAACACGATGGCGGCGTCATAGCCCCGTCCGCGTCCAACCCGACCCGCTCGCACCTGGCTTGCGGACGACAAGCAAGGCACTCCACATGGCACAGCTGATCGTTCCCGCTGCGGTCGAAGGCCCGGTTTTGACCTGCTCCGATGGACTGAGTTTCTGGGGTGGAGTCGATCCGGAAACAGGCCGTGTTATCGATGCCCACCACGACCAACACGGTCAACTTCTAACCGGGTGTGTCGTCCTGATGCCTACCAGCCGCGGCTCCTGTACGGGCAGCGGCGTCCTGCTGGAGCTCGCCCTGAACGGCAATGCGCCTGCGGCGCTGGTCTTCAAGGAGGATGAGGACATCCTCACCCTGGGGGCGATGATTGCCGGGAGAATGTTCGAGCGCCCCCTGGCGGTCTTACGAGTCCCCGAGCGGGAGTACGAGGCGCTATCCAAGGTTCCATACCTTCGCATTACCGAAACCGCCGTCGAGGGCGATGGTTTATCCTTGCCGCTCGCGCCTCTGTCCGCGTCAGACCTGAACCTGACAGCCGGCGATCGCTCCCTCCTGAGTGGCGCACGCGGCCCGGCAGCGAAGTTCGCCATGGAGACACTGTGCGCCATGGCTGCCTTGCAGGGTGCTGATCGGTTGATTGACGTGACCCGTGTCCACATCGACGGCTGCATTTATGCCAGTCCCGCCAACCTGCGTTTCGCCGCCGCAATGGCGGAGATGAACGCAAAGGTCGTCGTACCAACGACTATGAACGCGATCTCGGTGGACTACGTCAATTGGCGGAGCCAGAAGGTGCCGCCCGAGTTCGGGTTGCCGGCCAGTCAGCTGGCCGACGCTTATGTGCAGATGGGCGCACGGCCGAGCTTCACCTGCGCACCCTACCATTTGGATGACAGGCCGTTGGAAGGCGAGGCCATCGGTTGGTCGGAATCGAATGCGGTAATCTATGCCAACAGCGTCCTCGGCGCGCGGACGGCAAAGCACCCGGATTTCCTGGACCTCTGTATCGCTCTGACCGGGCGGGCGCCGCACGCCGGTGTCTATCTGGAAGCGAACAGGGCAGCGCACCGCAAGATCGAGGTTGAACTGCCCGCAGGATACGATGATGCCTTGTGGCCGCTGCTGGGATGGCTGGCCGGACAGCTATCACCCGATAGGATTCCGGTCCTGAAGGGCCTGGAAACCACCGCGCCGTCGGAAGATGACCTGAGAGCCCTTTGCGCGGCATTCGGCACCACCTCGGCGGCGCCGATGCTTCATGTGGCGGGAATCACTCCCGAGGGTAACCGGCCCGCAACGGACGATGCCGATTGTGTTCGCATTACCCGCGCCGATCTCGCCCGCGCCTGGAAGGGATTTAATGCCGGTGGTGGAGACGTCGATCTCGTGTCTTTGGGAAGCCCTCATTTTTCTTTGGCCGAGACTCGCAAGTTCGCCGCGCTTATGGAGGGCCGTCGGCGCCACCCCGCAGTTTCGGTGATCATAACCCTAGGTCGGGAGACCCTTGCTACGGCACGAGATCAAGGTCTTGCCGCCCGGTTGGAGAAGGCAGGCGTTCAATTGATCCCCGACATTTGCTGGTGTTCCATCTCTGAACCCGTTTTTCCGCCGCAAGCGCGCGTCTTGATGACCAACTCCGGCAAGTACGCTCATTACGCTCCAGGCCTCTGCGGTCGCGAGGTGCGCTTTGGCAGCCTTGCGGACTGCGCCCGTGCAGCCCAAAACGGCAAGGCGCCAGCCAACCTGCCGACTTGGCTGGAGTAAACATCCGCCAGAACGCCGCCAAAGCGGCCGAGCGGTCCTGCTTGAAGGTTTCGCGGGAGGGAATGTGACGGTCGAACTGGATATCCTCCACCTGGCGGAGCGATAGCGGATATACAGCATAACCGTCAGGCGGATCACTTCCGGCGATGAGTTGAAAGAGCGGAACGGATTTTTCATCCGCTAAGGCTACAAACCCACCTCACCTCGGCTCAAGCAAGTTTGCCCTGACACCAGGGAAATTTTGCGCGAGCAGGGAACTGACTTGTGATTGCAGGGAATGCGGACGTTCCGCGCTTGGCTCTCGAATTCGATCCCCGCAATCCAATTCGGAGCGGCGATTCGCCGTCTCGCCGCGAACATCGGCAGATGGCCCCTAGCCTATTTCTCCCCGTGGTCGTGATGGACCCTCCACCAGTCGGACAATTGAACAATCTTACCTGCGCCGATAGCGTATCTGTCTAGAGGCTTGGGAACTGAAGGGGACGAGGTGGTCATGCCGGGAATGAGTGTTCTGATCGCGGGCGGCCGGGTGTTTACAGCGGACTCGGAAAAGCCTTGGGCGGAAGCGGTCGTGATCCAGGACGGCAAGATCGTCTATGTAGGCGATTCGGACGGGGCGACTTCGGCGGCAGGGGTCGATAGCAAACGGATCGATGCAGCGGGCGGTCTGATTTTACCGGGGTTCGTGGATGGCCATGCTCATCTCGCGATGACCGGCGCGGCGATGCGCAAGGCGCAGCTGCGTGGCGCGGGAAGCCTTGAAGAGATTCGCCGTCGAGTACGCCAATGGGCCTACGAGAACCCCGATGCGCCAAGAGTTCTTGGCACCGCCTGGGTTCATGGCGATGTGCCAAACGGTCGGCCTGACAAGACAATGCTCGACGATATTGTCCCGGATCGGCCGGTATACCTAGACGCGTTTGACTTCCACTCGACTTGGGTGAATTCGGCGGCGCTTGAGGAACTCGGCATCAATGACGAGACGCCCAATCCTGTCGGCGGCGAGATCGTGCGCGATCCCGAAACCGGCGAGGCTACCGGCTGGCTGCAGGAGACGGTGACGTCGAACATGGTTTGGCCGCTCCTGAACACCGTGTCGGAAGATGAACTCGACCAGCAGGTATTGGAAGCTCTCAGCGCGTTCGCGCGGGCTGGAATCACTTCAATTGTCGAGATGGCCCTCGAAGAGCAGGTGCTTGAATCCGTGGCCCGGTTGCAGGCGGCGGGCAAACTTTCGGCACGGGTCATCGGCCATATCATCATGTGGCGGACTGGGAACTTGGACGAGGAGCTGGCGCAGGTAGCGCGTGCTGCGGAACTCGCCGGGCAGCACCAGGGAGACATACTGCGGGTCACCGGCATCAAGTTCATTGGCGACGGAACCATCGACGGCTGCACGGCAGCGCTGAGCCAACCCTATACCGACGGCACCAACTGCGAAGCAATCTGGCCTGCCAAGGCTCTGACGTCGATGGTCGCGGCAGCCGACAAAGAAGGATTGCAAGTTGCCATCCACGCCATCGGCGATGCGACGATCGACGATGCCATCAATGCGATCGAGAACGCAGCGAAGGTCAACGGAACGTCCGGTCGACGCCACCGGATCGAACACCTGGAGTACGCTCGGGAAGACCAGATTGTGAGGATCGGCAGGCTGGGCATCACCGCGTCGATGCAGCCGGTTCATGTCGACCCGGCTTACCTAGACAACTGGTTAGAGAAGTTGGGCCCTGAACGAGGCGCCAACGGGTTCGCGTGGCCGCTATACCTGAAGGCCGGTGCGCCGCTGGCATTTGGTACGGACACGCCGACGGCACCGTACGAGGCGTTACCGAACATGTACATCGCGTCGACCCGCAAGTCTCCTAGTGACGATGCGATCAAGCCGCATCGGCCCGATTGGGCTTTGCCTATGGAGGAGGCGATCCGCCACGGCACGCGTGAACCCGCCTGGTCGGCACACCTTGAAACCATCACCGGCACATTGAAAGCGGGAATGGCTGCGGACATTGTCGTGCTTGATCGAGATTTCTTTGCCGAAGGCCCGGGGGCTCTTCTGAGAACCGACGTTCGTCTCGTGATGATGGACGGCAAAGTCATCTACTCAGCTTAGCCCTCCGAACTCTGTCCGCAGCTAGAGCAATGGCCCGCTTCAGACGAATGTGAAAGTTGCAGAAGTTTACCGACATCCACGCCGCCTTCTACAACCTCTACAACAAGGGAACGCAGCCTCTCCTCTCGAGCCACTTTCAAGCTAAGCCGTGCTGCTGCTCTAGCCGAGTGGCGCGGCCTCATCGCTGCTTGAAAAATAGCTCAGTCGTGCTCTATCGAGACTGGTTCGCGTTTATCTGATGGTGTGGACGGCTCCACCCGAACGGCATCGCAATGTGCCATGCTGGTGCTGTTTGGAACCAACAGAGGGAAGGAGCCATCCACATGAAG